>JAQGMV010000186.1 GCA_028292225.1 Betaproteobacteria bacterium
ATCGAGCGAGACCGCCTTCAGCCCCGCCACGCCGAGCGCTTTCATCATGAGGCGCTGGATCTCGACGTCGCTCTCGATGCCGGCATGGCCGTAGATCTCGGCGCCGATCTGCAGCGGCTCCCGCGTGCGGTTCATGCCGTTGGGCCGTGTGTGCAGCACGCTGCCGGCGTAGCACAGGCGCGTCACCCCGCGGCGGTTGAGCAGGTGTGCGTCGATGCGCGCGACCTGCGGCGCGATGTCGGCGCGCAGGCCCAGCATGCGTCCGGAAAGCTGGTCGACGAGCTTGAAAGTCTGCAGATCGAGATCGTGACCGGTGCCGGTCAGCAGCGAATCGACGTACTCGAGCAGCGGCGGCATGACGAGCTCATAGCCGTGCACCTGGAACAGATCGAGGATGTCGCGGCGCAGGCGCTCGATCCGGCACGCCTGGGCCGGCAGGATATCCTCGATGTACTCCGGGAGGAGCCAGGCGCGCATGAGCTGAAAATCCAGTGTGAAACCGCGGAATTATAGAGGAAACGCGCGACTTTGCTTCAGCGCATCACTGCCGCGCGACGTAGAGCAGCAGCAGGCCGGCCAGCATCGAGGTGAGCCCGATGAAACGGATCTGGCCGTCGCCCATCTCGGTCAGGCGCCGAAACGTGTCGCGCCACAATGCAGGCAGGAGAAAAGGCAGCAGGCCTTCGATCACCAGCATCAGAGCCAGGGCGGTCAGCAGAGTGTTGCTCATGGGCGCTGCTTCCCGTCGACGACGAACGTGCGGCGGTGGATGCTTTCGAGCTGCGGATCTATTTGCCCGCCTTGCCGCCCGACCTGAAATACTTGAAGAATTCCGAATTCGGCTCGAGCACGAGCACGTCGTTCTTGTTCTTGAAGCTCTGCTTGTACGCTTCGATGCTGCGGTAGAACGCGTAGAACTCCGGATTGGTCTGAGTCGCTCCGGCGTAGATCGCGGTCGCCTTGGCGTCGCCATCGCCCTTGATCTTCTGCGCGTCGCGATACGCCTGCGCGAGTATGACCTCGCGCTGGCGGTCGGCGTCGGCACGGATCTTCTCGGATTCGGCCGACCCGGTGGACCGCAGCTCGTTGGCCACACGCTTGCGCTCCGCCTCCATACGCCGGTACACCGACTCGCTCACTTCCTGCGGAAGGTCGACGCGCTTCATGCGCACGTCGAGCACCTGCACGCCGATTTTGGACGCGTCCTCGTTCGCGCGCTGGCGCATGAGTTCCATGATCTTGTCGCGCTCGCCGGATACCACCTCATGCACGGTGCGGTTACCGAATTCGGCTCGCAGGCTGTCGTTGATCGTCTGCAGGAGACGCGTGCGCGCGCGCGCTTCGTCGCCGCCGACCGAGACGTAATAGTTGCGAACATCGACGATCCGCCACTTCACGAAAAGGTCGACGAGGACGTTCTTTTTCTCGGAGGTCAGAAAACGCTCGGGCTCCGCGCTGTCGATCGTCAGGATGCGCGTGTCGAAGAAGCGCACATTGTCGAGCAAAGGCACCTTCAGGTACAGCCCGGGCTCACGTTTGACATCCACGACCTCGCCGAGGCGAAACACGATCGCGTTCTGGCGCTGGTCGACAACGAAGAGCGACAGCGAGGCGAGGATGAGCACGACGACCGCAGCGATGAGCACGGCGCCCAGATTACGGTTCATCAGCGGGTCTCCCTGTCGCGGCTGCGGAACGCCTCGCGGCTGCGAGCGGTGGTCGGCTCCTGCGGCACAACCGCTTCGGCCGGCGCTTTCGGCGGTTCCACGGCGCCCGGAGTCGTCATCTGCATGAGCTTGTCGAGCGGCAGGTAGAGCAGGTTGTTGCCGCCTTTCTGGTCAACGAGGACCTTGCTCGAGTTGGACAGGATCTCCTGCATCGCCTCTATATACAGGCGGTCACGCGTGACCTGCGGGGCTTTGCTGTACTCGGTGACAATCTGGCGGAAGCGCGAGGCATCGCCTTCGGCCCGCTCGATTACGCGCTGGCGATAGCCTTCGGACTCTTCCTTCAGGCGCGCCGCCATGCCTCGCGCTTTCGGAATGACGTCGTTGGCATACGCCTGGCCTTCGTTTTTCTGGCGCTCGCGGTCCTGGCTCGCGCGCACCGCGTCGTCGAACGCCGCCTGCACCTGCTCGGGCGGCTGGGCATTCTGCATCGTCACTTTGCTGATGTTGATGCCGGTGCCGTAGCGGTCGAGGATCGCCTGCATCAGCTTGTGGGAACGGGACGCCACTTCGGCGCGCCCTTCGTACAGCACGAAGTCCATGCTGCTTTTACCCACGATCTCACGCACCGCGGTTTCGGCGGCCTGCAGCACGGTCTCGTCGGGCTCGCGGCTGTTGAACAGATAATCGGCCGGGCTTTTCAGCACGTACTGCACCGCGAACTGAACGTCGATGATGTTCTCGTCGTCGGTGAGCATGAGTGACTCTTTGAGAACCTTGCTCTTGACGTTGTTGCGATAACCGACCTCGACCGTGCGCACGCCGAGCAGGTTGACCACTTCGGCGGATTCGACGGGATAAGGCAGGTGCCAGCGCGGACCCGGCATGGTCGTCTCGACCAGCCTGCCGAACCTGAGCACGACGCCGCGCTGTCCTTCAGGAACGATGTAGAAGCCGCTCGCCAGCCACACGACGACCACGAGTGCCGCGAGCAGCCCCAACCCGCCGCCCATGCGGCGCGGGCTCCGGCCGCCGCCGGCATTGCCGTCGCCACCGCGGCGGCCGAACAGCCCTTCGAGCTTGCGGTTCAGATTGCGCCAGAGCTCTTCGAGGTCGGGAGGCCCCTGATTGCCGCCGCCGGGGCGGCGTCCCCAGTTCGGATCGTTGAGCGACATCAGCGCACCCCAAGCATTAAGCGAGCGTTGCCGCAGATAGTCGCGTGCCGAACGTAACGTCGCTGACATGGAAGCCTTAAGAGACCCGTTGACGAATAAAAGAGAGATGACGTTGTCATGCCGCCGCGGGGCGCTGGTCCGGCGTGAGCGGCAGCGCGGCAGATGCGTATTCTTCTAGCGCGAGGCGAAGCGAATCGAGGCCCAAGCCAGCTTCCGCGCTGATCCAAATGCGCGCGATTTTACCATACTCGTCCCGCTCGACGCGGGGCTCGAGTTGCGTGAGATCGATCTTGTTCATAACGAGCACCTGAGGGATCGCGTCGGCGCCGATCTCGGCGAGGACCACGTTCACGGCCTCGATCTGCGCATCGCGATCTGCGCTGCTGGCATCGACGACGTGCAGCAGCAGATCAGCGTGCACCGTCTCCTCCAGGGTCGCGCGAAACGCTGCGACCAGTGTGTGGGGAAGCTGGCGTATGAAGCCGACCGTGTCCGACAGGACGATGGGCGTGTTGTTCTGGCCGCGAATGCGGCGCGTCGTGGTGTCGAGGGTGGCGAAAAGCTGATCGGCGGCGTGGACCCCGGCGTGCGTCAGGCGGTTGAAAAGTGTCGATTTGCCGGCGTTGGTATAACCGACGAGCGAAACCGAGAAGACGTGCGCGCGCTCGCGCGCACGTCGCTGCACCGCGCGCTGCGCCTGCATGCGCGAGAGCTTTTCCTTGAGCATCTTCACCCGCTTGCCGAGAAGCCGCCGGTCGGTTTCGAGCTGGGTCTCGCCGGGACCTCGCAGGCCGATGCCGCCTTTTTGCCGCTCCAGGTGAGTCCAGCCTCGAATGAGCCGCGTGGACAAACGCTCGAGCTGCGCGAGCTCGACCTGCACCTTCCCTTCATGGCTGCGGGCGCGTTGCGCGAAAATGTCGAGGATGAGGCTCGTGCGGTCGACGACCGGGCAGTCCAGACGCTTCTGCAGATTGCGCTCCTGCACCGGCGACAGATCATGATTGAAGATCGTCACGGAAGACTTGCTGTCGGTGAGCGCCTGCGCGATTTCCTCGACCTTGCCCTTGCCGGCGAACAGCGCGGGATCGGGACGCTCGCGGCGGCCTTTGACGATCGTGAGCGCACCGACGCCTGCGCTGGATGCGAGCTGTTTGGCTTCTTCGAGGCTTTCGGCGTAGCCGGTCTTGCCGAAATCGAGACCGACAAGAACCGCCGGCCCGTTGCTACCTGCACGATCGGACATCAAGAACTGGACACTGCAGACATCAAGCGTCTGGGCTTTGGTCTGCTTGGAAATTGACGGGACGCGCCGGAACCACGGTCGAGATCGCGTGCTTGTACACCATCTGAGTCACAGTATTCTTCAGCAATACCACGTACTGGTCGAACGAATCGATCTGGCCCTGCAGCTTGATGCCGTTGACGAGATAAATCGAGACGGGGATGTGTTCCTTGCGCAAAGTGTTCAGGAACGGGTCTTGTAGTAACTGCCCTTTGTTGCTCATGGTACCCTCGCCGTTGTCATTATGGGTTTCTCACTGTATCTGATTTTCTGTCGTAACGCCATTGGGTTAGCCGCGTTTTTGCATGGTGGTGAACGCCGTTATACATAAGGATTACGACCGGTTTTCAACTCGACCTTCAGCGGCGTGCCCTGCAATTTGAAAGCCTCCCGGAAGAATCGTTCGAGGTATCTGCGATAACTGTCCGGAACGTGCTGTAACTGGGTGCCGTGGATGATGATGCGCGGCGGGTTCGACCCGCCCTGGTGCGCATACCGCAGCTTCGGCCGCCCGTATCCCGCGCGCGGCGGATGCTGTTGGGCGATCGCCTCGATGAGCGCACGGGTCAGTTTGGGCGTGGGCAGCTTGGACATCGCCGCCGCGTATGCCGCGTCGATCGACTTCATCACCGCCCCGATGCCCTGCCCCGCCAGCGCCGAGATGAAATGCAGCCGCGCGAAGGAGAGGAAGGTCAGCTTGCGGTCGATGTGGCCCTTGATCGTCTCGCGCTGATGAGCGTCGGCCGCTTCCCACTTGTTCACCGCCAGCACCAGAGCGCGCCCGGCTTCGAGTATGAACCCGGCGATGTGAGCGTCCTGCTCCGAGATCTCCTGCGTTGCGTCGAGCACGAGCACGACCACGTTCGCGTCCGCGATCGCCTGCATGGTCTTGACCACCGAGAATATTTCCGCGGCCTCCTCCATGCGCCCGCGCTTGCGCATGCCCGCGGTGTCGATGAGCGTGTACGGGCGCCCGTCCCATTCGAAGTCCATGTAGATCGAGTCGCGGGTCGTTCCAGGCTGGTCGAACACGATCACGCGCTCTTCGCCGATGAGCGCGTTGACGAGCGTGGATTTGCCGACGTTCGGCCTGCCGACTACCGCGATGCGAGGCTGTTTCGAATCGTCCTCGCGACGCTCGTCGGCGTCGGGGAAATCCTCGAGGACCAGATCGATCAAGTCGGTGACGTTTTCCCCGTGCGCGGCGGCGATCGTCAGCGGGTCGCCGAGCGCGAGCTCGTGGAACTCGGCCGCTGCGTTCTCAGGCTGCATCCCTTCGGACTTGTTGACCACCACGTGCACGCGGCGCCCGCTCTTGCGCAGCTCCTCGCCGATGATCCGGTCCTGCGCGGTGAGTCCCGCGCGCGCGTCGACCATGAACAGCACGAGATCGGCTTCGTCGACCGCCTGGCGCGTCTGCCGCGCCATCTCGTGGTAAATGCCTTCGGTCGCGACCGGCTCGAAACCGCCGGTGTCGACGATCAGGTACGCCTTGCGCCCGACTTTGCCTTTCCCGTAGTGGCGATCGCGCGTGATGCCCGGCTGGTCGTGCACGATCGCATCTCGGCTACGCGTGAGCCGGTTGAAAAGAGTCGACTTGCCGACGTTGGGCCGGCCGACGATCACTACGATGGGGAGCATGGGGCTACCGAGAGTTAGGTGTTGAGTGATGAATGTTTAGTGGCGAGGGCGTCGGGCGTTGAGCTTTTTCACTAAACACTCAGCACTCAACACTTTGCTATTGCACGGCAATAGCAAACACCCCGCCGTTGCGCGTCTGGACGAGGACCGTGTCGCCGTCGAGCGCGAGGGGAGCCGCGCCGATCGCGCTGCCATCGGTCGCGATGCGTCCCGCAAACGAACCGTCTTCGCGCGAAAGCAGATGCACGTACCCTTCATAATCGCCCACGATGACGTAGCGCCCGAACGCGAGGGGCGCGGAGAGGCCGCGGCCGAACAGCTTGTCCTGTTTCCACAGGCTTCCGCCGCTCGCCTTGTCGAGCGCGACCACTGCGTTTTTGTCGTCGGTGATGTAAGCCCCCCTGTGATCGGCATCCATGCCTGCGACACTCGACATGTCGCGCGCCCAGATCGTCGTGCCGCTCTGCGTGTCGAAGCACGCGACGCGTCCCTGATAAGCCACTGCGCACACGCGGTCGCCGTCGACGACCGGCAGCCCCATCACGTCGGCGACGCGCTCGAGCTCGGTCGTGCCGCGAGGGAGCGCGACCACGCTGTCCCACCCCACCGCGCCGGTCTGGGCATTGAGCCCGACCAGCCGCCCGCCCGAAAAGCCGGCAAAAACCGCGCCGCGCTCGAGCGCCACACCGCTGTAGCTGCGCAGCGAAAGCGCGGGCGTCGCGCGCTGATACACCCAGCGCTGTTTACCGGTGAGCGCATCGAGCCCGTAAACGCGTCCGTCCCCTGCGCGCACCGCGACGAGCGTGCCTTCGACCGCGGGCGGTGCGAGCACCTCGCCTGCGAGCTGCGTTTTCCAGAGCTGCTTGCCGCCCGCGTCGTACGCGAGCACTTCGCCTTTCGCGGTGCCCACGAGCACCAGCGACCCGCTCGCGGCGACACCGCCCGAAAGCCGCTGGCCTATGGTCAGGCGCGAGACCGGCTTCCCGGTCCGCGTATCGAAACCGACGATCTGACCTGCAGCGCCGGCCGCATACACCGTCGTTCCGGTGAGCGCGGGAAAAAATACCGCCCGCTCCGCAGGGCCTGCACTGCCCTGCCACGCGATTCGGGTTTGTGCGGTCGGCTTGAACACCGCCAGCGGGGCGGGCTTCGCCGCCGGACGGCTGCCGAACCAGCGATCGTAGGTATCCCCGATCGTGGAGCATGCCGCGATCGAGACGAGCGCGAGCGCCGCAAGAGGACGTCTGAATCTCATTTGGCGTCACCCAATGCGTCGAGCTTCACTTCGACCAGGCGGCGATACGGGCTGCCCGGATCGCTTTTGTCGAGCGCGAGCTGGTAGGCTGCACGCGCGTCGGCCGGCTTGGCCTGCGCAACGAGCACGTCGCCTCGCATGTCGGCGTAGAGCATCGCAAAAGCATCTCCGGTTTTGGCCGACAGGAGCTTCAGCGCATCGTCGTATTTCTTTTCGTCGAGCAGCACACCGGCCAGGCGCAGCCGCGCGATGTCGCGCAGCTCTTCTTCCTTGGCGTGGTCGGCAGCCCATTGCAGGTTCTTCTTCGCATCGTCGAGCTCACCGGTGGTGACGCCGGCTTTCGCCGCGGCGAGCGCGGCCATTCCCGCGTACTGACTCGACGCGTAGTTATCTACGATCTTCGCGGCGATGTCGCGCACGCGCTTGGCGTCCTTCGCGCTCTCGGCCTCGACCACTTGGCCGAACAGCGTCGCTGCACGCTCGGCCTGCTGCGCGCGGTAGTAGCGCCATCCCTGAACTGAAGCGATGCCGACGAGCACGGCTATCGCAACCAGCATGACCAGCTTGCCGTAGTCGCTCCACCAACCCTTGATTGCGTCTATCTGTTCCTGTTCTTCGAGATCGAGAGCCATGTCTTTCCTTTGAAGTTCAGCGCGCTGCCGCCAGAGCGACCGCTTGCGCGAGATCCACTCGCGCCTGTGCGGTCGGCTGCGGCGCGCCGCTATTAGAAACATCGCGAGGCGCACGCAGCGGTTTCATCGTGAGATTCCCCGCCTGCACCTCGTCGTCGCCGATCAGCGCGGCATAGCGGGCACCGCTCGCGTCGGCTTTTTTCATCTGCGACTTGAAGCTGCCGCCCCCACAGTGCAGCACCACGTTGAGCCCCGCGTCGCGCATGCGTTCGGCGATGCCCTGCGCGTAGCGTTCGGCGGCTTCGCCCTGCCGCACCACGTATACGTCGGGGGCCGGCGCCTCGCGCAGTGGCCCTTCCTGCATGAGCGCGAGCAGCCGCTCTACGCCCATCGCATAGCCGCACGCGGGCGCGGGTTTGCCGCCGATCTGCTCCACGAGTCCGTCGTAGCGTCCGCCGGCGCAGACCGTTCCCTGCGCACCGAGACGGTCGGTCGTCCATTCGAACACGGTGCGATTGTAGTAGTCGAGACCGCGGACCAGCCGAGGATTGAGCCGATACGCGACACCGGCTTCGCGCAAGCCGTCCTGCACCGCCTCGAAATGCCGGGCGGAGTCTTCATCGAGATCGTCGACGAGCCGCGGCGCGTTTTCGATCAGCGCCTGCATCGCAGGGTTCTTGCTGTCGAGAACGCGCAGCGGGTTCGTGGTGAGTCGTCGCTGCGAGTCGGCATCGAGCGCCTCGCGATGCTGTCCGAGATATTCGACGAGCCGCGCGCGATAGCGCAGACGCGCCTCCGCGCTGCCGAGCGAGTTCAGCTCGAGCACGACGCCTTCGAGCCCGAGCACGCGCCACAGACGCGCGCACATCACGATATGCTCGATGTCGATATCGGGCCCGGCGTAGCCCAGCGCTTCGACACCGAACTGGTGAAACTGCCGGTAGCGGCCTTTCTGCGGGCGCTCGTGCCTGAACATCGGCCCGCCGTACCACAGCCGCTGCGCGCTTCCGTAAAGCAGGTTGTGCTCGACCGCGGCGCGCACGCACGACGCCGTACCCTCAGGCCGCAGCGTCAGGCTCTCGCCGTTCAATTCGTCGACGAAGGTGTACATCTCCTTCTCGACGATGTCCGTGGCATCGCCGATCGAGCGTACGAAAAGCTCGGTGCGCTCGAGCACCGGCATGCGAATCTCGCGGTAGCCGTACGAGCGCAGCCATTCGCGCACGGTATGCTCGAAAAACTGCCACAGGTGAACTTCGTCCGGCAGGATGTCGTTCATCCCGCGGACGGCTTGTATCGTTTTGGTCATCGATTTCGAGGCGCTGCTTCAGCCGGTCGCCGGCGCAGACTCTTTCGCGCTGCCCGCTTCAGCCGCGGCGACCGGCGCGTATTTATCCTGCACGTAGCGCTCGACGAGGCTCTGGAACTCGCCGGCGATATCGTCGCCCTTGAGTGTGACGGTTTTCACCCCGTCGACGAACACGGGCGCGACCGGATTCTCGCCGGAGCCCGGAAGACTGATGCCGATGTTCGCGTGCTTGCTCTCACCCGGCCCATTGACCACGCAGCCCATGACCGCGACGTGCATGTTCTCGACACCGGGATAGCTCGCGCGCCAGATCGGCATCTGCTCGCGCAGATAAGTCTGGATGCGCTCGGCAAGCACCTGGAAGAACGTGCTCGTAGTCCTGCCGCAACCGGGGCACGCGATGACCATCGGCGCGAATGACCGCAAGCCCAACGTCTGCAGGATCTCCTGCGCGACCACGACTTCCTTCGTGCGGTCGCCACCGGGCTCAGGCGTCAGCGAAACGCGGATCGTATCGCCGATGCCTTCCTGCAGCAGCACGGCCATCGCGGCCGTGGACGCGACGATGCCTTTGGACCCCATGCCGGCTTCGGTGAGACCGAGATGCAGCGCGTAATCGCAGCGCGATGCAAGATCGCGATATACCGCGATGAGGTCCTGCACGCCGCTCACCTTGCACGAGAGCAAGATGCGCTCGTGAGGCAGGCCCATGCTTTCCGCCTGCCGGGCACTGTCGAGCGCGGAGGCGACGAGCGCGCGCCGCGTGATCACCGACGCGTCCTGAGGCTCCGCGCTCGCCGCGTTTTCGTCCATGAGGCGCACCAGCAACTCGGGATCGAGGCTGCCCCAGTTGACGCCGATGCGCACCGGCTTATCAAAGCGGCACGCGAACTCGATCATCGTACCGAACTGGTCGTCGCGCTTGGAGCCGCGTCCGACGTTACCCGGGTTGATTCGCAGCTTTGCGAGCGCCTGAGCGCATGCCGGGTGCTGCGTGAGCAGGCGATGGCCGTTGAAATGAAAGTCGCCGACCAGCGGAATGTTCACGCCCATCTGCTCGAGGCGGTCGCGGATGTGCGGCACCGCGGCCGCAGCCTCTGCGGTATTGACCGTCACCCGAACGATCTCCGAGCCCGCGCGAGCGAGCGCAGCGGTCTGCGCGACCGTGCCTTCGATGTCGGCGGTATCGGTGTTGGTCATCGATTGCACGACGATAGGCGCGCCGCCGCCGATCACGACATCGCCGATGCGCACCGGCGTGCTCGCCCGGCGCGAGGCCGGGCCGTATTCGGGCAGACAGCTCATTGGAGAGTCAGGCGGGCTACGGTCACGCCGATGTGCGGCGAGAGGTCGACCGCCTTGTCGTCATAGTCAAGATGCACCCCGCGCGCGTTGCCGACGATGAGCTTGAGCGGGGGAGCGCCGTTCACGCGCTCTTCGCTGCCGGCGCGGTTGAGCTTGGAAAAGATGATCTTGTCGTTACGGTCGCGGATTTCCACCCACGATTCGGTATCGAACTTGAAACGCAGAACGCGTTGTCCGGGAAGCAGGGGCTTGCCCGCATCGTCAGCTGGCGCGGACGCCATCAGCTCGCCTTGACCACGAGCGGAGGGTGCGCCCGAAGACGCGGTGCTGACGCCGGGTGCAGGAGTAGCGGGCGCCGCGGCTGAAGGCGCCGGCGCTTTGGCGGGGGCAGCGGCGGTCGAAGGCGCAGGCGACGGCGATGCAGGCGGTGCCGCCGGCGCAGTGCTCGGCGATCCGTCAGCCGTCGCAGGGGCCGTCGTCGCTCCGGTCTCGGCGTCCTTTGCCTCGTCGCGCGGCTCGTTGAAGCCGAACTCGTAAATCGCCAGCGCGCCGACGACGGTCATCGCCGCGAAAAGAATGTACATGGGCCAGCGCGCCGGCTGCTCCCGCGGCATGACCACTTCAGGAGAAGACGGCGCTTCCTCCACGATGGCGGGCTGGGGCATCTCGTGCTCGATGCTGCGGAGCAGCGGCTGCGGATCGATGCCGAGGAGCTTCGCGTAATTGCGCAGAAATCCCCGCACGAAAACGCGGCCCGGCAATCGGTCGTAGGCCCCCTCTTCCAGCGCCTCGACCTGCGCAGGCGACAGCTTCAGGTGCCGTGCTACGTCGCTCACGGTCAGGTTGAGCTCTTCGCGCGCGGCGGAGAGCATCGCGCCCGGGGCGCTTTCGTGTCTCGCGTAATAGCCTTGGCTCATTCGTCTATTCCGGCGAGCAGTGCCCTCGCCTCTTTGGACTGGGGGAAATTACGGGTGAGCTGCGTGCCGTAGCTCGCAACGGCGTCGCGGTCCCCGAGCTTGCGCTCCACGCGCAGCGCGAGCCACAACAGCTCGGGGTTTGCCGGTGAAATCTTCTCGAGGCGAATCAGGTACTCCTTCGCCTGCGGGTAGGCCCGGCGCGTATACGCCATGTCGGCGAGCTGGTACAGCGCCTGCGGCTGGCCGGCCGGCAGTTTCAGCGCTTTGTTGAAGTAATCCTCGGCCGCAGCGACGTCGCCGCGGCGGCGCAGACACAGGCCCGCGTTCACATACGAGCGGCCCGGGTTCTGGTACAGCGGATTGCGTAATGCGGCGAGAAAATAGCGTATCGCTTCCTCTTCGCGCTTGCGATCGCACAGGAACCGGCCGTAGTTGTTGTTGGCGTCGGAGTCGAGCGGATCGATATTGAGCGCACGCTGAAAATGCTCGTGCGCGTACTTGTCCTCTTTGAGCTCGGCGTATACGAGCCCGGCGACGTTGTAGGCAGGGCCGTAATTCGGGTCGGCGCGCAGCGCTTCGCGAACCTCCTCGAGCGCGATGCCCATGTTGCCGAGCTCGTAATATCCGGAAGCAAGCTCGGTATGTATCCGCGCGCGGTCGCGCACCTTGTCGTCAGGGCCCGTCGTCGCGGGCGTCTTGAATGCAGGCTCGTTGCGAGGCACCGCACAGCCGGCGAGCGCCAGCAGTACTACGGCCGCGGTCATCGCGGCCTTCATCCGACCCGCTCCCCGGCCGCTTGAGCGTGAGGCGCGCTGCCTTCGAGCGCCGCGCGCGCTTCGCGGCGCGCGTGCCGGCGAGTCCGGTCCTGGACCTCTCCCGCGAGCTGACCGCACGCCGCGTCGATGTCGTCGCCCCGGGTCTTGCGCACGGTCGTGGTCAGGTCGGCCCCGATCAGCACGTCGCGAAAACGCGCGACCGCGTCGGGCTTCGAGCGCTCGTAACCCGAACCGGGAAACGGGTTGAACGGGATCAGGTTGATCTTGCACGGCACGTCGGCTACGACTGCCGCGAGTTCGTGCGCGTGGGCGAGCGTGTCGTTCACCCCGTCGAGCATCACGTATTCGAACGTTACGAAATCGCGCGGGGCTTTCTCGATGTAACGCACGCACGCTTTGAGCAGCTCGCGTATCGGATACTTGCGATTGATCGGCACCAGCTCGTTGCGAAGCTGATCGTTGGGCGCGTGCAGAGAGACCGCGAGCGCGACCGGGCACGCATCGCGAAGCCGGTCGATCGCCGGAACCAGACCTGAGGTCGAGAGCGTCACGCGTCTTCGCGAAAGTCCGTAAGCCGAGTCGTCGAGCATGAGCTGCATCGCCGCGACGACGTTCTCGAAGTTCGCGAGAGGCTCGCCCATGCCCATCATCACCACATTGGTGATGGGTCGCTCGGGGCGAGCTTCAGGTGCTGATTCCGCGGCGTCAGCACACGGTTCACGCAAAGATCCTTCGCGCTGCGTCACCCCACCGAGCCTGAGCGCGCGATTCGCAAGCCACAACTGGCCGATGATCTCCGCGACGCTCAGGTTGCGGTTGAAACCCTGCCGCCCGGTCGAGCAGAAGGAACACTCGAGCGCGCATCCCGCCTGCGACGAGACGCACAGCGTGCCTCGAGCCGTTTCAGGAATGAAGACCGTCTCGATCGCGTTGTTCGTGCCGACGTCGAGGAGCCACTTTCGGGTGCCGTCGGCGGCAGTCGTGTCGCGCCGCACGGGCGGCGCCTGAACGGTCGCGGTCCCCGCGAGCCGCTCGCGCAACGCTTTGGAGATGTCGGTCATCGCGCCGAAATCGTCGGCGTGCGCCTGGTGTATCCAGCGCATGAGCTGCTTTGCGCGAAACGGCTTCTCGCCGAGCGCGGCGCAAAACGCCTGCAGCTCAACGGGAGAGAGGCCGAGTAGATTCACCATGTTTGAAGCGCTTTTCAGCGCGAGCAGATATCCAGCGTCGGGAAGAAGTAGGCGATTTCCACGGCGGCATTCTCGGCGGAATCCGAGCCATGCACCGCGTTCGCATCGATGCTTTGAGCGAAATCGGCGCGGATAGTGCCCTTGTCCGCTTTCTTCGGGTCGGTCGCACCCATCAGATCGCGGTTCTTCTGCGTCGCGTTCTCGCCTTCGAGCACCTGGATCATGACCGGACCCGAAATCATGAAATCGACGAGATCCTTGAAGAAAGGACGCGCTTTGTGCACTGCGTAAAAGCCTTCGGCGTCGGCGCGCGAAAGCTGCTTCATGCGAGCCGCGATGACGCGCAGACCCGCCTTTTCGAAGCGTGTGTAGATCTCGCCGATGACGTTTTTTGCGACGGCATCCGGCTTGATGATGGACAAAGTACGTTCGACAGCCATTCAGTATCCCCTGGTCTCTTGAAACTAACCTGCAAGGATACCACGATAAGGCGTTGAAATAAAGCAGGATCATGCCCAAAAGCGCACGTTATCAGAGGCTTAACCGCAGCCCGGGCCCCGGCTCGCAGCGCCTGCCGACGGCCGCCACGATGCTTCGACCGATGGTTCCCCCGGACCTGCGTGGAACCGATGGTCCACCGCGACCCCCGGAATACACGCGAGTGTGTCCCCCGCATAAATGAACGGGACGCGGTCGCGCTCCCACGCCGGCATGCTCGCTTCCTGCAGCAGGTTCTTCACCGTTCGGATCGGCCGGTTCGCCGCGGGCTGGAGGCGCTCCCCGCCCAGCCGTGCGCGTATGGTCACCGGCCCGGTCTCGAGCCGGGCGAGACTCATTCCGATGCCGCGCTCGCGCCGCATCGCAAGGATTCCCCCCAGACCTTCGAGCGTGATCTCGGGCTCGCCCCTCCACACGACAACCGCATCCGGAGGAACTACCGCGCGGGTCGGCAGGAGATACAGCAGCCCCGCGCGGCGCCTCAGCTCACAGTCGCCGAGATCGACGTGCACCCGCGCGTCCGCGCGCGCTTTGAGCGCCTGGCGCAAAGCCTCCGCAAGGCGGTCGGCATCAGGCAGGCGCCAGCCGCGAGCTGCGATGACAAAGCGCAGCAGGTTCTTCGCTCGCGGCACCGAGAGCTCACGCAGGCGCACCAGTGGGAGCGGACCTCCGGCGGCGGCGTCACCGGCGTCCAGCGCGGCGAGATCGTCGAGCAGCTCCGCCGCTTCACCCATGTTGCTGGCGGCCCGCACGAGCGTGGTGCGGTACCCGGGCACGCGTTCGGCGATCCGCGGTGCGAGCTCGTGCCTCACCCAGTTGCGCAGGTACGCGGTGCCCGCGTTGCTTTCGTCTTCGACCCACACGAGCTCGCGGCGCTTCGCATACGCTTCTATCTGCTCACGTGAGACGTCCAGCAAAGGCCGAACAAGTGACGTCTTGCATCCCTCGTCCCTCATCCCTCTACCCTCGTCCTTTCGAACCGGCGCCATGGCCGCAAGGCCCCTCACCCCCGCGCCGCGAAAGAGCTGCAGCAGGACGGTCTCGGCCTGGTCGTCGGCGTTGTGGGCGAGCACGATGAAGTCGGCGCGGCTCTTGCGCAGCGCGGCGTAACGGGCTACACGCGCCGCGCTTTCGGTGCTGTTGCCGTGGGCGACGTCGACCTTGACCACGCGGCACGGGATTCCGCGCGCGCGACACGCCTCGCGGCAGAACTTCGCCCACGTCTTCGAATGCGGACTGAGCTGGTGATCGACGTGCAGCGCGCTCAGGTCGACCCGCAGGCGCGGCGCGATACGCGCGAGGATGTCGAGCAGCACGACCGAATCGACTCCTCCGCTCAAAGCGAGCAACAGGCGGTCGCCCGGCCCGACGATCGTTTTCAGCCGCGCTGCGAGGAGCGCCGCGAGATCGAGCCGTCCGCGATCAGCGGGCTTCGACTTCCTTGAACTTGCCATAGCCGATCAGCTTGTCGAAGCGGGTCTCGAGGAGCTCGGCCAGAGGTTTGTCACGCACCTGCTTCCAGCTTTCCTGCAAAGCTTTTTTCAGGTTCTGCATCATCGTGTCGTGATCGCGATGCGCGCCGCCGAGAGGCTCGGGCACGATCTTGTCGATGAGCCCCAGCGCTTTGAGCCGTGTCGCGGTGATGCCGAGCGTCTCGGCCGCTTCGGGCGCGTGCTCCGCGCTCTTCCACAGGATCGACGCACAGCCCTCAGGGGAGATGACCGAGTAGGTCGAGTATTGCAGCATGAGCGTCGTGTCCCCGACCGCGATCGCGAGCGCGCCGCCCGAACCGCCTTCGCCGATCACGGTGCACACCACCGGCACCTTGAGGTCGGCCATCGCATAGAGATTGCGCCCGATCGCCTCGGACTGGCTGCGCTCCTCCGCCCCGACGCCGGGATACGCACCGGGCGTATCGATGAACGTGAATACCGGCACCGCGAACTTCTCCGCAAGCTTCATGAGCCGCAACGCCTTGCGATAGCCCTCGGGCTTGGGCATCCCGAAGTTGCGGCGGATTTTTTCCTTGGTGTCACGGCCTTTCTGATGGCCGATCACCATGCAGGTCTCGCCGTTGAACCGCGCGAGCCCGCCGACGATCGCCGCATCGTCTGCGAAAGTGCGATCGCCGTGCAGCTCTTCGAAACCGTCGAATAGGGCATTGGCGTAGTCGAGGGTATAAGGCCGCTGCGGGTGGCGTGCGACCTGCGCGATCTGCCACGCGGTGAGCTTGGCGTAGATGTCCTTGGTGAGCGTCTGGCTCTTCTTCTGAAGCCTGCCGATCTCCTCGGAGATGTCGACGGCGGTGTCGTCCTGAACGAAGCGCAGCTCTTCGATCTTGGTTTCGAGCTCGGCGATCGGCTGCTCGAAATCGAGAAAGGTGGTTTTCATGGGCCGCAATTGTACCTCTAATACCATGCGACTCCCTCGCCCCGCGGATCGCTCGCCGCCTGCGCGGCCCCGCCGCGTTTCGATTTGAACACCGCCTGCATGTTGCCCCAGCGGCGGTTCGCGACGACGATCTCGTGCCCCTTCCCCGTCATCGCGGCGCGCCACTCGGCGCTGAACCCCTGCGGCTCGACTTCTACCCGGTCGGGCCAGTACTGATGGTGATATCTCGGCATGGCCACGAGCCGGGCGAGGTCGACGTCGGGTGCACGCAGGTATTCGAGCGTGGCCAGCAATACCTGGCTGATGATGCGGGAGCCGCCCGGCGCGCCGAGGATCAGCACGCCTTTGTCGTCTTCGACGAAAGCCGGCGTCATGCTCGACAGCGGACGCTTGCGAGGCTCGATCCGGTTGGCGAGACCGCCCCTCAACATGAATGCATTCGGGAGGTCGGCGCGCAGGGTGAAATCGTCCATCTCGTTGTTGAGCAGAACGCCGGTGCCTGCAGGCACGACGCCTGAGCCGAACAACAGGTTGATCGTCACGGTCGCTGCAACGCGGTTGCCTTCGCTGTCGACGATCGACAGGTGCGTGGTGTTTTGACTCTCCGCCCTGGACGCGCCTTCGGGTATCGCGCCGAGCGCATCGCTGGGTGTCGCCTTGCCCGCTGCGATGCCCGCCGCTCGTGCGCGAACGTATTCGCGCGAAACGAGCTTCGCGACCGGCACCCGGACGAAATCGGGATCGGCGAGATAGCGCGCGCGATCAAAGAACGCGCGCCGCAACGCTTCGACCACCAGATGATCGGTCGCAGGCTCGCCGACGGCGCCGAGCGTGTAGCCTTCGAGGGTTGCGAGCGATTGCGAGAGCGCGATGCCGCCTGCGGAAGGCAGGGCGGCCGCGGTGATCGTCGCACCGCGATACTCGAATCGCACCGGTTCGCGCTCGATCACCTTGTAGCTCGTGAGGTCGGCCGCCCGCCATGCACCGCCCGCGCGATTGACTGCATCGACCAGCGCGCTCGCCACCGGCCCTTCGTAGAAACCGGCGCGACCGGATTGCGCGATGCGCTCGAGCGTGGCGCCGAGCGCCGGCTGCCGCAGCCGGTACCCGGACGGCGGCGCGCGGCCGCGGTCGAGAAAGACGTCGGTATTCACACCCGATCGCAGGAACGATTCACGCAGCTTTGCGATCTGCGCGTATCTCGAGTCGACCTGGAAACCTTCGCGCGCGAGCCGCATGGCAGGCGCGAGCGTGACCGCGAGCGGCAGCTTGCCGTAGTGCTCGGCGAGATGTACGAGCGCAGCAGGGAGCCCCGGAATCGCGGCCGCCGTTCCGCCCCGAACGGTGGCGCCCGGTATCGCCCGACCCTCCTTATCGAAGTACTGCGACATCGCGACACCGCTCGGCGCGGTTTCCCTCGCATCGACCATCACCTGCAGCCGATCGGCAGCGCGATGCAGCAGGAAGAAACCGCCTCCGCCCAGACCCGACGAATAAGGCTCGACCACCGCCAGCGCCGCCGCGACCGCGATGCTCGCATCGAAAGCATTGCCTCCGCGCTCGAGCACCGCCTCGCCGGCTGCAGTCGCGAGCGGGTGCGCAGAAGCGACTGCAGCGCCCTGCAACGCAGCAGCAGGGCGTGCCCATCCGCAGGAGACGATCAGCGCAACGACGACGAGGCGCCGCCACGTTGCCGTGTATGAATGCTTACCCACCGCTGCCGCCACCGCCCACCTCCAGCCTTGCACGAACTGTTTCAGCTCCATCGAAGCGCGACGATATAGACCCGATCCCCGCGCCGCAAGTCGCGCCGCATTCGCGTCGGCGGCTGCGCGATAATGCGTGATGCTGTCGTCTCACACGCCTGCGCCCCAAACCAGCCCGCTGGCCCGCTGGAAACCGGTGCTCATCGTGTTGTTCACCGTCTATGCCGGCGTTCTCGCATGGCACGCGTATGAGCGCGTCAATGAGGTGAGCCTCGCCGCACGCGTCCGCCTGATCCGGGAACACCAGCTGTGGGAGCTGCAACCTGATTTTCACGGAAATCCGGAGAACTGGACGCAACTCGCTGCGCGCCTGCTCAACAACAGCCAGCTCATGGCGCGCATCAAAACAAAATACGGGCCTGTCGCGGAACAGATCGAGCTCGACTATCGCCGGGACGTGGCGATCGCCCACGCCGAAGTCTTCGTGACTGCGATGTTCGCATTCGCGCTGCCGCTGTGCGTTCCGCTCGGACTCGTCCTGCTCAGGCAGCGGCGGCGGCCGAGCGCGCCCCCTCCGAAGCCCACGCCCGCAAGCATCGACGATCCGCGTTACAAACCCCCGCCGGACAACGACTGAACACTATCCGGCGGCCATAGCGCTTGAGCGGGCCCTTACGCCCCGAGCGAAGCGAAGGCAGCGTCGTGGATCTTTCTTCCTCGGTTAGTATGAGCGCCTCAGCAAAGTTCGGAGGAACGATCATGAAGAGCCTTACGCCCGCACTTCTCGTGCTGGCTGCGCTCGCGCCTGCGGGCGCTTGCGCGCAGAATTACCCCACAAAGCCGGTGCGGCTGGTCGTGGGTTTCACGCCGGGCGGCGGAGTCGACATCAACGCGCGCATGCTCGCGCCCGAGCTCGGCAAAGCGTTCGGGCAGCAGTTCATCGTCGACAACCGGCCCGGCGCAGGCACCAACATCGCGAACGAGCTCGTCGCGAAATCGCCGCCCGATGGCTATACGCTGCTCGTCAATACCGCGGCGGTCGTGATCAACATGAGCCTGTACCGGAAAGTGAACTTCGATGCGATCAAGGACTTCGCGCCGATTTCGATTTTCTCCCAGAGCCCGAACATCCTCGTGGTACACCCTTCGCTGCCGGTGAAGA
The DNA here is from genome assembly GCA_028292225.1 of Betaproteobacteria bacterium. Classification (GTDB taxonomy): domain Bacteria; phylum Pseudomonadota; class Gammaproteobacteria; order Burkholderiales; family SG8-41; genus JAQGMV01. The sequence goes on from JAQGMV010000186.1 coordinate 18,907, forward strand.
ACATCAGGGATCTGGTCACGCTCGCCAAATCCAAGCCGGGTGCGATGAATTTCTCCTCGGCCGGAAGCGGCACGACGCAGCATCTGACCGGAGAGCTCTTCAAGCTGCGCACCGGTACGAACATCGTGCACATCCCTTACAAGGGCAGCGCGCCATCGTTGACCGCGTTACTCGGCGGGGAAGTCGAAATGACTTTTGCGAACATCCCGGCGATCTCCTCGCACGTGAAGTCGAAACGGCTGCGCGCGCTCGCGAATGCCGGCACGAAGCGGTCCGACCAGATGCCGGAAATACCTACATTGAAGGAGTCGGGAATCGGCGGCGTCGAAGTCGTGGTGTGGTACGGCGTGCTCGCGCCTGCGGGAACGCCGCGCGAAATCGTCGGTGCGCTCTCTGCCGCGATGGCCAAAGCCGCGCGCACGCCGGAGGTGCGACAGCGCCTGCTCGACCAGGGCGCCGAGCCCGTCGGCAATTCCCCCGAGGAATTCGCGAAGCTTCTGCGCGAAGAGCTCACGCGCTGGTCTGAAGTGGTGAAAGTGTCCGGCGCAAAAGCGGACTGAAACGCTCAGTCGTCGACCTTCGCGGCACCACGCGCCGCGGCGTTCATCGGCGGTGCGGGATTCGGCTGGAGTGGGGGATTCGGCTGGGCTGCGGCGTGCGCCCGCGCCGCCGCGTCCTTACCCATCAGCCACGCGCCGACTGCCAGCATTGCCGCGTCCATGCAGAACACCGGTCCCATTCCGAGGACCGTGCCGAGCGAGCCGAAGATCACCGGCATCGTCATCTCGGTGAGCTTGTTCACCGTCTGGCGCACGCCGATCGCTTCGCCCGAGCGTCCGGGTGGCGAACGGTTGTAAGCAAGCACCATCGAGAGCGGGCTGCCGCAGCCCAGGCCGAGTCCGAGGATGAACGACATGATCAGGAGCGTCGTGAAGCCCGAGGCCAGGGGGAAGGCGAGGCACGCCGCAGCGGCGAGGTAAAGCGAGCCCGACAGCACGCGTTCTTCGCTGGTGCGCCTCACCAGCTCAGGCATGACGGTGCGCACCAGGAGCAGCGCTGCCGCGAAGCTTCCCATAATGAGGCCGATTCGGGATGCGGACATGCCCAGCGACCGCGCATAGATCGGCAGGAAAAAATTGAAGAGCTCCAGCCCGGTCTCGATAATGCCCGCGGTGATCAGTGTCCGGCGAAGCGGCACGTCTTTCAGAAGATCGGTGAGGCGATGCTCGCCCTCTCCTGCTTTCGGCTTGGCCTTCGCGCGCGGGGCTCGTACGAGCTGCGGGAAAAGCGCGAGCGCTGCGGTAGCGATGAATGCGACCGCGGAGAGCATGAGGTAAGTCCACCGGTGTCCGATGAGATCGATGGCAAAACCGGCGGTCGTCGGCCCGAGCAGCGCGGTCAGGGCGACCCCGAGACTGAATATGCTGTAGTTGCGCGTACGCGCAACGCCTTCACCGATCGAGCCGATCAGGTGCTGCACCGAAACGGTGTAGAAGATGTAGCACAGCCCGACGAGCGCGGCGGATACGAAAAGCATCGGCAGCGTCGGCACCGCGACGGGCAACAGCAGCCCGCCTGCGAGCCCTGCAGCACCGAAGAGCATGGGACGCCGGTATCCATACCGGTCCGAAAGCTTTCCCGCATACACCGAAAGCACCGCCGGAAACGCCGAGTACATCGAGAACAGCACGCCGATCATCAGCGGATTGGCGCCGAGGTCGATCGCGTACAGGGAGATGAGGACCTTGCTGCCTTTGAAGCTGGTGTGCGTGAGCACGGTCACCAGCACGACCAGGTAGATCGACATCGGGGCAGCGCGATTCAGCTTGTTGGCGGGGAGGTTCGACTGTATTTTACTCGATCGAGCATCCGTAGCCTTCGCAGGAGCACATATGAAACTGAACAGGATTGCTGTACTCAGCCCCGGCGACATGGGACAGGGCGTCGCGATGCGCCTGAAAGCGTGCGGCGTGGAGGTCTACACCGCGCTCGAAGGCCGCAGCGGGCGCACGGCCGAGCTCGCGCGCAAAGCCGGCCTGGAGGACTGCGGAAGCGTGCGCCGCGTCGTCGAGACCTGCGACGCCGTGCTCTCGATCCTGAACCCCGGCGCCGCACTCGACAAAGCGCGCGAAGTCGCCGATGCGATGCGCGCGACCGGCAGAAAGATCACCTACGTCGACTGCAATGCGATCGCGCCTCAGACGGTGAGTGAGATCGACGCGGTGATCGCTGCCGCGGGCGGTGTGTTCATCGATGGCGGAATCATCGGCCCGCCGCCGCGGGGCAAGGCGAAGACCAAGCTCTACGTCTCAGGACCGGCTGCAGCGACGCTGACACAGCTCAAAGACGATCAGCTCCAGGTGCGCCTCGTGAGCGAGAGGATAGGCGACGCTTCAGCGGTGAAAATGTGTTACGCGTCGATCACCAAAGGCGCACTGGCCCTCGGCATGGAGCTGATGATCGCGGCGCGCAAGCTGGGCGTCGAGCACGCGCTCGAAGCCGAGCTCAACGAAAGCCAGCCCGAGATCTTCGAATGGGTGCTGAGCCGCTCGGTGTCGATGCCACCCAAGGCGCATCGCTGGGTTCCCGAGATGCTCGAGATCGCGAAGACTTTCGAAGGCGTCGGCATGACGCCGCGCATCCTTCAGGGCGCCGCCGACATGTTCGAGCTCATCGCGACCACCCCGCTCGGGCGCGAGAGCCCCGAACACGCGCGCGAGCAAGCGCGCAGCGGCCCCGACGTGGTGCGGGGACTTGCCGACGGAACGTCCTGAGGCGGAATGTCCTAGATACGGAACATCGACCTTCGGTCATAGCTGAAAGCGATCACGCCTTCGGAGCGACCCGCACCGCTGCGCCCGAGTGAAATGACGCCGGAGCGATCGAGCGCCAGGTCTTCACGCAGCACGTGCACTTCCTGCCCGTCCTTCAGTGTGACGAAACTCCCATTGATGCTGTGGTCGATCAGGTAGAAGCGGGTGCGCACGACCTTGATCGTCAGGTGCTGGCGCGAAGCCAGGCGATCAGGCACGACGAGGCTGCAGTCGTGCGACCGGCCTATCGTCATTTCAGGCCGCCATTGATCGATGCGCACGCGCTGGTCGTCGAGCGCGACGATGAGGCTGCCGATGTCGCGCGGGATGACCTTGCGCGACTGAAGGTTGACGTCGGTGATCTCGGTGCGGTCGGTCTTCCACATCACCTCGTACACCATCGAGTCGGTTTCAGCGCCTTTCAACACGGCGTGAAACACCGGACGGATGCACGATTTGAGCTCGGGCGACACGGCGTGCCCGGTCGGTTCCGTGGCGAGAATCTGCTCGCGTATGGCCACTGCGGTCAGATACGCCGCCACGTTCACGGTATCGCCAAAGACGTCGCCGTCTTCCAGCAGCACCGGACCGTGCGCAAGCCCGATGTGTATACCCACGGGATAATTTCCGGGACTGTCGTTGGTGACGACGGCCTGCATCTCGGACGCGGCGAGCACCGCGAGATCCGCGGTAGGCAGGACGCACATGACGGCGTCGCCGAGCGTCTTCACCAGGACGCCTTCGTACTTCGGGAGCAGCGCGGCGAGCGTGGACAGGCATGCGTTGATGATGTTGCGCGCAGTCGTGTCGCCGAGCTTCTGATAGAGGGTGCTGCTTTCGCTGACGTCCGCGAAGAGAACCGCTTTGATGCCCGAATGCCTCGCCATGCGCCGGAATCTACCGGCATTGCGCACTGTTGCGCAACCACGGCGGGGCCGATGCTTCGCGCTCAGAGCGTGTTAAGCGAGCCCGGCGACTGCCCCCGGTTCTTCGAGCTCGGAGAAGCGGACCGGCAGCACGTCGTGGGTCGAGAGGCGTCCGGCGCGCGAGCGTTCGACGAGCGTCAACGCCTGCTTGTCCGGTATCCCGGTCGGGATCACCATGCGTCCGCCGGCTTTCAACTGCCCCAGCAGCGCAGGCGGGATGAGCTCGCATGCAGCCGTGACAATGATCTTGTCATAGGGCGCGTGCTCGGCCCAACCGTAGTAGCCGTTGCCGACGCGCACCTCGACATTGGCGTATCCGAGCCGCCCCAGTCGCCGCTCGGCGCCGGTCGCGAGCTCCTCGATGATCTCGATCGAGTAAACGCGCTGCGCGAGCTGCGCCGCGACCGCAGCCTGGTAACCGGCGCCCGCGCCGACTTCGAGCACGACGTCAGCGGCCTCGAGCTCGAGCAGGTCCGTCATGAGCGCGACGATGTAAGGCTGGGAAACAGTTTTCTCGAAACCGATCGGCAGCGGCCGGTTGAGGTATGCGTAGGGCTGAAGCTCGACAGGAACGAACTCGTGCCGGGGCACCGCGCCGAGCACTTTCATGACGGCTGCACTGAAAACAGCTCTGCCCGTGTGCGACCCGGTCACCGCGGCTTCGGCGGCAATTTCCTCGACCATCTCTTCGCGCAGGGTTTCGAACGCATCTTTGTCCATCGCGGCACAACCTCGTCGCCTGCAAGAAAAATCCCGATGCGTCCGGCCCGTGCAAGCAGCGGGCCGGTCGACCTGGTGCGTTTTCCTACTCAAAAACACGGCGCAACCCCGCGCATCGACAATGCCGCGCGGACCCGTCACAATCGCGCGCTGAAAAGTCGAGGTTTTTTCGCGCGCCGCGCAACCCTGGACGACGAGGACCAATGCCCAATTCTATAATGAGCCCCAACACCCGCAACATGGCCGTATTCTGCGACTTTGAGAACGTCGCGCTCGGCGTAAAGGAAGCCAAATACGCCGATTTCGACATCGGCAAAGTCCTGGAGCGGCTGCTGCTCAAAGGCAGCATCGTCGTGAAGAAAGCATACTGCGACTGGGACCGCTACCGCGACTTCAAGAAAGACATGCACCAGGCGTCTTTCGAGCTGATCGAAATCCCGCACGTGCGCATGTCCGGAAAGAACTCGGCCGACATCCGCATGGTGGTCGATGCGCTCGACCTCTGCTACACCAAGGCACACGTGGATACCTTCGTCATCATCAGCGGCGATTCCGATTTCTCGCCGCTGGTGAGCAAGCTGCGCGAGAACAACAAAGTGGTGATCGGGGTCGGGGTGAAAAAATCGACCTCGGACCTGCTGATGGCGAATTGCGACGAATTCATCCTGTACGACGACCTGGTCAGGGAGAAAGACAAGAAACAAAGCCGGCGAAAAAAGATCCCGATCACTGAAGCGGGGACCGTCCCGAAAAACGTTCCTGCCGAACCCGACAAGAAGCAGGAAGCGCTCGACCTCGCGATGGAGACGGTGGAAGCGCTGTTTGCGGAGCGCACGTCGGAGGAAAAGATCTGGGGCTCGATGGTCAAGCAGGCGCTCAAGCGGCGCAAACCGGGATTCAGCGAGTCGTATTACGGCTATCGCTCGTTCGGCAAGCTGCTCGACGAAGCCGAAGCGCGCGGACTACTCACCCTTGAACCCGACGAGAAATCGGGCGGGGTCATCGTCAAAAGCTACAACGCCGACTATTAAAAGCGCGCATTGAACGAGCGGCGCCCGCGATTGTCTGTATCTGTTCCCTATTTATGAAAACAGACATGGACGCTCACACCTCCTCTCCTCGATTGAGTTATCGGCCCGCCGGCGCCAACTGGCTCAAGCGCGCCGCGTTTGCGGTGTTGGGTGTCGCCTTCGCCGCCGCGGCTTTTTTCTTCATCACGGTTGCGCTGGTTGCCGGCGCGTTTCTGGCGCTCGTCATCGCGCTGCGCTGGTGGTGGATGATGAGGCGTCTACGCGCGGCGCAGAAAAGCGCAGGACCACTCGAAGGCGAGTACACCAGAATCGACGGCGCGAACGACTCGCGGCGCTAACGCTTTTTCAGCGCGCGGGCGCAGGTTCGCCGGCCCGGCGCTCGGCCTCGATGCTGCGTTCGGCGGCCTCTTTTCTACGTTCATCCCGGAAGCGCTGTTCCTCCCCCGCAGCTTCTCGCGCGGCACGCGCAGCCTCGCTTTCTCTCAAAGCCCGACCGGCGCCGGTCGATGCGCCGAGCGCGCGCGACGCCGCCTCACGCGACTCCAGCTCCAGCGACTGCTGCTGCCGCTGCTGCTGATCGCGCTCGAGTTGCCGCAGCCGGAAATCGGAACCGGTGTCGGGCGGCGGTCGAACCGCCCTGTCCTGCTGTTGTTGCATCCTGAGCCGCAACTGCGTCTCCTGCTGGTCGCGCTGCTGGAGCATCCGCTGCACGTCGCTGCCGGTGTCTGCCGCCGGTGCGGCGGACGAAAAGACGCTGACAGCGAGAGCGGCGGCTGGGATCAGCGAGTGGTGAGACATGGACTCGAGCTGCGGCACAAGGCAAACCCGTAAGACCACTGTCGCGGCGTAAAAGATTCGAGCCCCGCAGCGAAGCGTGTGCCGCGATGCGCTCAGGCGCGTTTCGGCGCTTTCTCGAGTATTCGCGCGTCGAACCGCGCGACGTCGACGATAATGCGCTCGTGGGTGCCTTCTCCAATCCGGTCGCGCTCATCGTCGGCCCAGATGCGAAAGGTGAGGCGGCGGCCGTCGATCTTGATGAGCTCGGCTCGCGCGATCACGTGCAGGCCGACCGGCGTCGCGGCGACGTGCGTGATGTCGAGGCGGGTGCCGACGGTCTGATGGCCCGGCGGGAGCAGGCCTTCGACGGCGTTCAAGGCGGCTTCTTCCATCAGGCTCACCAGCACGGGCGTGGCGAGCACCTTGATTTTACCGCTTCCGACGTGGGGGGCGGTGTCGCGCGTGCCGACGACGATTTCGGTTTCGCCCGTGAGGCCGGGCGTCAGGCTGGATGCAGTGTTCATGGCAATCCGAATTGGACTACGAAAGACAGTACGCCACAACGGCCCACTTGTCCATAGCGTGGACCCGAAGAGCGCTGGGCGCAGCCCGTGTGGTATAGTGGACCCCAATACTCTACCAACGCGTCAGCTCTCTCCATGGACCGTCGGATTCCATCCGGTCCCACTCACCTTCCTACCGCTATCGACCCGCCTGCGCTCTTCGCGTCCGGCGTTCGGTTGCTTCAGAACATCGCTGTCCGCATTGCGGAGCAGCGTGACTATGCTACGCACACCTGGCCGGCACTCGCCGGACAGAAGTTGCGCGTAGCGATTGGGCAAGGCAGCGCTTTGCCGATAAACCAGCTCGTCCGGGGGACGAACCAAGGAGGGTAACCATGAGAGTCATCTGGCGCTTTTTTGTGGGCGAGGACGCGCGCTGGCGGTGGCAGCAGCTGTCTGTCGATCGTGCGGTGGTCGCAGAATCGCGCGCCTCATACGAGAAATACGAGCGCTGCCTCGCCGCCGCGCAAAGCAAAGGCTATGTATTCGAGGCCGCCCAGGACCGGCTGCCCCGTCCCGGTAACCGCATCTACTCGAGGCCGTAACGCCTTTTGAGCCAACCGGGCCCGCCAAAAGCGGGCCCGGTCCGTTTCTGCCCGCAAATAAGGAAGACCCCGCCGTTTTCAGGCCTGCGCCCCGCGCTTGGCCTGCGACGCGCCGATCGCCGCATTCACCCGCGGCATCACTTCGGTCGCCATGAGCTCCATCGAGCGCTTTGCGAGCACCGGATCGACCCAGTCCATGTTCGCGTACACGATCTCTCCGAAGTCGCCGACGCGCTCGCGCAGCGCCAGTATGTCGTCCACGACCTTGTTCACCGAGCCGCAGATGACGAGCCGGTCGACCATGTAGTCTTCGGTCAGCTCGCTGTCGTCCTGCTCCTGATGCGTCTTGAATATCGCGTGACGCTTGGAGAGCATCATCTTCTTCAGCAGCAGCTTCCAGTAGTAACGATAGGGATTGTTCGGTTCGGTGCGGCCGTAGCGCAGTGCGGTCTTGTCGTCGTCGGCCACGAAGATCGTGCGCGCGATACGCCAGTCGGACGGATCCGCCACCTGCCCCACGTTCTGCTTGCCCTGGGCGTAGTTCGTCCAGTGGCTCGGCAGCCACTGCTCGAGCAGGAAGTTGGCCGACAGCGGGTGGAAATCGCGCTCGCCCATTGCGATCACGCCTTTCGAGAACGGCGCGACGACTGTTCCCACGATCTCCGGCCGCGGTTTCTGGTAAGGCTTGTACATCGATCCGCGCTCGATTTCGGGCACGCTCGTCTTGGCCGTCGTGACCTTGAAGCGATTCCCCGGAAAATCGATGTCATACGGCGCGTCGCGCTCCCAGATCGCGAGTATCACGTCGATCGCCTCGGCGAAGAGCTTGTTGCGGTCTTCCGCCAGCATGCCGAGCGCTTCGGCGTCGGAGGAAAGCGCACCGGGGCTGATACCGAAGATGAAGCGCCCTCTCGAGAGGTGATCGAACATCGCCGCGTGCGATGCGATCAGGGTAGGATGCGAATGCGAAAGATTCGACGTGCCGGTGCCGAGCTTGATGTTCTTCGTGTCGTTGATGACCGTCGCGAGGAATATGAAGCTGTTGGTGACGTTCTCGGATTTCTCGGTCAGGTGCTCGCCGACGAATACATCGTAGAAGCCGAGCTCGTCGGCGAGGATGACCGCCTCGCGATCTTCCTGCAGCGTCTGCGAAGGCGCGCGGTGCGCCGGGTGCAGCGGCATCATGAACATGCCCAGTCGCATGTGTGTCTCCGTGGTGTTGTACGTGCACAGCGCCGCTGACGCAGCCCGAGTTGCCGCCGACTATATCACCCTGCGCCACGCTGCGAGCGCTACATGAACCACGTCGCGACGAGCGCCGCAGACGCGAGAAAGATCGCAGCAGTCGTCGCCCAGCCCAGGACATTCATGGCGCGGGTGTTCACCTTGTCGCCCATGACGCGCACGTTGTTCGTCATCAACATGATCAGCAGCAGCAGGGGCGGCGTGGACAACCCCTGCACGACGCCCGACCACACCAGCGCCTTGAACGGGTTGAATCCGAGGAAGTTCAGCGCGACGGCGGCTGCCGTGAAACCTGCGACCGCCATGTAGAACGGCTTGGAATCGCTCGGCTTTGCGTTCAGGCTGCAATGCTTCCATCCGAGCGCCTGTCCGAGGTCGTAGGCGGCCCCGGCCGTCATGATCGGTATCGCAATGAACCCGACCCCGATGATGCCGAGCGCGAACAGAATCCCCGCGGCCTCGCCCGCCAGCGGTTGCAATGCCTGCGCGGCCTGCGCTGCGGTTTCGATTTCAGTCCGACCGGCCTGGTGCAGGGTGGCGCCGGTCGCGACCATGATCGAGTACATCACCATGTTCGAGAACACCATCCCGACCATCACGTCTTTGCGGGCTTTCCTCAGCTCGGCCTCGGACGCGCCGACGCGTTGCGACAGACGCGTGCGACCTTTGGCAATCTCCTCCTCGACCTCCTGATTCGACTGCCACGTATATAGGTACGCCGAAAGCGACGTTCCTATCATCGCCACGATCATGGCGAGGTATTCCTGGCTGAATTCGATACGCGGGACGAAAGTCGCCTTGAGCAGCATCAGGAGGTCGGGCTTGGCGAGTGCCGCAGAGCCCACGTATGCGAAGAGCGCGAGCGCGAGCCATCGGAAAACATTGCGGATCACCGTGTAGGAGGCGAAGGTCTGCAGCGCCAGTACCGACAGCGCCACAGCCACGACGAGCAATGGAACGGGTACCGGTATGAAAAGGTTTATCGCGATCGCCATTCCGCCCAGATCCGCGGCTGCTTCGATCGTGTTGCCGATGCACACGCCGATCAGCGTCGCGTAGAGGATCCAGCGCGGGTAAAAATCGCGGATGACGTGGAAGAGGCCTCGTCCCGACACCTGTCCGAGCTTCGCCGAAAGGTATACGACGGCGAACATCATCGGGAGAATGATCGGCGTCATCCACAGCAGGCCGAATCCGAATTTTGCGCCGGCGCTCGCGTAGGTGCCGATCGCCGACGGATCGTCGTCCGCCGCGCCTGTGATGACGCCCAGACCGATGCTTTGAGCAAAACTTTCCCGGGTGCGCGGCGTCCCCTGCAGGCGGCCGTCGCCCCCACCGGCCTGCGCGGTCGCGGCGCGAGCGTCTGCACCCGAGGCCGGGCGCGGCGCCTGATCCGTCTCGCCTTGCTGGTTCACGTTCGTTCGATGCAGCTATCTCGGCCTGCGACAGCGCGAAGGGGCATGCGGTGCTGGAGCAGCCAGGAGCCGCCCTTCCGCGGATATTGCCATCGACGTACCTGCGATCAATGACCGGCGCCCGGGCAGCGGTCGATCACGCCCGTGATCGATCTCAACTGGGACGCGTAAAGCGAGCGATGCCCGCGCGTTCGCGGATCCGGCTCGCACAGGTAAATCTCGTGACCCGGACGCGATTTCACGCGCAGACCGCTGGAGCGCAGCATCGCCTCGACACCGGCATGGTTGGCAACCCACCAGTTGGTCGGATCGGCCGAGAAGCGGTGCTCGATGAAAGCCATCTTCGGCCAGCCGGATTCGAGCAGCGGTGTGCGCTCCTCGATCGGGTAATCGGCTTTCGGCCGGTAGACCGAGTCGCCGGGAAGCGTAAGCGTCTGGAACAACATCAGCCTCGCCGTGCGCTCCGCCAGGAGATCGAGCGCGAGCAGCGGGTACCGCAAGTGGTAGAACACGCCCATGAACCAGACGAGATCGAACTTCTCGCGCGACTGCGCGACTTCGTACACCTCCATCCGCCTGAATTCAACCTGATCCTCGAGGCCGAACTCCCCGGCGGCCCAGCGCGCCTGCGCAAGGTAGCGCGGGTCGACGTCGATACCGACGACCGACGCGCCGCGCCGCGCGAGCTCGAAGCTGTAGAAGCCCGCGTTGCAGCCGACGTCCAGCACCCGCCACCCTTTGAGACGCTTCGGAATCAGGAACTCGACCTCGCGCCATTTGAACATCGGAAAATCGCCCCCCAGAAAATGATCGGGGAGCGTCTGGGTGCCGTCGGGCAGGTGCAGGTTGTGGAACCACGGCCCGAGCGATTTGATCCGCCGTTGAAGAGCCCGGCTGGGTGCGCGGGTCTTTCGCATCGGCTTATGCCGCGACGTGAGCGAGCGCTTCGAGCACGTACGACTCGAGCTGCGCGGCGCGATGCGCAGCGGTATGTTCCGCCAGGGCGCGCGCTCGCGCGCGCTCGCCGACCCTGCGCCGTTCGTCGTCGCCGATTTCACGCAGCACGCGAAGCACCTGCGCGGCCTCTCTCGCGAGAAAGATTTCGCGGTCCGGCGCGAACAGGCTTTCGATGCCGCTCCAGCGATCGCTGATGATCGGCGTGCCGCACGCCGCGGCCTCGAAGAGCCGCACGCTCGGCGACCATCCCGCGCAGATCATGTCGGCACGCGTGACATTCAGCGTATAGCGCTGACTGTTGTAGAACGCGCGATGCTCGGCCGGCGGCAGATGGGCCGTGTATTCCACATTCACCGGCCACGCGGTCTCCTCGGGATATTGAGGGCCCGCAACGCAGAACCGCCCTGCGGACCACGCGCGCGCAGGCTCGACGAGCAGCGCGTTCAGCGTCGGCTGGCGGTCGTCGCTGTAGGTGCCCATGTAAGCCAGGTCCCACGCGAGCGGCCGAGTCTGCGGATAGTAGAGCTGGGGATCGAACGAGCAGTACAGCACGCGCGCCATGGGTGCGCCGTACTCACGCTCGATACGGCGCAAGGTCGGGCCTCCGGTGAACGACAGATACAGGTCATAGCCGGCGATCTGCGCAGGCGCGAGATATTCGTGATCTCCGCGCGCGATCTTCGCGAGCGTGACCGGCGTGTCGATGTCGTAAAAAGCTTTCACACCGTCTGCCTCGGCGTGAATCCAGTCGCCCACAGTCACGCCTTCGGGCACGTACGAGCCGACGATCACGACGTCCGCGTCCCTGACGGTCTCGGTGTACCGGTCCCTCAGCTCCTCGACGCTGCGATACAGCAGGGTCGTGCCGAACGGCGGTTCGGCGAGATCGCGGTGCATCGCGTACCACGGCACGTCGCGCTCGAGGAACAGCACATCGTGTCCCCTGCGAACAAGCTCACGCACGAGGCCGCGATAGGTCGTCGCGTGACCGTTGCCCCACGAGGACGTAATCGAGAGACCGACGATGACGATGCGAAGGCGCGGCGCGCTCATGCGGGGAGTCCCGGGAGATTCCTGCATGCCGGCATTCGAGCGGCAGTCATGCGGCGAGTCCTGAGAGGCTCAAAGCATGACGGCCTTCGAGCAGCGCTTCGAGCTGCGCGGCACGGTGCGCATAGGTGTGCCCGGCCATCACCCTCGCGTACGCCGCGCGGCCGAGAAGCTGCGCATCGGCCTGCGACAGTCGCGCCAGGTGCTCCGCGACAGCCTCGCCGCTGTCGGCGACGAGCACTTCGACACCAGGCTCGAGGAACAGCGCTATGCCTTCCCACGCATCAGTGATGAGGCACGCGCCCGCCCCTGCCGCCTCGAATACGCGAGTCGCCGGGGAGAAACCGTAACGCGCCATGCTCTCGCGACTCACGTTGAGGACCGCGCGCGGCGTGCAGTTGAACGCGTTGTGGTCGGCGGTATAGACGTGGCCCACGTACCCCACGCTCGACGGCATCGCTTTGTCTTCCCACCCGCTTCCGCCGAGCAGAAAGCGCCGGTCGGGCACGCGCGCAGCAGCCGCGAGGAAGAATTCTTCGACGCGCGCTTCGCGGTCAGGGAGGCGGTTCCCGAGAAAGCTCAAGTCGGCTTCGAAGCGCGGATCCGGCGGCACCGGATGATGGGTCGCCGGGTCGAGCGCGTTGTAGATCGGCACGCAGGTCTCGGCGCCGAACTCGGCATAGGCGCGAACGACCGGATCACCGCCGCCATAGGTGAGCACGAGATCGTATCGCGGCACGCACGCCCTGAACGGGTCGGCCGGATCCTGACGCATGCGCTCGAGCGTCGCGGGCGCGTCGACGTCCCAGAAAGCGACCAGGCTTCCGGGTCGTTGAAGGTCGAGCACTGCGGCTTCGAGCAGGGTGTCGAAGACGCCGACGCCGCTCGCCTTCACTATGAGATCGGCGCCTCGCGCCGACTCCACCATGCGCAAGGCGTGCTCGTCCCCTTCACCGGGATAGACGACGACTTTCGCCCACTCGGGATCGGCGATGTCGCGATGCCGCTGGCGGCCGTAGGCGTCGGGCTCGTAGAACGTGACGCGATGTCCGCGCTCGTGCAGCGCACGCACGATACCGCGGTAGTAGGTCGCCGCGCCGTTCCAGTACGCCGAGACCAGGCTCGACCCGAAGAATGCGATATTCAATCCTTTGCTCATGAAGCCACACTCGCCTCCTGCCTGGGCTCCAGCCCGGCGTAGATGTTCAGCAGCTCGTCGACCCGATGCGCGCAGGTATGACGTTCCCGCACTGTGGCCAGCCCGTGCTGTGCGAGCCCGGCGGCGAGATCGGGATCGTTGAGCACCGCGTGCAATCGGTCGCGCATCCCGGCGCCGTTGCGCGCGACCAGAAAGTCCTGGCCGAGGGTGAAAAGGTCTTCGGCGTCGTTCCACGGCGCGCACACGAGCGGAATTCCGCATGCGAGTGCTTCGAATACTCGTATGGTCGGTATGCCCGGCAGCGCAGCGACGTAGGGTCGCCGCGGCACGTGCACCGTCACACCGAACCGGGCGAACACGTGCGGCGCTTCGAAATTCGCGATCCAGCCGGCGTATTGGATGCCCGCTTCTGAAAGGCGACGCCTGGCGTCGTCGGGATAGCGAACCCCGTGGATGCGCGCAGTGAGCTTCAGCTCGCGAACCGGGTCGAGCAGAAACTCCTGAAGCTCGGCGGTGCGCTCGTCGTCGCCCCAGTTTCCGATCCACACCAGATCGCCTTCGCGCGGCTCGCCGGTGCGCGGGTGGAAGACACGCACGTCCGCGGCTTCGTGCCAGGTCCACGCCCGCCTGCCCCAGCCGTTCCTGCGGTAGATCTCGCGAATCACGTCACCGAACGCGAGGACCCCGTCGTAGTGCTCGAGGGCGTACGCGCTCATGCCTGCGGTTTCGGTGACCGAGCGATGGTGCGTGTCGTGAAAGAGCAGCCGATAGGCGCCTCGCGAACGGCGGTGCTCGCCGATGCGCTTGACCAGGGTGTGATCGTTCCATTCATGGACGAGGACGAGATCTGCGCCGTCGAGCGCCTCGTCCGGATCGAGCGTCGCCGGATCGTATCGATGGCTCCGCAGACCCGGGTATGCGCGCCCAAATGCTTCGAGCGGCGCCTCGCCGTGCTCTGCGACGAGGTTCTGCACACTCCACGCGCTCAAAGGCTCGTACACCTGCACTTCGTGCGACCGCGCGCGAAGCTCGGTGCAGATGCCCCGAAGGAAGTGCGCGTTACCGTGGTTCCAGTCGGAGACCAGCGAATGACAGAAAATTACCACGCGCATGCGCCGGCCTCCGCAGCGAACACCGGCACGACACGCGAGGCTTCGGCCAGAGCGCGATAGGTTGCCCGATACGCAGCGGCTTTGCGCTCGGGCGTATATCCCAGGGCGCGAGCACGCGCGGCGCGGGCCAGACGACTCCGCAGCGATGCATCGGCGATCAGGCGTGCGAGGCCCTCCCTGAGCGCTTCGTGGTCGTCCGGCGGCACGTACATCGCCGCCGCGCCCCACACTTCGCGCAGGCTGCCGGTATCGCCGAGCACCAATGCGCACCCGGAGAGCGCGGCTTCCAGCACCGAGAGGCCGAAAGGCTCATAGCGCGCGGGCAGCGCGTAGATCGCCGCGCGGGCGAGTTCGTCGGCGAGCGCCGCTGACGAAAGCTCGCCGAGCGCGTGCACGCCCCGGGATACACGCACGCCGCCACCGGGCTGGGAAGTCGCTCCCGCGACTCGCACCGGCCACGGCAGCTCAGGCGCAACGGCTTCGAGCGCACTCAGGTTTTTTGCGCAATCCCACAAGCGCCCGGCGGCGAGTATCAGCGGTTCCTTTCGCGCGGGGCGATAGTCCTGCGCGCTGCGGCCGTTCGGGATCACCACGCCATCGCGCTCGTACGCGTAGTTCTCACGCAAGGTGTGCAGCATCGCGCGCGTCGGCGCAACCACCAGCGCGGCGCCGTCGAGCCCGCGCCTGACTGCGGAACGGTAGCGGCTCCATTCCCGCGGCGCCGCGGCGCCGTGTACTGCGCGCCACCATGAGAGCACGCACGAATGCGCCACGACGAGCTTCGGGGCCTCGAAAGGCAGATCTCCGAATGCGAACTGGTTCAGGTGTACGACATCGGGACGCAGCTTGCGCTCGAGACCTAGCAGCCACGCGCCCGCGCTGGAGACGTCGCGCCACGGCTCGGGCATCCACTCCAGTATGTAGGTGCTTTCGTGCACCGTCGCACCCGGCACGCCGGCGATCTGCTCACGCTGCAGCGGCGTGAGCGGCGCGCCCATCGTCGCGAGCGCCACGCGAACGCCGTGAGCGCCGAGCGCTGCGGCGAGCTCGACCGCGTAGTGCCAGACACCGCCGACCGTATCGGCGGTCATGAGCACGAGGCGGCCGCGCCTAGCGGCCATAGATCGAGTCGAGTATCGCGGCAACGTCAGTCATCCTTTCGATCTGAGGGTCGTAGCGCCCGCCGGCGGCGAGCCTTCGCGTCCATGCCACTGCAGCGCGCCCGCCCCACGCGTCCGGAGGCGCCGCGAGCGTCGTGCTGCGCGTGCCTTCAAAGCGCTCCGCGACGAAGGCATAGAAAGACCCGTCGACGTTGCGCAAAGCCGCGCCGCCGCGCGTGCCGTGGAAGCTCGCCTCGATCACCGCGTCGCGCCCGGCCGGAAGATTCCACGAGCATGCGAGCCGGGCGACTGCGCGGCCTTCGAGCTCGATCTGCGCGATCGCATAGTCCTCGACGACGCCGGGGCGGGGCGCAAGCGGTTTTCCCTGCGCGTAGAGCCGCGATGTGACCCCTGTCACTGCAGGAAAACCGAGCGTCCACAGCGCGAGGTCGACCAGGTGGATGCCCAGGTCGATCACGCACCCCCCGCCCGACAGGACCGGATCCCGGAACCAGGATTTGTCGGGGCCGTAGGCGTTGTGAAAAACGAGGTCGATCGCATAGACCTCGCCGATGTCCCCCGACGCGACGATCTCGCGGATCTCCCGCATCGCGGCGGTATGCCGATACGACAGATCGACGCCGAGGAGCCGGTCGGCGGCGCGCGCCGCCGCCACGACGCTGGCGGTTTCCTCGCGCGTGCGCGCGAGCGGTTTCTGGCAAAACACCGCAGCGCCGCTTTCGAGCGCACGAATCGCCTGCGCCGCATGCAGGGCGCTGGGCGTGGCGATGACGACACCGTCGGGTGACAGGTCGAGCAGGTCCTCGAGCGTTTCAGCCACACACGCTTCAGGCGCAAGCTCGCGCGTCTGCTCGGCCGCTTCGCGTGACGCGTCCGCAAACCCGACGACTTGACCCCGCCCATCCGCGACGATCGCCTCCATGCGATGGCGCCCGATCCAGCCGACGCCGAGAAAAGCGAGACGCGGCCGCGCGACGGCGGACGATGACCGGCGCGTCGCCGCGCCCGGCGTGTGCTCTGCGAACTCCGTGCTCATGGGGATACCACCGCTTTGAGAAAGCCCTCGGGCCGGTCGCGCGTAAGCTCGAGCGCGCGGCCGAGTTCGTCGAGGCCGAAGCGATGGGTGTAGAGCCGCGACGGATCGAGGATGCCCGCGCTCATCAGCTCGACTGCCCCGCGCATGCCTTCGACGTACGCTCGAGGGTCGCGCTCGTGCGCATTGACGACGTCGATCCCGCGCCAGTTCCACATCTGCATGTCGACCTGGCGCGGTCCGTCCTGGTGATAGCCGGCGATGACCAGCCGGCCGCGCTCCGCCATGAGCTCGCCGGCGAGATCCAGCGGCCATTGCAGACCGACCGCTTCGATGACGCGCTCGCACCAGCGGCCATCGGTGAGCCGCTTCACCTCTTCGAGGATCCGCCAGTGGTCGTCCATGACTATCGCGTCGGCCGCACCGAGCTCGCGCGCGACGTCGAGCGCGAAGCGCCTGCGCGAGATCGCGATCACGCGAGCGCCCGCATGTGAGGCGAGGCGCGTCAAGATCGCACCGAGAAAGCCGATCCCGACGATCGCAACGGTCTGCCCCGGTTCGATCCCGCTGCGGCGGAAGATGTTATAGGCACAGCCCAGCGGCTCGCCCGGCACATCCGCACCGGCTAGAGATTCGGGCAGCGGGACGACGGCGTTCGCCTCCGCGACGTCGTATTCGGCGTGGGCGCGGTAGGTCAGCGCCGCGACGCGCTCGCCTAGCTTCAAGTGCGTCACGTCCTCACCGAGCGCCGCAACTCGCCCCCAGCCTTCGTGGCCGGGAGCGCCCGGAGGCTGCGGATAGTCGAACCACGAGCGGCCTTCCCATAAGGGAATGCTCGACGCACACACGCCCGAGCCTTCGAGCTGCAGCAGCACCTGGCCCGGTCCCGGCTGCGGGCGCTCGACCGTGCGCAGCCTCGCCTCGCCCGGGGCGGCTATGACGCTCGCACGCATGCGACGACTCCCCCGGTGCGGCTGCCGGGCAGCCGATGCGTCGGGCTCATCGCGCACCCTGCGCGTGGCCCTGGATTTCGGATTCGGCGAGCGCGAGCGCGTGGCCGGCGGATACCGGGGTCGGCGTGCGTGCTTCCCGCAACCATCGATACAGGCGCTCGACGCCTACCCTCACGCCGACTTTAGGCCGCCAGCCGGTGGCCTGCTGGAAGCGGCTCGTGTCCGACACGTAATAGCGCTGATCGCCGGTGCGCCAGCGCTGGAAGTTCACCTCCGGCCGCGCCCCGTGCAGCGCTTCGATGCAGTCGAGCAGCTCGAGAAGACTGATGACGTTCCGGGGCCCGCCGCCGATGTTGAACGCCTGCCCCGCGAGCCTCGCGATGTTGCGCTCCGCCAGCAGGAAGGCGTCGACCAGATCGTCGACGAAGAGGATGTCGCGCACCTGCATGCCGTCGCCGTAGAGGGTGATCGGCGCGCGCTCGAGCGCACGCAGCAGAAAGTGGGCGACCCAGCCCTGGTCTTCGGTGCCGAACTGGTGCGGTCCGTAAATGCAGCTCATGCGAAACACGACCGTCGCGATGCCGTAAGTGCGGGCGTAGTCGCGCACATACTGGTCCGCCGTGCCTTTGGAGCAGCCGTAGGGGCTGTGGAAGTCCAGCGGCCGCGTCTCGCTGATGCCGTGCGCCGCCACCGCCTCGGACACCGGACGGTACTGGTTCGCACGCAGCACGAGGGCAACATCGTCCAGCTCGCCATACACCTTGTTCGTCGAGGTCATGAACACCGGCGGCGGCGATGCCTGCGCCCGGACGGCTTCGAGCACATTGAGGGTGCCCAGCGCGTTGATCGTGAAGTCTTCGCGCGGATCGGTGAGGCTGGTGGTGACAGCCACCTGCGCCGCGAAGTGAAAGACGCGTGAACACCGCGCCACCGCGTCGGCCACCGCGTCCGCATCGCGGATGTCGGCCAGCTGAACCTGGAGGCCGCGCGGGTGCGCATCCTTGAGCCACTGGAGGTTGTGCTCCACGCCGGGACGAGAGAGGTTGTCGAACAGCAGGACCGGCACCTTGGCACCGAGCAGGCGGTGCGCGAGATTCGATCCGACGAAGCCCGCGCCACCGGTGACGAGCACCGGGCGCACATCGTTGGCGCGGCTCATATCGCCAGCCCGCGCGCGCTGAGTTCCGCGCTTGCCTGCGCCACGCGATCCACCGCCGCCTGGCCTTCCAGCCATGCGGCCAGCTCCAGAAGACCCTCGTCCAGCGTGACCTGCGGCTGGTAGCCCAGCACGTCGCGAGCGTGCGTGATGTCCGCATAGCAATGGCGGATGTCCCCGACCCGGTACTTGCCGGTAATCTGCGGTTCCAGATGCGGCTTGTTGACCACCTGGGCCACGCGTTGCGCGATGTCGCGCACCGACAGGGCCGTGCCGCTGCCCACGTTGAACACGTGACCGCTTGCTTGCGGCACCCGCAGCGCCAGCGAACAGGCCCTCGCGATGTCGTACACGCTCACGAAGTCACGCTGTTGATGACCGTCCTCGAAGATCGTGGGTGCACTGTTGTTCAGCA
>JAQGMV010000192.1 GCA_028292225.1 Betaproteobacteria bacterium
GCGATGGCTTTGGCGAGGAGCGCCGCCGCCGCGTTTTCCAGCATGCAATGCGCGTCGACTTCGGGTGCGAGGAGCCTCGCGTTCGGCTTGCCTTGCCGCTCGATCATTCGAGCGCGGGCGCGCTCGACGCGTTCGCGAATGACCCGCGACCGCTCCCCGGCATGCACATGCGTGAGCTCTTCGGTTCGCACCGCAGGGACTTCGATCTGGATGTCGATGCGATCGAGGAGCGGTCCGGAAATCCGGCCCCGGTAACGCTGGACCTGGTCCGGCGTGCAGCGACATCGCCCCGAGTAATGACCCAGGTACCCGCAGGCGCACGGGTTCATCGCCCCCACGAGCTGGAACTCCGCCGGGAACTCCGCCTGCCTTGCGGCGCGCGACACCGACACCTTGCCGGACTCGAGCGGCTCCCTGAGCACTTCGAGCACGCGGCGGTCGAACTCCGGAAGCTCGTCGAGGAAAAGGACGCCGTGCATCGCCATCGAAATCTCGCCGGGACGCGGGTCGCTCCCGCCGCCGACGAGCGCGACCGCGGATGCGGTGTGATGCGGCGCGCGATAAGGCCGCTGCCGCCAGTGCTCGACGCGGAAACCCCGCGTGCCCAGTGACTGGACTGTGGCCGACGCGAGCGCTTCGGCCTGGGTCATCGGCGGCAGGATGCCCGGAAGCCGCGAGGCGAGCATCGTCTTGCCGGTACCCGGAGGCCCGACCATGACCACGCTGTGCGAGCCCGCCGCCGCGACCTCGAGCGCGCGCTTCGCGTGCGATTGCGCCCGCACGTCCGACATGTCGGCGTAATCGATCGCGACATCCGGCGGCGGCTCGACATAGCGCACCAGCGGCTCGCGCGAGGCGAAGTGCGCGCAGACCTGGAGCAGCGTGCGCGCGGGATAGATGACCGAATCCTCCACGAGCGCCGCTTCAGCCGCGTTCTCCGCAGGGACCACGAAAGCGCGGCCTGAGCGTTGCGCGCCGATCGACATCGCCAGCGCGCCTCGCACGGGTCGCACGTGCCCTGCGAGGCCGAGCTCGCCGGCGAATTCGAAACGGTCGAGGTTCTCGGCAGGCAGTTGCCCGGTCGCGACGAGGATGCCGAGCGCGATCGCCAGATCGAAACGGCCCGAGTCTTTCGGAAGATCGGCAGGCGCCAGGTTGACGGTGACGTGGCGCGCCGGGAATTCGAAGCGCGCGTTCTGTAGGGCCGCGCGCACTCGATCGCGCGCTTCCTTCACCTCCACTTCCGGCAGGCCGACGATCGTGAAGCTCGGCAGGCCGTTGGCGAGGTGCACTTCGACTGTCACCGGAGGCGCCCGCATGCCTGCGAGCGCGCGGCTGTAAAGCACGGCGAGCGCCACGCCCGTCTCCCGAATGACTCCGATCAGGGTTTAACGGGGGGCGGCGCGGGCGCGTTAACGCCCTAGGACTCCTGGTCTATACGCCCGTCGGCGCTTCGCCGCGATCGTCATCGCTGTCGCCCTTCGGCGCGAGCCTCGCCTCCATCGCGCTCAGCTGCGCTTCGAGCCGGTTGAGCTGCTCGCGCGTGCGCAGGAGCACCTGGCGCTGCACGTCGAACTCCTCGCGCGTCACCAGATCGAGGCGCGCGAACAGGCTCGCCAGCATCGCCTTCATGTTTTTCTCGAGATCCGCGGCGGGACTGCCCGCGAAGATCTCGCGTATGCGCTCATTGATGTCGCTCAGTATTTTCTGGTCCATGGCTCGCTCCACGAGAAGTCGCGTCGATTGTCCCACAGGCGGTTGACGGCCCCGTGCACTGATGCGGGGGCACCCGCCCGCTTGCGGTGCGCACCCTCTCATGGCTCACCCCATTATGGTGCGTATCACGTACGTCCAAGGCGTGGAAGTGAGTTATCCAATTGATTCACAAGGCATTATGTTTTGGCATGATCCGTGCTGAAACCGCCGCGCAGGCCTTCCATCGACGAACCAAAAAAGGGGATACCAATGTTCAGAAAAACCGTGATTGCGGGCGCGCTGGCGTTAGGAATTGCGCCGGCCATCGGTCTCGCGCAGCAGCCCACACCGGGGGCTGCGCCTGGGGCGTCAGCCACCACGCCGCCGGCGACGCCTGAGCCGACGCCTGAACACACCATCACCGGCAATGTCGGCCTGTTCAGCCAGTACATCTTCCGTGGGCTGACCCAGACCGACCGCGATCCGGCCCTGCAGGGCGGCTTCGACTACGCCCACGCCAGCGGCCTGTACGCCGGCACGTGGGCATCGAACATCAGCTGGCTCAAGGAGAATGCCTCGACGCCGCCGGCCACGATCGCAGGCGCCTACAACCGCGGCGGCAGCCTCGAGATGGATTTCTACGGCGGCTACAAAGGAACCGTCGGCGATTTCGGCTACGACGTCGGCACGCTGTATTACTGGTATCCCGGCAAGATCAATCCGGCCGTTCAGGCATTGACGCCGACGATCGGCGTGCCCAAGGCGGACACGTGGGAGCTCTACGGCGCCGCGAGCTGGAAATGGCTTTCGGCCAAGCTCTCCTACAGCCTCATGGACAAGACCTTCGGCGTCAAAGACACGCGAGGCACGATGTACCTCGACCTCACCGCCAACGTGCCGCTCGGCGATTTCGTGAAAGAGCTGACGGGCTTCACGATCAACGCACACTGGGGTTATCAGAAATACCGCGGCACCGACGCTCGCAACAATGCCTACTTCGCTGCAGCCTTCGGCGGACGCACGCCCAGTAACGACGAAATCTTCAGCTACAAGGACGTGAAGCTCGGCGTGTCGTACCTGCTGCCGAAAGACTTCACGGTCGGCACGTTCTACAGCAAGGCGTACGACACCAGCACCCTCGGTTACGGCAGCATTTCAGAGCGCGCCGGCGGCGGGTTGTTCGGGCCGTACCCGCGCAACATCGCCAAGGGCACGGGCACCGTCTTCGTCCAGAAAACTTTCTAACGGGCCACGGCCCGGCGCGTCCTGCCGGGCCTCAACTCACGGGGAACAACAATGAAACTGGTTACGGCAATCATCAAACCATTCAAGCTCGACGAGGTGCGCGAAGCGCTTTCCGCCATCGGGGTGACCGGCATTACGGTGACCGAGGTCAAAGGCTTCGGCAGGCAGAAAGGACACACCGAGCTCTATCGCGGCGCGGAGTACGTGGTCGACTTCCTGCCCAAAGTGAAAATCGAAGCGGCGATCAAAAGCGAGATGCTCGAGCAGGTGATCGAAGCGGTCGAAAAATCGGCGAACACCGGCAAGATCGGCGACGGCAAGATCTTCGTCTTCGAGCTCGAGCAGGTCATCCGCATCCGCACCGGCGAGACCGGCGCGGAAGCGCTCTAGGGAGAAGGTCAAAATGAAAAAACTGATAGCTGTGCTGGCGCTGTTCTGCACGTTCCTCGCCGTTGCGCTGCCCGCGCACGCGCAGGACAAAGCCGCCGACAAACCTGCGGCAACCGCGCCCGCGGCCGCACCTGCTGCTCCCGCGCCGGCGGCGACGGCCACGCCTGCGCCGACGCCCAACAAGGGCGACGTGGCGTGGATGCTCGTGTCCACCGTGCTCGTCATCATGATGAGCATTCCCGCGCTCGCGCTGTTCTACGGCGGCATGGTGAGGGCGAAGAACATGCTCTCGGTGCTGATGCAGGTGTTCGTCACGTTCTCATTGATCACGGTGCTGTGGTGCATCTACGGCTACAGCCTCGCGTTCACCGAAGGGAACGCCTTCATAGGAAGCCTCGACCGGCTGTTCCTGAGCGGGACGATCGATCCCAAAGGCGAGTTCGCGATGGCCGCGACCTTCAGCAAGGGCGTGGTCATACCCGAGCTGCTGTTCGTCGCTTTCCAGGCGACATTCGCCGCGATCACGTGCTGCCTGATCGTCGGCGCATTCGCGGAGCGCATGAAGTTCTCCGCCGTGCTCGTGTTCATGGTGATCTGGTTCACGTTCGCCTACACGCCGATCGCGCACATGGTCTGGTTCTGGCCGGGCCCGGATGCGTACACCGCGGCCAACCTGGTCGACGGGCTGAACGCGAAAGCAGGCCTGATGTGGCAGTGGGGCGCGCTCGACTTCGCGGGCGGCACCGTGGTGCACATCAATGCCGGTATCGCGGGCCTGGTGGGGGCGTACATGGTCGGCAAGCGGATCGGCTTCGGCCGCGAGGCGATGACGCCGCACAACCTGCCGATGACCATGATCGGCGCCTCGCTGCTGTGGGTGGGCTGGTTCGGCTTCAACGCCGGCTCGGCGCTCGAAGCAGGCAACTCGGCGACCCTCGCGTTCGTCAACACGTTCCTCGCAACCGCGTGCGCCGTGCTGTCGTGGACTTTCGGCGAGTGGCTGATCAAAGGCAAGCCTTCGATGCTGGGTGCAGCTTCCGGTGCAGTGGCAGGGCTCGTCGCGATCACGCCTGCCGCAGGCAACGTCGGCATCCCGGGTGCGTTCGTGATCGGCCTCTCGGCCGGCCTCGTCTGCCTGTGGGGCGTCAACCAGCTGAAACGCATGCTCGGCGCGGATGACTCGCTCGATGTCTTCGGCGTGCACGCGGTCGGCGGGATACTCGGCGCACTCCTCACCGGTGTCTTCTGCTCGCCGAAGCTCGGCGGCCCCGGCTTCGTGTCCGACTGGGTCACCGGCGCGATCATCAGCGCCGGCGACTACTCGATCGCGAGCCAGGTCATCACCCAGGCCAAAGCCGTCGGCCTGACGATCGTCTGGAGCGCAGTCGTTGCGTGGATCGCCTACCTGATCGCCAACATGGTGGTCGGGCTGCGAGTCCCGGAAGAAGAAGAGCGCGAAGGCCTCGACGTGCGCAGCCACGGAGAGACCGCGTACCACACGTAATACCAGGCAGGGAAACAGGGGAAACGGGCGCCTTCGGGCGCCCGTTTTTTTGGCCGTTGAATTCGGCCAAAGCATGGATTTGGATTTCACCGCCGCCGAACGCTGACGCTCGACGACAGTTGGATGATTTTTCCTGGTGTCGCGGTTGATGCGTGCGTGCGCCGTCAGGTCGGCCGCGGCCTTGTCGCCCCCCTCGGCGCCGCTACTCGCGTAGCGGTACACCCTGCGCTGCTCGCCGAGGCCGGCGGCTGCGAAACTCGCGCACCAGCTCCGTCCTATCAACCGTCATCGACGCGGAGACACCGTGCCCTATGGCGACACCGGTGAGGCTCGACAGTCCTCGCCGACAACCCCGGCCTCGACGAGCAGCGCAGGGCGCCTCACAGGGGCGACAAGCCCGCGCCCGACCTGGCGGCGAAGGCAGAAGCTCTGGAGACCATCCCGGGCCCACGTTCGAGCGCTCGGCGAGGGTGACGCATTTGGCATTTTCTTTTAGGACATACCTCTTTGGAGCCAGCTTCGTGAATGCATGCAACACTGTTGGCGTAGATCACGTTTATACGGTGTTGGTAACGCTTTATATCGCGTCGTTTAGGATGACCGCATCTCCTTGGAGCCGCACAATCAACTCATGCTCACCAGGATTAAGGAACGCTTCGCTGATGAGTTGCCCCTCTGGCACTGTGGCGGGCCGGGGTCCGCTGACAGTGCTATAGCCTGTGTTCTGGTATTCGAAGACATGCTCGAGGTTGCCCCAAACATAGAGCTTGAAACATCTTCGCCAAACTCGGTGTATGTCTCGTTCGGACTGCACAACGAACGGATGGACGCCTGCCTGTTCCGCGGCCAAGGAACGTGGTCAAACCGCAGACTTTGGCTGGCTCGCGGTGAAACTCAGACAGACCAGGGATGCCGACTGTCAGTATCCTTCTCGAAGGGTACGGCTCGCCTGTCAGATCCGGGGGGAAGTGCCGGCCGAGCATTTGTTTCGGAGCCGGAAGAAAGCTGAATGGTGTTTCCTTTAAGAAGCAACGCGGATCGGGTCAATGGCTGCCACTCTAGTTCGAGCGGACGCGATGTCAGCGCTGTTGGCGCTGACATCGCCGCTCAACACGTCGTTTGGCAGCATTGCAATGACGGACGAAAGCGAACTCGCACCTCTCCGCGTGTCGGATCTTTGCGGGGATCAGGTTACCGATGAGATCAGGACGAAGATCGGTGAACTCGTAAACCGATGGGCGTATGTCGAGTATCAGCTCAAGGTCATCATCCGCGTGAGCGTGGGCTTAACCAGGGCCAATCAGAACCTCTTGCTGCATGGCCGAGACCTTCGGAGCCTTCGAACTCGTGAGGCAGATTGCGGAAGCCGGCGATCTGTGGGTGCCAGATGCCCCCCTGAGAGATGAGCTCGAGAAGCTTTCAAAGGCCGTAGCGCAAGGCTCTGCGGTCCACTACCAGGAGCGCGCCGTTCGGCGCGCGATTGAGGAGTCGAAATCGTGAATGAAAGCGCAAGATACGCGAAGATCGTGGAATGGTCGGACGAAGACCAGTGCTATGTGGGCAGCGCGCCCGGCCTGATCTTCGGCGGTTGCCATGGCTCGGACGAGAAAGCCCTTTTCGAAGAGCTCTGCGATATCGTCGAAGAAGCATTTGCGCTTTATCACAAGGACAGTAGACCTCTGCCCCCGCCTACGGCAGGCCGGGACTTCGCGAACAAGATGCAGAATGTCGCATGACCACCGCATTCGAGCCCGCGCGATGGCGCGGCTCGACGCTGGCCCTAAACGCCCTATCACGACCTCGCGCACATCACAGTCACGGGCGCGCGTCTCTACCCCTTACAATTTCCAAGAAGCCGCGCTCTGATTCAGCGGTTCAGTCCAGCTGGTTTTATCCACCGTGCTCCCGCACGCCGGATAGAACCCCATTCGTCAGAGGGCGCATTCATCGTGTCAATGCAACGCTCCGCAAAGCTTCATTCGATGACGGTCGCCATCACGCTTGCCGGCTTTTGTATGCTCGCTATCCCGCTTTGGCTCATTCGTGACACCCACTACGCGGGTCCGCTGGCACTCGGCGGCCTTGGGTTAATGTCCCTCGGGATCTTAAGTGGGCTCGGTTTCGGTCCCCTCGGTCGCGCGCGTGACCGCGCATATGCAGCGGAAGATATTGCTTATCGCAATAGTTTGGAGCCGAAGTATCCGTGGCAAAAGTGACGACTCCTTCTACCTTCAGTTGGAGCGGACGCGCAACAAGCGCGCGCCGCTCAACAAGTCATTCGGCGTCATGATCGACTCGGCTTCTGAACCCATGCACGGCGCAGCACCTGTCTTTCGCCGCGCGTCGCGAGACGACGTGCCTGCGATCGTCCGCATGTTGGCTTACGATGCGCTCGGAGCCAGACGCGAGGCGCTCGTGTCGCCGCTGCCCGAAAGCTACTACGCGGCGTTCGAGGCCATCGACAGCGACGCCAACAACGAGCTCGTCGTCGCAGAGCTGGATGGCCGGATCATCGGCGTACTGCAGATCACCTTCATCCCGTGCATGACATATCGGGGTGGCTGGCGCGCCCTGATAGAAGGCGTGCGCGTGGATTCGGAAATACGCTCACGCGGCATTGGCCGGCAGCTTTTCACCTGGGCCATCGATCGCGCGCGGCAAAGAGACTGCCACCTCGTACAACTGACGTCCGACAAGGCGCGACCCGACGCGATTCGCTTCTACGAAAGCCTGGGATTTGCTGCCTCACATGAGGGCTTGAAGCTGCATCTCGATCATCCATCGGCGGAGCCGAAATGACCCGGAACCCGTTGACGCACTGGACCGGTGGTTTCTCGTGCAGCGCTTGCTGCGGATATCTCCGAACGTGAGAGGCTATTCTGAAGAACGATGACAGCCCTGGAATGTGCTTTAACTTGCTGCCGCGGACGGCGAGGCATCAGTTAGGTCCCTCTAGGAGGCGCCCGCAGCCTGCGCACCCCTGAGCCTGCCGCCAGGCAGACGTGCGAAGCCATAGCGCCGGCTTGGGCGGGCTTGTCGACCCTGTGAGGCGCAAGGTGTACCGCTACGCAAGTAGCGGCGCCGAGGGGGGCGAGAAGGCCGCGGCCAAGCCGGCGCCCGCGCCGATGCCGGGGTCCAAGAAGGGTTTGACTCTTGCAGGACACCGGGCCGCCGGCGCGGCTCAGGCGGCGCCCGGCGGTCTTGCTACAATTGCCGTCCTTTCCAGTAGGAAGCTCACGATGAGCGTACCCAGACTTGCCACCGCGCTGACCGGTCCCCTCCCCGAGCTCGAGCGTCACCTGCTCGGCGCGACGCCGGCCATCGAGCACTGGATGCGCACGCGCTGGCAGGAGCACGAGACCC
>JAQGMV010000195.1 GCA_028292225.1 Betaproteobacteria bacterium
CCGTTGTCGAGCACGATGTGCAGCAGGTTGGGCGGGCGCTGGTAACCGATCGCGGCGAGCGCGCCGAGGCGCATCAGCGCCGATCCGTCGCCGTCGATGACGGTCACGCGCACGTCGGGCCGCGCGAGCGCCAGGCCGAGGCCCACGCTCGAGACGCAGCCCATCGCGCCGACCACATAGAGCTGGTTCGGGTGATCGCCGAGCGCATAGAGCTCGCGACTCGTGTAGCCGGTCGTCGACACGAAGACATCACGGTCGGTCGCGGTGCGCTGAAGCGCCGCGAGGTACTCGCGCTTGAGCGTGTGCGCGGGTGTAGCGGTTAGCGTCGGCGTGATCGTCGGCAGGGGTTTCGATTCCGGCATTTTCGGAGCGGGCCCCGGGGCGACCGCGCCTTTGCGCATCACGAGCGCGTAGGCAAGCCCGGTGCTCTCCATGTGGGCGACGGCGCGCTCGAGGCACGCTTCGACCTGATCCGGCGCTTCGGGGAAAAGCTCCCAGCGGATCCCGATCACGTCGAGGACCCGGGTCGTGATCTCCCCCATGAGCTCGTGCTGCGGCTCGTCGGGCGCGCCTTCCGGATCGCCGCGGCGGCTCACGATCAGCAGCACCGGAGTGCGGTGGGTGTGGGACAGCGAAGTGAGCGGGCTCACCGCGTTGCCGAGCCCGGAATTCTGGAACATGGCGATGGCAGGCATACCGCCGATGTGCGAGCCCACCGCGACCGCGACCGCTTCGCCTTCGTTGCTCGCCGCGACGTACCGAAGATCGCGGTTGGAGATGACTTCGTTGAGGAATGACGTGAGATACGAGCACGGCACGCCGGTCCACAGGCCGAATCCACGGGCTCGGGCGGCTTCGACGAAGAGGGCGCTTTCGATCATCAGAAACCCGCTGCGTTGACCACGTCGTCGAGGCTGTCGACGTCGAGCCAGTTGCCGCTCGTGTACACCACCCGCACCGCGTGCCCGGACGAAGCCAGACGGTTCAGGAGCGCGGGCACCTTGGCTTTGCGATTGCGCGGCTCGGCGTGCATCTCGTCGAGGGCGGCGCGCACTGCCGGGAGCGCATTCGGCGAGATGTAGACGAGGCCCATCCACTCACCGTGAATATCGCCCTCGGGGAGGTCGCCGGTCATCTTCCGGAGCAGCACCGGTCGGTTGTAATGGGTGCGCGAATACGGGAGCGAGCAGTTGACGTAATCAACGTCGCGCCCGCGGTTGACGCTGTCCTGCCACCGGGTGTCGACCGGGATGACGAGCTCGTCGCCGACCTCGCGCAGATACTCGAGCACGTACTTGCGAAAGAGCACGTCGCCGTACGAGACCACGACGCCGTTGGGCCAGTCGCGCGAGCCGAGGCCTTTCCACAGGGAATGAAGCTCGCCGGTGTCGGCGTAATCGTCGTTGTCGACGTAGTGGAGATCAGGGAGGTTCACGACTTCCTTGCGGTAACCGCGAACGACCGTGATGTCGTCGATGCCCGTGCTGCGATAGCTCGCCGCGATGTGCGCCAGCAGCGGGCGGTCGCCGACGCGCACCATCGCCTTGGGCTTGTCTTCGGTGAGCTCGCGAAGCTCGTCCCCGCGCGAGGCCGCGAGCACCAGCGCCGCGGGTGCGCTGCGCGATTCGGGAAGGTAGCGCCTCTCGGCTTCTTCGAGCGCCTGCGCGCCCTGCAAGCGGAAAATTTCGGAGACCGACGCGACCTGCTGCTCGAGCTTTGCCAGGCTCTGGGTCTCGTGCAGCACGCGCGCGGTGTCCTGCATCGCGCTGATCGCGCTTCGCAGGAGGTGATTCGCCCAGATCACCATCGAGACGCCGTGCTCGCGGTAGACCTCGACCGGCGTCGAGTAATACTTGGTCGGCACGATCACGACTGGACAGCGATCGCCCCACTCGCGCATGAAAGCGAGGATCTCGTCAGGCACCGAGAGCGCGCTGTGCATGAGGATCGCGTCGGCGCCCGCCGCCTGATACGCTTCGGCGCGCCGCAGCGCTTCGTCAAGCCCGCGGCCCGCGATGAAAGCTTCGACCCGCGCGACGAGGCTGAACGCGTCGTCCTGCTGGGCGTCCTTGGCCGCCTTGATCTTGCCGCAGAACTCGTCGATGTCGGCCAGCGCCTGGCGCTCGCCCGCGATGAAGCTGTTGGTCTTGGGAAAAAGCTTGTCCTCGATGCACACCGCGGCGACCCCGCGTTGCTCTAGCTTGCGGACCAGGCGCTGGACGTTGTTGAAGTTGCCGTAGCCGGTGTCGCCGTCGAGCATGACGGGAACGGTGGTTGCGTCAGCCATGAACTCGACGACGTCCATGACCTGGGTCCAGCTCGCCTCGTTGCTGTCGCGAACCCCGAGCTGCGCGGAAATCGTGAGGCCGCTGCCCCAGACCGCACGAAAGCCCGCCTCCTCGGCGATGCGCGCGGAAAGGCCATTGTGGGCTTCACAGATGAACTCGAGCTCGGCGGATGCGAGCAGCTTCCTGAACTGCTTGGTCTTGTTCAACGCCTGCATGGGTGTGCTCTGATGTGGCTGCGCGGGTCGCCTGCATTATGCCTGTGGCGGCTGCATGTTCGCCGACGATTTTGCCGAAGTCCATCCTCAGGACCCGGTCCGCCGCGTCGAAGTAGGCGTCATCGTGCGTGACCACCACGACGGTCTTGCCGCTCTCGCGCAGCGCCGGAAGCATTTCACGATAAAACCTGCGGCGATGCTCAGGGTCCTGCTCGGCGCCGAATTCGTCGAGGACGTAAATCGGGCGGTCTTCGAGCACCGCGACGACGAAAGCCAGGCGCTTGCGCTGACCGGCCGACAACGCGAGCGTGCTGAACTCGCCGTTCTCGAAGCGGGTCTTGGCGGCGAGGTCGAGGCGGGCCAGCCAGTCGTTGACCTGCGCGGCGTTCACGCTTTTGACGCCGAGAAGCTCGCGAAAGAGATGGAAATCGCTGAACACCGTGGAGAACTGCTCCCGGTACGCCTGCCGGTCGATCTCGGCCAGGGGCTCGCCGTTGTACCGGATCGTGCCGGTGTCCGGGTGATAGAGGGCGGTGAGCACTCGCATGAGCACGGTCTTGCCCGAGCCGTTGCCGCCGACGATGAAGACGATCTCGCCGCGGCGCACGGTCAGGTCGACCGGCCCCAGCCGAAAGCCTTCGCCGGTCGCGTCCTCGACGAACGCGAACTCCACGCCCTCGAGCTCGATCGACTCGAACGCCGGCAGGCGCCGGCCTCGAGGCGCATCGGCGGTTTCGCGGGTCGCGGCGATCTCCTGCTGCAGCATGCGCAGGTTGCGCAGCGCGATCTGCGCGCGGGTAAAGCCCGGGATCGCACCGACCACGCCGGTCAGCGGCCCCATCGTGACCAGGATCGCGGTCATGAGCTGCATGATGACCACCGCGTCGAGCTTCACAAACTGCGGCAGCATGAAAACGATCGTGACGAGCATCAGGAACTGGAAGAAATAGGTCGCGAGCTCGCCCATGGTCGTCGTGCGGGTCGCGTCCAGCCCCTTGACCAGGGTGTCCTGGTTCAGCGCATCGATGCGGCTGCGATAGTCGGCGAGCTTGGCGTCGGCAAGGCGGAGCTCCTTATAGCCGTCGATCACCTCGCGGTGCCTCTGGTGGCTCGCGTTGGTAAGCTGTTCCAGCAGCCATTTGCGGTCGACGTTGAGGCGCTCCTGCCTGAAATGGACGAAGACCCCGACCGCGGTGATCACGGCGCCCGCAAGCAGCCCCACCGGAGAAAGCCAGCCTATGTAAATGAAGTTGCACGTGAGCATGACGAGCGAGGTGGCGAATGCGAGCAGCGTTCCGTACGCGCCGGCGAGATTCGAGATCGTCGTCATCAGGTGGTAGTGCAGGGCCGGCGCGCCGGTGCGCTCGACGACCCGCAGGTTGGCGCCGCCGATCTGGTCGAGGAGGCGGTCGCGAAGGCGGATCGCCATGCGCGTCGAGACCACGTGGCCGCGCAGCGCGCCGAAGTAGCCCGCCCCGATGCCGATCGCGGCGAGCGCGACGACCAGCGAGAGGTACAGCGCATTGGCCTCGCCGCGACTGTGGCTCGCGACCGCTTCGTTGAATACTGCGAGCGTGAGGCTTTGCGCGAGCCCCGCGGCCAGCGACAAGACGAGCAGGACGATCCACTGACGGCGGTCTTCAGCGTCGAGGTATTTCTGCAGCTCTGAAAACGTGGTGAGCATCGGGACCTGATATTGTACGCGCCAGTCCCGGATCGCAAATGCCGGGTGCGGGCGATTCACACGGAACAGGAGGCAGCATCGACCGGAACCCTGCGACGCTCGCGCCGTGCGAGCTGACGATACTCATGCCGTGCCTGAACGAGGCCGAGACGCTCGGCGCGTGCATCGCCCGCGCGCGTGACTTCCTCGAACGCGAGGGCATCGACGGCGAGGTGCTGATCGCCGACAACGGCAGCGATGACGGGTCGCGTGAGATCGCGACCGCGCTCGGCGCGCGAGTCACCCGGGTCGACGAAAAAGGCTACGGCGCAGCGCTTTCCAGCGGCATACGCGCCGCGCGCGGACGCTACGTCATCATGGGCGACGCGGACTCGAGCTACGACTTCTCACGCCTCGAAAATTACGTGGAAAAGCTCAGGGCCGGCTACGCGCTCGTCATGGGCAACCGGTTCAAGGGCGGCATACTGCCCGGCGCGATGCCCCCGCTGCATCGCTACCTCGGCAACCCGGTGCTCACCGCGCTCGGACGGCTGTTCTTCAAAAGCCCCTGCGGCGATTTCCACTGCGGCCTGCGAGGCTTCAACCGCGAGGCGATCCAGGGTCTCGACCTGCAGACGAGCGGCATGGAGTTCGCGAGCGAGATGGTCGTGAAGGCGACCCTGCACGGGCTCAGAATCGCAGAAGTGCCGACGACGCTGTCGCCCGACGGGCGCAGCCGCCCGCCGCACCTGCGCACGTGGCGTGACGGCTGGCGGCACCTGCGCTTCCTGCTGGTGTACAGCCCGCGCTGGCTTTTTTTCTACCCCGGTGTGGCGATGATGGGCGCAGGGCTCGCGCTTCTCGCATGGCTGCTGCCTGGCGTGCGCCAGATCGGACCGATCGTGCTCGACATCCACACCCTGACCTACGCGTCGGGTCTCGTGATGATCGGTCTCCAGGCGTCGCTTTTCGCGGCTTTCACCAAGATCATCGGCATGAACCTGAAGCTCCTGCCGCCCGATCCGCTGTTCAGACGTATGGTCGGGATCTTTACGCTCGAGCGCGGCCTGGTGGTCGGTCTCGCGCTCGTAGCGACGGGTCTCGTCGGCAGCGTGTACGCCGTCGCGCAATGGAAGGGCGCGGCTTTCGGCCCGCAGCAGCCGCAGCACCTCATGCGGGTCGTCGTGCCTTCGGTCACCGCGCTCATCGCCGGCATGGAAATCGTTTTCGCGTCGTTCTTCATGAGTGTTCTCCAGCTCGCGCGCACGCCTGAGCGCGCCCCGACAGCCGACGACACCAGGCCGCGGTGAATCCGCACCGCGATCCCGCCAGGCGCGCCGGCCGGGCGCTCGACGGGATCGCGCTGCTCGTCCTCGCGCTGGTCGTCGTCTCGTCGGTCGCGAGGCCGCTCTTCTACTGGGATAGCTGGGCGTACCACCTGCCTTTCAGCGCGCTCCTCTGGAACATCGGCGACGCCCCCCGCGCTTTCGTGCTGAGCGAAGAGATGCGCTGGCGCTTCGAGGGCTTCCCGCTCTTCGCCGAGCTGGTGCAGGGCGCGTTGTGGAAGCTGACGGGGTCGATCACCGCGACGCCGCTCATCAATTCCCTCGCGCTCGCAGGTTTCGTGCTCGCCGCGGCAAAAAGCCTGCGGCTGAGCCTTGCGCTGCTCGCGTTCAGCGTGCTCGCCGTGCCGCTCGTCGCACTGCACTCGATCACGAACTACATCGATCTTTTCGTGGGCGTGTGCGTGTGTTTCCAGTTTCTCGCGGCCGTGAAGCTGCTCGCGTACACTGAGCCCGAACCTTCTGCGGTTGCGGGGAGCGGCAGCGGCGAAGCGATCGCGTGGCGAACCAAAAAGTGCGCGCCGCGCGCCGTGTGGATCGCGGTCTATGTCGCAGCGGCAGTCGCCGCAGGCAACGCCAAATTCACTGCGCTGATCTTCAGTCTCGCGATTTCCGCATTCGTGCTCGCGCATCTTCTGTCCAGGCGCCGGAGCGTCCACCGGACGCGCGCGAAGCTCGCGGTCCTCGCGGTTGCCCTCGCGAGCGTCCTCGCTTCAGGAACGACGCTGAAGAACGCCTGCCGTTTTTCCAATCCTTTCTATCCTGTCGACATCCACGTGATGGGCGTGCATCTGGAGGGACCCGAGCCCGAGTACCGGAACTACCCGGACTACACCGCCGGCCTCGGCGTGCTCGCGAGGCCTGCGAACTGGATGCTTTCGATCAGCGACGTCGACTGGATCGTGAGAGGCGTCGACGGCGGGTACAGCCTCGATCTCGCGACGGGCGATAAACCGAAGCGCTACGGTCCCGCGCGCAGCGGGGGTTATTGGGGACCACTGGTTCTCGTCACCGTGGCCCTCGCGATCGGTCTTGCGGTGCTCGCAGCCCGCCGCAACCGCGCAGGGTTGCGGTCGAATCGCATCCTGCTGGCGCTTTTCGCGTGGCTGTCGCTGGTGACGGCGTTCATGCCGCAATCGCACGAGCTGCGCTATTCTCTGCACTGGCCGCTGCTGCTGATGCTCGTTCTCGCGACGCTGGCGAGTGCGGCGAAGCTTTCGTCCAAAGCCCGCGTCGCGGTCGCCGCGGGGTATCTCGGGGCCTTTCTCGTTTCGCAGTCGATGCTGGAATTTCGGGTGCGGCCGTGGCCGATCTCCAGCCAGGAAGACATCGTCTCGGGTGAGTCGAGCGCGACGGAGATCGAGTACGCCAGGAAAACCGGCGGGGTGTGCCTCGGGGCCGAGTACAATCCGCGGCAGTTCGCGTACAGCTCGGTGTTCCACGGCGGCGTTTACGCGATCGAGCAGGCATGGACACGTTGCAGGGCTTATCCGCAGTACGGGGTCCGTTAGCCGTTCGGTCTGCGACGTTGCATCAGGCGCTGTGCCGGCGCTACGCTGTGCCCATAAGTCAGGTGGCGCGGGAGGCGCGATGCGCAGGCTTTTGGTCTCTGCTGGTACTGGTACTGGCGCTTGCGCGTAGCGCGATGCCGATGCGCTCGAAGCGTTACGGTCTGGCGGCGCGCGGCGCCAACGCAGACCCGCAGAAACATAGACCGTTACGGGAGGTCTTCCTTCAGCAGTTGATGCCGCCGTTCATATCCGGATTCGTCGGCATCGTCAGCGGTTTCGCGGCCGCGTATTTCACCTGGGAATCGACCGAGAAGAAGATATACCTCGAGCTCAGGGTCAAACACGCCGACGACACTGCGCGGCAGTTTGCCAAGTACTGGATCACGTGGAATCGCATGGCCGTGCTCTGCAGGCATCGCGATAAGCAGGCCGCGGACGCGGAAGCAGCGCTCAAGGCAGGCAGGCTCGGGAAATCGCAGATACTGGCCAATCAGAAAATCCTCGACGACCGCAATGCGCGCCTGCTCGTATACGCGAGCGAGCGCAACACCGCGCGCGACGCGCTATACGGCTCGCTCGGGTCTGTGACGCTTTATTACGGGGATGCGGTAGCGGCGAAGGTCTCGGCGTTCGAAAACTGGGATCGGGATTTGAGCGTGCGCGGATGTGCGGAGCTTCCGGGGACTGAGGAATGGATCGCGCACAACAGGGCAATCCTGCACGAGATCCGCAGGGAAATTGCCCCGAAATCGGTACTCATGAAGGCCGACTGAGGAGTGGATCATGGCGAAAGGATTATTTCGGGCGTTGGCTTTAGCGGTCATCCTGAATCTCCCGGCATTCGTCGGCGTCGCAAGCGCGCAGTGTCCCGGTGCGGATTGCCCGGGCGCGCCCGGCAATACGGTAAAGGAGAAGCGGGACAGGGCGCCCGATATACGGCGGGCCGACAAGGCGAAGAAAGCGAAGAAGAGCAGGAAGGACGCTCGGGACTCGAGCCGGACGGACAAGTGAAATAACGAGCGCGGCCTGCGGGCCGCGCCGGGGTTGAAAATTCCTCATACTGCGAGGGGCGGCGTGGTGTCGCGTGACCGGCTGCGCGGTGTACCGCGCGATGGTAACGGCGTGCGACGACGGGGGCGCAGCGGAATCATGGGTGCGTCCGGAAGCGGGGAAGCATAGTCGTGGTGAGTCATCAGCATGCAGACAGGGCAATGCAAGGCGGAGGTATATGAGGCGTTCAACGTGGCTGGAAACACTCATGAGCATGGCGGCGGTCGAGGAGCCTTTGACCTCGGGCGCGCAGCAGGCGCTCTCGGACCTCGATGAA
This sequence comes from Betaproteobacteria bacterium, assembly GCA_028292225.1. Taxonomy (GTDB): domain Bacteria; phylum Pseudomonadota; class Gammaproteobacteria; order Burkholderiales; family SG8-41; genus JAQGMV01. Next base: position 8,348 of record JAQGMV010000195.1, read on the forward strand.
ACGCTGTTCGACTTCTGGCAACTGGGGGAGAAGGTCCTTCTGACGTGGTCTCGGGACGGCAAGGAGCTGTGTTTTCTCGCAATCGCACACTACGAGATCCTGCAGGTTTCGCACAGCGACCTGATGAACGCGATCCTGGCGGGACCGAAGTTCCAGCCGTTGGCCGACTTCAACAGGACGTGTGAGGTGCTGGAGAGCGCCGCGCATGTTTTGCGTGCGCATTTCGAAGGCGGCTCCGAAGTGCCGCTGGAGCTCGTCAGCAGCCTCGTCACGCGCTACGGCGTAACGCTCGTGCGCGAGCGGGCCGTGGTGCTGATCGACATCGTCGGTTTTTCGCTGCGCTCACCGCTCGAACAGGTAGCGATGCTGAACAGCCTGAGTTATTCGGTTAATTCAGCCTATAGGCAGCTCACGTCCAGGGACATCCACATCAATTTCGCGCGGACGACGACCGGCGACGGTTTTTACGTCTGGAACCGGGCGCGGACCCGCGACGCCAGCATCGCCCTGTACAAGCTGATGATGCTCATCCTTGCGGACAATAGCGTTGCGCATCGCAAAGCAAAGGACTTCCCCGTTCCCAGGCTGAGGACCGCTTTTCACATCGGCGAGCACTACGAGTTCTATCAGGTGGAGGCTTTGAACCCGAGCGCATTCGCCTATATCGTGGGTCCGGTCACGATAGAGCTTGCGCGCATGCTCTCGAGCGCGCTTCCGGGGCAGATCATCATCGGCAAGTTTCAACTGTCCGGGCAGGGTGACGCAGAAGCGGGCAGCGCGATACGGTTCGTAGAAGACACGGCGGCAACCCTGGGTCCGCTCGGCAACCTCTCGGTTGCGGGCGACCGCATCAGGAATATTCGCTGCTACCTGACAGGCCCCGGCGCTCCGGGCGGCCAATTCACTGTCGCCTCCTACGATATCCGGGACAAGCACGGCATCAGCCACTCGGTCTACAACGCAAAAATCAACGTCCACCTGCATCAGGCGGATCCGATCTTTCTCGGGGTGCAGCATAAGGATGTCGACCCTGCGGGCGCCGATATTTGAGCCCGCTCGAAACGAGCGCGCCGCTCAAAATCCTAAGGCGGGTTGCTGTTCGTCGCGTTGCGCCGGCATGACAACTCACGCAGGTGGCCAGTCCCTTGCCACTGCAGCTTGCCCGCCGTAACCTTTGTCAGCTGCAGGACCCCCATCGAGGACATTGGCCGAACGTTTCGCCCGCTCATGGACAAAGCACTGTTCAAGGATCTCTACGTTTTCGAACTGGACAGAAGGGAAAAACTTGCCCAGGGAATGAGCGGCCTCATCGGCGCTCTTACCGTGGTCGGGGGCGTTATCGGGTTCGGGCTGCAGAATTACAGCTTTCACTTGTCTCAGCCGGTGGACGCGCTGGTAGCCGTATTTGCGATGGCTGGGGCCTGCGCCTATGCGGCGTCGGTCTACTCGGCCCTGCAGTTCTACCATTTGCCGGAGCAATATCGCGCGATCGCCACCTCCGCGGAACTTTGGGCGTATTACGAGCAACTGAAAGCTCATTTCTCGAATTCTGTCCAATCCAAAGCAAAAGCCGCCGATGCATTTGAAGAATATTTGAGCCAACGATATTCCGAGGCCACCGACGTCAATGCGAAGAACAACAATCTTCGTGGAAACGCGCAGAGCCGGGCTTTTATATTCCTGACGTATGCGGTTGCCATGGGTTCAATCGCCTTTCTCGTTTACTACGTGTCGGAAATGCTGTGATGGCCATTGCGTAGAAGGCTGCATCGAGAGGAGCATGTCATGAACGAAATTTGTACGTCTGGCGATGAAAAGCCCCCGGTAGGTCCGCCGACGAGGCCCATACCGTCTCCCTGGCGAGATCCCGACAGAGGATAACCGCACAGGGGTTAAGTCCGGCTGCGCTACCGCCTGCACCGCGGCCGCTCTGGCAGGCTCCTGTGACAAGCGGATTCAGCATAGGCGCGGCCCGCGAAACCCGGACTGCTGTGGAAAGTGTTCATTCGGGTGCATCCGCCGGCACTGTGCCGTATCGCGTGCACAGCCACGCCTCTTCGAGGTGCCGGATCATGATCGTGTTGTTGCGGCTCTCGGGCGTGCCGTCGCCGCGGTTGACGAGCGCGACACTGGTCGACTTGTAATGGCGCGCGTGGCACTTGGGCTCGTAATTCGAGCGCGCCGCGGGTATGACCAGCTTGGCCGCGAGGCAGTGGCCCGAGATCCACACGTCGTCGACGAAAAAAGCGGCCGCGGGCGCCGCGCTGTAGTCGGTCAGGCGGCTCGAATCGAAGAATTCGGGCCGCACCAGGTAGCCGCTCATTCCCTGCAGCACGTCGACTTCGAGCGCAGCCTTGATTCGGGTCGCTTTCGCAGGCACCGGAGGCTTCATCCTGAGATCGCGCCACAGCGTGGTCGGCCGGTCGGTCAGGTCGTCGGGGACTCGCCAGCCGCTCAAGCCCAGTGCGTGATCCGGATGACGCGCGCTCGCGTCCTCGAGATCGGCCACGAGGTTCGGCGGATAGATTCGATCGTCGTCGACGACGATGATCGGCTGCGAAGGCGGATAGCGCAGCACTGAAGGGATGAGCTTGGTCGCCGGCCCCCAGTCGTCGCAACGATGAATCTCCACCGACGCGAGGTTCCCGAGCATCGCGGGAATCTCGTACGCGCTGTTCTCGCGGCGGCTCGTGTGCGGCACATTGATCACGATGCGCGCGGGTGCGCGGGTCTGGCGCATGAGGCTTTTGAGCGTCTCGCCGATGAGACGGATGCGGCTCGGGATCGTGGTGAGGCTCACGATCGCGTGCGAGCGGCGCGGGTTATTCACCCATGCGCGGTCGAGGTCTTCGATGCGAAGGCGCCGCAGCCTCAATTCGTCTGCGAGATCGCTCCACACGCGCACACCTTCGATGTAGCCGTAGACGCGTCCCGCGCCCCAAACGGCCGCCGCAGCGCCGGCGACAGCCAGCGCAACGCTCACGGCTGTGGGCCTCCGGTGGATTGCGCAGCAGGGGCGCCGCTGCGCCTCGGCCTGCCGAAATAGCCCGCGCGCGTGCGCGTGTCCCACGCGACGATGCCCGCGGCTTCGGACACGTGGTGAGTCGAGCCTGCTTTGGCGACTGCGCAGTAGAGGTGCTCCCCTTCGAAAGGAATCTCCTCGAAACGGCTTTCCGAAAGCTCGACCACCTGCATCACCCGCATCGCCTGTCCGTAATACGCAGTGCTCGCCTGCATCGGCCGCAGGAGGTGCTCACCGGTGTCGACGAGCGCCCCTGCGTTGCGGCCGCAGCCGTGCGGTCGGTCGGCGTAGCGGCGCTCGCGGTTCACCGGATGCGGTGTCCAGCGCCCGGAGGTGAGGGAACCGGAGCTGTAGATCGCGAGCCACCGATTCGGACTCGTGCGCTCGTCGCTCTCGGAGGTGATGAGATACCACAGGCCGTGACGGCGGTGCAGCACGCTGTCGGCGCAGTCGACGCCTTCGAGCAGGCGCGCGGCGCGGCGCCAGCGTCCGGGCATCTCGACGCACGCGTAAAGATCGACACACCGGCCGTGACTCGTCTCCGGCAGCATGAACAATGCGCCGCCGTCGCGGAAGACGAAAGGAAACGACGCGTGGCACGCGAGATCGAGCACCCGCGCGGGCGAGTGCAGCGCAAGCTCGCCGTCGGTACGCGCCGCGGCGATGTAGCCGCGGCTGGAGGGATAGTGAAATTCTTCGAAAAAAACCCACGTCGCATCCCCGTCGGCGAGGACGAACGGATCGGCGTAATACGAAGTGAACGGACTGCGCACGGCTCGAGCGCGGCCGCTCGCGACGTCCATGAGGTGCAGCTCATAGTGCTCTTTGGCGAAGCGCGTCACCGCGTCGAGGACGTTCACGCCGGGTCGTCCGGAGACGATTGCGAGCCGGGCGGCCTGGCGCGTGCAGGCTGCATCAGCTTTCAGGCCGCGCAGCGCCAACGCGCGTTGCGAAACCAGGGCTCGTGCTGTCGCTCCAGATTCGCCGTATGACCTCGTGCGAGCTGACATGGAGCCGGCGCAGCGAGTTCAGCGTGCTGTCGAACGCGTCGTTCTCGATATACAGCGGGTAGGTCAGCGTATACGTGGCCACGGTCCTGTAGAGCAGCTCATCCGCGACCAAAGCGCCTTTGTGCCCGCGCAGGTCGAACGAAGCGCCGCGCTTGAACCGCGAGAGAAGCCTGCGCGCACCGTCGCGGGAGCACAGGTATGCGCCCGTGCTGTGGTTTTTCTCTTTCCAGCGCTCCCACAGGCGGCCTCGCAGATAACTTCTGGTATACATTGCCTGCAGTCGATCGGCGTTGACGACGTAAAGCTGCAGGATCTCCCAGTCCGCCGGCGCGTGATCGACGAGCTGCCCGAAATCGACCGAGAAAGCCTGGACGATGTCGTCTTCCATCACCATGAACATGTCTTCGCCCCCTTCGAGCCCGTGCTCGATGGCGGCTAAATGGGAGCACAAGCATGCGAGCTGCAGCTTCGATGCGTCGTGCCGGGCGGGCAGGTGCAGCGGCGGCAGCGTCGTGGGCCTGCAGGCGGGCACCCTGCGGTCGTGCACGCCGGTTTTGTCGAATTCGGAACGCATCCATTGCGCGCGGTCGCTTTCGCCGTCCGGATTGATCCAGTAATGCATCATGTCGGCGGGCGTGCGCTTGACCCTCGGGCGAGCGCCCACGCGTGCGACGTCGCGCAACCAGTTCTGGATCGTGCTCAGCATAGTGCGTTCAGGGACGGTCGAAAAAGGCGCGTTATTTCGGACGCCAATGATACTGGGTTGAATACGCTCACTGAAGATGCGGGACGGATGGCGGCGAAAGATACCACCTGGGTCGCGCGGATTGCGCACGCGGAGCCCGGCACGTGCTGTCCGGCGTGACCGCTCGGCGTCGCAACGCCGTGCGGGCGATCACGATCGTGCTCGCCGCGGCGTGCGTGCCCGCGCTCGTTCGCATTCTCCTGGCGGTTCCGGTTCGCATCCCGCTCGACCCGAACGAAGGCTGGAACGCTTTTCACGCGGCGGCGGCGATGGCGGGCGGCGCTCTTTATCCGCCGGCCGAATCGCTTTATTTCAACAATTACCCGCCGCTGTCGTTTTACCTCGTCGGGTTCATCGGATTCTTCGCGCCGGACTACATCGTCGCGGGCCGCGCGCTGTCGACCGCGAGCTTCGTATGGGTGGTGGCGTGCACGGGCCTCGCCGCCCGGGCCCTCGGCGCCGGCCGCGAATCTGCGGCCTTCGCTGCAGTTTTTCTCGCTGCTGTTCTCCTGCGCTACAGCCATTACGTCGGCATCGACGATCCGCAACTGTTCGGCCATGCCGCCGCCCTCACCGGCACCGTCGCGCTGCTCAGACGCCCGGAGTCGGCGGCAGCGTCCGCGCTCGCAGCGGTGCTCTGCGCGTGCGCGCTCTTCATCAAGCCCAATCTCATCGCGCTGCCGCTCGCGACCGTCGCCTGGCTGGCGATATTCCATCGCCGATCGGCCGCAGTCTATGCGATTGCGGGGGCGCTTGCCGCGCTCGGTTTGCTGGCGGGATGCGTGAGTCTCTACGGTTCGGATTTCGTTTCGCATCTGCTGTCACCGCGAGCCTACTCTGCGTCCGAGCTCGCGGGCGGCAGCCTGAAGTGGTTTGTGAAGACCGCGCCGTTTTTCTTGCCGCTCGCGTGGCTTGCGGCGCGTGCGCGCGCGGACGCTCCAGCGCTCTGGTGTCTTGTCTATATCGCGGTATCGGTCGCTTTCGGCACGTATTTCATCGGCGGCGCCGGAGTGGACCAGAACGTATTCTTCGACGCGTACATCGGCCTTGCCGTGTCCGCTGCGATCGTCCTCGAGCGTCTCGACGCGTCGTCGGTACGCGGCAAGCTCGCGGTCGCGTGTTACCTCGCGCCGCTCTTCGTCTCCGTCGTCATCGACTTCCAGCCGGGTGGGCTGACCCCGCGCTACTGGCTCGCCCCTCGCGAGGAGGCCGCACGCGGCTTCGCGGAAAGCCTGGCGTTCGTGCGCAACCGGCCGGGGGCCGCAACGTGCGAAGAGCAGGCGTTGTGCTACTGGGCCGGCAAAGACCCGAGCGTGGATTACGTCAACTTCGGCCAGCAGGTCGCGGCCGGGCGTCTAAAAGAAAGCCTGCTCCTGGCCAGGATCGAAGCGCGCCGGTTCGATGTGATTCAGCTGTCCCGCGTTCCGCCCTCCGATTCCGCGCCGGGTCACGCGCTGAGCGCGGCGTACACCGAAGCACGGCGCGATCCGTGGGGAATCTATTTCGCTCCACGCGTACAATTGCTGCGATGAGCATTCCCGTCGCGATCTCGGCGGCCAGCGCCGATTATTTTCGATCCCTCGTGCAACTCGCCTCGAGTCTCGAGCGCACGCAGCCGCGGGGTGCGATTCGGTGCATTGCGTACGATCTCGGCTTCGAGGCCTCCCAGCGCCGGTTCTTTCAGCGGCGCTTTCGCGGATGGGATCTGCGGTCTTTCGATTTCACGCGCTATCCCCCGCACGTGCGCATCCGCGAGCGCCTCGTGAACACCAACGCGTGGAAACCCGTGATCATCCACGAGGTGCTCGCTTCGGCCCAGGCGCCGGTGCTCTGGCTCGACAGCGCGACGGTCGTGCTCGACTCGCTGCTCCCGGTTTTCCTGCAGGTCGAGCGCACCGGGCTTTACACGCCTTTCGGGGGCGCGAGCTCGGTGGCCGAGCTCACGCATCCGGCGACGCTCGAAGCGCTCGGCACGCCCGAGTGGGTCGGCGCGCAGCGCCAGCGGGCTTCGGGCGTTTTCGGCGCGAGCCCGCAATCGGCGCCCGTTCGCGACCTCGTGACGGCGTGGGCTCGCGCATGCCTCGATGAGCGCATCGTCGTTCCACCCGGGGCGGATCATCGCGCGCATCGCTTCGACCAGAGCGTGCTCAACGCTTTGCTGTATCCGGCGGCAACGCGCGACGGCCTCACGCTCACCGATGATGAGATCGACGTAAGCTCGGTACGGCCGACATCGCTGTATCGCACTCGCAACAAGGTGCGGCGGTGGATGCCGCTCGCGGCGGATCCTTTGCTGCGGGCTTATTTCGCGAGCTACCGGGCGATCGACGTCGCCCTGCACCGTCTCAGGCAGCGCGCAGCCTCGCCATCATCCGGGCGAGCTTCGCCGTGAGTGAAAAAGGCGAGCGATACGTGCCGGCGATCAGCGCCTCGTAATGCGCGCGAAGGTAATCGCGCGCGAGGCAGTGCTCGGCCAGATGGTCGTCGTGGATTTCGCTGTCCTCGCCTTCGAAAAGAAAGAGCGGGATGCGCGAAAGAAAAGGACCCGGCAGCGACTCGTCCTGAAGCGTTCGCATGATCACTTCGTACGCGTGCTGATGCCCGCGAAAGCCGGTGACGTCGTAGCGGCCGCCGCGGCGATAGCGCGCGAGCAGGCGCCCGGCGCCCGCGCGGGTGATCACGTAAGCGCCGGCCGACCAGTACGCGCGCCTCTGGAGGCGATGCACCAATCGAGGCCGCCTGAACAGCGCATCGAGATTCTTCGGCAGCTCGGCGATGCACAGCGCGAGCGCGCTGAACTGCGCCGGAAGCTCGGCCGCGATCAAAGCGTAACCGTTCGGCCAGGCGTCGTAAGGCTCGAAAGTAACGTCGTCTTCCATGACGAGCACGCGATCGACGCCGGCCTCGAGCGCGAGCGCCATTGCGTTCAGGTGAGAGGCGATTGCCGCAGCGTTGTAGCTCGAATTTGCACGCGAGCTGATGAGCCTCCCGGTCGCAGCCTCGTCGCGGCCGTCGACTGCAGCGACTCGCACGTGCCGGATGCCTCGCGAGGCGAAGCGCGCTTCCATGCGCTGCCGCCGCGATTCGGAGCGGTCGAGATTGATCCAGTAGACGGGCGGGAGCGGGTGCGAATTCATGGGCCGCATCGTAACAGCTGTGTTCGCGAGGAGCGGGAGCGACGTGGCGACCTCGTGGCGCGCGAAACGCTGCGAGCGCCTCCGGATTGCTTGGTCGCGGCGCTCCTCGGAACGACAAGCCGGTGAGGCCTTGACCGCGGCCGTCGTGGTGCCGCTGTATCGCGAGCGCCTCGATCGCACCGAAGCGATCGCGCTCACGCAGTGCTGCCGCGTCCTCGGACGCCACGGAATCGTCTTCGTTGCGCCCGAGAAGCTCGATCTGCACGTGGCGAGCGCGATTGCGAGCGAGGCCGGGGTTACGCCTCGCATCGAGCGCTTCTCCACGGGCTGGTTCAGGTCGACCGGGACCTACAACGCGTTGCTGCTCTCAACAAAGTTCTACGAGCGCTTCGCTGCCTGCGACTACATCCTCATCCACCAGCTCGACGCCTTCGTCTTCCTGGATTCGCTCGAGCGCTTCTGCGGGCTCGGCTACGACTACATCGGTGCGCCATGGTCACACCACACGCCGGCGCGCCGCTGCGTCGGCAATGGCGGGTTCTCGCTGCGCAAAGTGAGCGCCGCGCTGCGCGTGCTCGGCGCTTCGAAGGTGTCGCAGGGTCTCGCCCTCGCGTGGCGCCGTCACGCGCTGCTGCGCTCCACGATCACCCGGTTCTTCGAAGAGCGTGGCCGCCTCGACCGCGTCATGCAGTCCGACACGTATCTGCCGCTCGCTCTCACGCATCTGCTGTACGTGAACGAAGACGGTTTCTGGGGGCAGAACTGCGACAAGCTGCCGTTTTTCGCGACCGCGCCGTACGATGACGCGCTGGCGTTCGCTTTCGAGACCGGCCCCGAGACGGCGCTCGTGAACAACGCCGGCGCGCTTCCTTTCGGCTGCCACGCGTGGCCCATGACCCCCGCGTTCTGGAGGCCCCACATCAATCGCTTCGGTTACGACTGGGACGGCGCGGCGTGAAGATCGGTCTGCTCATGATCGCGACCGGCAAGTACGTGGAGCTTGCCGGTGGGCTGCTCGATTCGGCGCGCCGCTGCTTCTTTGCGGGTTTTGAGGTGACGCCTTTTCTTTTCACCGATACCGGCGAGCTGCCGGGAACGGTCAGCTTCCCGATCGAGCACGAGCCGTGGCCGATGGTCACGCTCAAGCGCTTTCACTACTTCTCGCGACACGCCGCTGCGTTGAGCGAGATGGATTACCTGTTCTACATCGACGTCGACATGCGCTTCGTCGCGCCGTGCGGCGAAGAGATGTTGCCCACTCCCGAGCAGGGCCTCGTCGTCGCCGAGCATCCCGATTACTACCGGGGTCATCGCGGCATCGGCTCGCGCCTTATCGACGCGATCACCGGCGGGCGCTGGTCGGCGCGTGCGCTACCGCACAAGGCGTTTCCATTCGAGCGCAACCCGCGCTCGGCTGCATGCATTTCGGACCCCGCACACCGCGCCTACTACTACGGTGGGTTCAACGGCGGCGAGGCGGATGCTTTCCTGGAGATGGCGGCTGCGCTGCGCGGCGCGATCGACGAAGACCTCGCGAACGGTGTCATCGCGGTATGGCACGACGAAAGCCATCTCAACCGCTACATGTGCGGGCGGGATCCGAAGCGCCTGACCCCGGCGTACTGCTATCCCGAAAGCGGTTACCGTCACCTGCGCCATCTCGACCCGGTCATCGTTGCGCTCGACAAGGACCACGCGTATTTCAGGAGCGAGGCTCAGGCGGCAGGCGTCTGACCTTCGCACGGGATGCGCAGCCACTGCGCGGGGACGGTGTCGCGCATCGCGCGCGCGCTCATCTGTTCGTCGTTGAACCAGCGGTCGGGCGTGCACACGATTGCCCCCGGCGATGTGTCGAGCCACGCGCCCCACCACGAATAGGTGCTGTTGCTGATCACGTGATGGCTGCACCGGCTCATGAGGTAAAGATCGAGCGCAGGCTCGCGGGAGCTCGCCGCGACGTCGACCACCGTCATGTCCTGATCTTTGAAGCGTTCGCGGCACCACGCGAGGTCGTCGGAGAACACGAAGAATTTCGCATCGGCGACGCTCTCGCGCATGCGCGTGATGGCGCGGGCGTAATACTCGATCGTGCACACGCCGTGCAGCTCGCGCTCAAAGGTGACAAAGTCGCCCCGCCTCACGTGAACCGAAATCGTGTTGCCCGCGCTCACCGCGGCGGCTGTGCGCAGGAACGCCGAGTCCGTCGGCAGGGCGCGCGGCGTGAGGTCGGTGCGCAGTTCGGACTCGCAGCCTTCCCAGTAGCGCGGCCTCTGAAAATAACCGGTCAGCCTCGTCGCGGCGCCCAGCTCTTCCAGGCGATCGCCATCCGATGCGCTTTCCACATGGTCCTTCTTTCGCTCGCGCAGGCCGAGCCTCTCGAGAGCGCGCGCCGCGTCGATGTCGAGGTGACTGTAGGCCGCGGCTATGTTGAAAAACCGCAGCGTGCGTAACGGCGCCCGCGCCAGCGGGTCGCGCCAGCGGACATAGCGGTACCCGTTCAGCTGCACGCCGGTGCCGGTCTTCAGCGCGAGCGCGCGCGCCGCGGCATACTGAAAAAGCCAGTTGCCCAGGCGGCCGTTGAGGACGACTTCGATCATGGATGTCTCTCGCGCGCTCGAGGTGCGCGAGCCGCCGCTCAGCTCGCGCGCGCAGGCGCGGGTGCAGCAGCGGTGGCGTGGCCGCTTGCGACACGCATTGCGCCCGCGGCAGGGGCCGCTGCGAGGATCTCACGCAGGGTGCTGCGAAACGTCTCCGGCGAGCACTCGGCAGTGATGCGCGCGAGCGCCGAGCGTCTCAGGCGCTCCCACAGCTCGCGGTTGCCGGCAAGCTCTACGCAGAGCTTTGCAAATACCGCGGGGTCCGAGCTCGCGAGCACATCCTCGCCAGGCGTCCAGCCGAGCTGTGCGGCGATGATGTCGGTCGTGACGACCGGCACGCCGAGCGCCGCGGCATCGTGCACCTTGAACGGTATGCCTGCGGCAATCCGCGTCGGGGCGACCATCACCCGCGCGCGCTCGAATACCGGCGCCAGGTCGTCCACCGGCCCCAGCAACTCGAACGCGTCGCCCGCGAGCGCCAGGATCGAAGGCGCGGTGACGCCGCCGACGATCGTCAGCCTGACGTGTGCACCGAGCATCCCGCGCAGCCGCGGGAGTATCTCCGCCGCGAACCAGCGCAGGCTTTCGGCGTTCGGCGACGCGTCGTCGTACAGCGCGCCGAGGAAGACGAAGCCTGCGCGAGCCTCGAAAGGCGCGACGGTCGGTCGCGGCGCTACCGCGTGACCGAGGAGCCACGTGCGCTCGATGCCGTGCCGCTCGAACACCGCTCGCTCCTGCGCCGATACCGAGACGACGGCGTCGGCGTGGCGTGCCAGCGCCACTTCGGCTGCGAGCTCGCGCTCGATTTCGCCGGGTTTCAACGGCTCACCGGCGAGCTCGCGGCGCACTGCGTCGCGCGGCGCAAAAAGCGCCTCCGCGTCGTACAGCACCAGCGCGTCGCCCGCGAGGCCCGGCGTGCGAGTCACGGCGTCGACGTAGGTTTCCATGTTGTGGGGGCGGCAGACGAAAATCGCGTCGTACGCGCCGCAGCGCTCGCACAGGAAAGCGTGCAGGTCCACCGCCGAGAGCTGGACGAGGGTCTCGATCGAATCGTCGACTGACTCGCGAACCTCCGGCCAGTGTTCTTCCTGGGCCGCCATCGGGAACAGCGTCACCCGCGCGCCCGCCGCGGCGAGCTCGCGCAAAATCGCGTTGGCCCGCGGATAACCGCCGCCGGACTTCACGTGCGGAACGCGGTCTTCGATCATCAGCACGCGCAGCTTGCTGCATGGCCGGGCGCGCGCGGCGAGCACCGCGCCCACCGACGCGGGGTGCTGGAGCGCGAGCCACGCTTTGTGGCGCTCGCGGAAGCGCCCGAGGTTATCGACCTGCCAGCTGATGCCTTGCGCCATCGAGCTGCTGCCGAACTCGTAATGCAGGATAACCGCGGCGGGCTCGTAGACCACGCGCAAGCCCGATTCCCAGAGCCTCACGCAGTAATCGGTCTCTTCGTAGTAGCAGGGGACGTAACGCTCGTCGAAGCCGCCGAGCTTTTCCCACAGCCCGCGCGGAGTCAGCAGGAAAGCGCCGGAGCAGTAGTCGACGTCGCGGCGGAACATGAACTCGCCGTCGGTCGCTTTATGTCCGCGGCCGTAGCCGTGACACGTGCCGTCGTTCCAGATGATCGACCCGGCTTCCTGGAGCCGCCCGTCGGGCAGCACGATGCGGGCGCCCACCGCGCCGATGTCGCCGGCGCTTTCGAGCGTGCGTACCGCGGCTTCGAGCGTCCCTGGAAGGAGCTGCGCATCGCTGTTCAGCAGCAGGATGTGCCGCCCCTGCGCTTCGCGCGCCGCGCGGTTCACGCCGCGCAGGAAGTGCAGGTTGGTGTCGCTGCGGATGATCGTCGCGCCCTGCACGCGATCGAGGACCTGGACGGTTTCGATCTTCGAGCCGTTGTCGAGTATCACCACTTCGACCCCGAGCGCGCTCGACCCGAGCGCTTCGGCGATCGAGGACAGGCAGCCGTACACCAGCTCGGGCTGGTTGTAGGTGATCACGATGATCGTGACGTCGGGCTGCGCGCTGCGCGGCAGCGCGAGCGTGCCGGCGGCCGAGAAAAAGAGCTCGAGCCTGATGCGCCAGAGGGTGCGGGTCGCCTCCTTGTGCGTGAGCATGACGTCGCTGTAGCGCCTGCGCAGCGCATCCCAGCGGGCTTTCATGCGCTCGAGCACTTTCATCGGCGCGTTACGCGCGAGTCGCGATGAGGACGGCGTTCGAGCCCCCGAACGCGAACGAGTTCGACATGACCGCGGCGGGCGGGGCGATGTGCGCCGCATGAATCGCGACATGCCGCAGATCGCACTCGGGATCGGGCTCTTCGAGAAATCCCGTCGGCGCGATGACCCCTTCCTGCAACGCGTAAAGCGCCACGGCGAGCTCGAGCGCGCCTGCCCCGCCGAGCAGGTGCCCATGCAGCGACTTGGTCGAGCTGACGTAGACGTCGGCCGTGTGCCGGGCAAAGACCGCGCTGATCGCCTGCGACTCCACCGTGTCGCCGACGGCGGTCGCGGTGCCGTGCGCGTTGATGTAGGCGACGTCGCGGGGTTCGAGACCGGATTCGGCGAGCGCCTCCTTCATTGCACGGGCCTGGCCGCCGGCGTCGGGATGCGAGATGTGGGTCGCGTCGCAGGTGTTGCCGTAGCCGCTCAAGTAACCGTGGATGCGCGCGCCGCGGGCTTTTGCGTGGCGCTCGCTTTCGAGCACGAACGCCGCCGCGCCTTCGCCGAGCACGAGGCCTGCGCGCCTCCGGTCGAACGGTTTGCAGCTTGCCGCGGCGTTGTCGGGGTCGGCAGGGGCAAGCGTCCTGAGCGCCTGCCACGCGGCGAGCGTGCCCGGGGTCAGCAGCGATTCGGAGCCTCCCGCGATCACCGCGTCGGCGCGCCCTGCTGCGATCACTCGCATCGCTTCGCCGATCGCGATCGCCGAGGACGAGCACGCCGTCGAGAAATTCGCGAACACGCCACGCAGCCCGAAGCGGATCGCGATGTTCGACCCTGCCGCGTTGCTCATCGCCATGACCACGGTCAGCGGCCGCACCCTCCAGCTCCCGGCGGAGTAAAGGGTCTGGTAGTTCGAGTCGACCGTCTGGGCGCCGCCCATGCCCGTTCCCCAGTAGACCCCGATGCGGTCGCGGTTCCCCGCTTCGAGATCGAGTCCGCTCGCTTCGATCGCCTGTATCGCCGCGCCGAGCGCGAGCTGGGATACGCGATCCAGGGCGGAAGCCTCCATGGGCTTCAGGACGGTCAGCGGGTCCCAGTCGACGCTCGCGCCGACTTCCACGCCCGAGCCTCCTGCGATTTCCGGCGGCAGCCGCCGGATGCCCGAGCGGCCCGCCGCCAGTGCGTTCTGGAATTCGGGAAGCGTCACGCCGAGCGGCGAGATCACGCCGGTGCCGGTGATCGCGACGCGGTTCATGCGGCTCGACGCTTAAGTTTCGGAGGGAGTGGTCATCAGCTCGGACACCAGCCGCTCGAGATCGCCGATCGTTCGCAGGCTGCTGATCTGCCGATCCGCCACGACGATCCCGAATTCCTGTTCGACCTTGAACATGAAATCGATGAACGCGAGGG
>JAQGMV010000217.1 GCA_028292225.1 Betaproteobacteria bacterium
GCCGAGTGCGACGTCGTCATCACGGGCTCGGGCGACTGAGGCTCGTGCACGTCGTGGAGTATCCACGACAGTGTAGAAGTGGCGAAGCGGGGAACGAGCGCCGTCACGGTGTGCTCGACCGCATTCCTCACGCTCGGCCGCGCGCAGGCGCGCGCACTCGGCGACGCGAATCTCGCGATCGCGGTCATCCCGCATCCGTTCGGGCTGCGCAGCCGTGAAGAAGTGCGCGAGATCGCCAGCAAATGCGTCGACGAGCTCGTCGACCTCATCACCGGAGCCATGAAATGAACGCGCCCGCCAACGCACCGGAGCAGGCTGCGGCCACGTTCGAAACGGCCGACGATCTCGACGAGATCAACCGCCTCTATCGGGAAAGGCGCTGGAGCGACGGCTTACCCATCATTCCGCCGACGCTGGAGCGCGTCGAGCGCATGCTCAAAGCGACGAGCCGAGCTCGCGATGAAGTGGTCGCGCACGTCGCGCCCGGTTACGGCGCCGCGTCGGTCGAGCGCATTGCGATCAACTGCGTGATGGCGGGGTGCGACCCGGAGTACCTGCCGGTCCTCATCGCGGCGACCGAGGCCATCGCCGACCCTGCTTTCAATCTGCAGGGGATACAGGCGACGACCAACCCTGTAGCGGTATGGCTCGTCCTGAACGGACCGATACGAAAGACACTGAACGTGAACGCCGGATTGAACTGCATGGGGCAGGGCGAGTGGGCGAATGCGACGATCGGCCGCGCGATGCGGCTCATCCTCCAGAACATAGGCCATGCGCTGCCGGGTGAAATGGACCGTGCGACCCAGGGCCAGCCCGGCAAGTACACCTTCTGCTGCGCCGAGAACGAAGAGGCGAGCCCGTGGGCGCCGCTGCACGTCGAGCGCGGCTACACGCCCGAGCAGAGCACCGTCACGGTCGTCGGCGCCGAAGGCACGCTGAACATGAACACGCACTCGAAGGAAGCGGGGGAGCTTGCGCGGGTGATAGCCGAGACGCTGGTGCACCCGACCAGCAACGAGTACGTGCACGGCGGCGAGCCCTGGCTCGTGATCGGCCCCGAGCATGCAGAGATCTTCAAGCGCGGCGGCATGAGCAAGCATGACGTGAAGACCCAACTGTGGGAGCGCTCGAAAATGCCGGTCAAGGCGCTCTCGGTGAAAGAGATCGGGCGCGCCCGCGACTCGCGAACCGAAGAGCTCGGCGAGCTGACGCCAGACCTGCTGCTTCCCGTCTCGCCGCGGCCCGAGGACGTCATGCTCATCGTCGCCGGCGGCCCGGGCACGCATTCGGTCTACGTGCCGTGTTTCGGGAACAGTCGCGGCGTTACGCGCGAGATCGTTTAGAACACGGAAAGCAGCTTCAACGCAAAGGACGCGTAGGAAGAATTACCGGCAGCAGGCCTGCGCGGGTCCGATGCCGCGCTCCTTCGCGATCTCCATGCCGCTCAGCCGCCTCTGACGCGCCGGCGGCCGGTTTATGCGGCGTCATCCGGAGTCGCTCTGCGGCTCGCCACGCTCAGGTGATGTCGAAGCAGCGCCGCGGCCCATTGCTGATCTCCCTGTTCGATCGCGTCCAGGATCTCGACGTGCTCGCGGCACGACTGGGGCATGCGTGTGTGCTTGAAGAACTCGGCGTGCTCGTCCAGGCGCCGCAGCTGGTTCTGCTGCTGGGTTGCGTGCAGCATGAAGCGGTTGCCTGAAAAGCGCGCCAGCATCTCGTGAAAAAGCGAGTTGAGCTCGCGGTACTCCGACACTTTCTGCTGTTGCGGCGGAAGCTGAAGAAAACGTTCGTGCGCGGCTCGCGTGCGCTCGAGCACCTCCCGGTTCACGCAGAAAGTCGGTTCGAGCAGGGCCGCGCATTCGATCGCGAGCCGAAAACGATAGCTCTCGGAGATGGCGTCGGCCGTTCCCAGCGAAGGCAGAAATCTCCAGCCGTATCCGTCGCGCTTTTCGATCAGGCCGTCCCCCGCCATGCGAACGAGGGCCTTGGAGAGCAAATTGCGCTGAACCGGATAGCGAGACAACAGGTCCTTTTCCGTCACGGCGTCGGGCAGGAGGCGCCGCGCGCGATCCTCGATCAGTGTTTGATAAAGGCCTTCGGCCGTCGCGCCGAGCTTCGCGATCGACGGCAACCGCCGGCCGGCTGCGTCGGCGCAGATGCGGTATCCGCCGTTGGGCTCGGACTCGAGGAATTTGTACTTCGCGAGCAGACGCAGGGCGCCGCGCACCGGCGTGCGGGAGACTTCCAGCCGCGCGCTCAGTGATTGCTCGGTCAGACGCATACCGGCGGGCATCGCGCCGGAGATGATCTCGGAGCCGAGCCGCCTCGCCAGGTCGAGTTGCAGCGGGCTGAAGCTTGCGGGGCCGGCCCCCGTGGCGGTTTTCCCGGGTGCACGCGCGGCCGCGCGCGCTCCGCCGCGGCCCGGAGCGGCGGTCGTTTTGATTTTCAATGCGTTGGAACTCCTCGTTGATCCGGCTGACTGCGGGCGACGATCAGGTCGATCCCGATCAGCATGCTGCGTATGCCGTGCCGCCGGTTACGAAGGGTTCGGAGTAATGAACGCTGCGACGCGGCGGACCGGATACGCTCACCGGGTGTGCCACGCCGTCGTCCGAGACCTCAATCCACTTTGACGCCGGCGACCCTTACGATTTTCGCATAGCGCTCGACCTCCGCGCGCAGATAACCGTTGAACTCCTCGGGCGTGCCGGTCTTCGGCGTCGCGCCGAGGCCCGCGAGGCGCTCCTGGAACTCGCGCCCGCCGACCACCCGATTGATCTCGCTATTCCACTTGACGATCATCTCTCGCGGTGTCCCCGCAGGGCCGATGATCCCGTACCACTCGGTGAACTCGTACGGCAGGCCGGCTTCGGCCATGGTGGGCACATTCGGCAGAAGCGGGCTGCGCTTCGCGTCCGCGAGCCCCAGCGCGCGCAACTTGCCCGTTTTCACGTGCGCAGCCGCCGACACGAGGTTCACGATCATCAGCGACACTTCGCCCCCGACGAGCGCGGTGACGGCTTGCCCGGCGCCTTTGTACGGCACGTGGGCCAGGTCGACTTTGGCCATCGTTTTGAAGAGCTCCACTGCCAGGTGTGAACCGACGCCGTTGCCTGCCGACGAGTAATTGATTTCCTTCGGATTCGAGCGTGCGAGCCTGATCAACTCCTGCAGTGTGCCGGCCGGAAGCGACGGATGAACCACCGTCAGATGAGGGGTGTAGCCGATCATCCCGGCCGCGGTGAAATCGCGCAGAAGATCGTACGGCACGGTCTTGTACACGCTGACCGCCATCGCGCTCGACGCGTTCGCCATCATCAGCGTGTAGCCGTCAGGCTTCGACTTGGCGACGATATCGGTTCCGATCAGCGAGCCTGCGCCCGGCCGCACGTCGACCAGTATCTGCTGTCCCCAGGTTTCGGAGATCGGCTGCGTGACCAGGCGGGCGAGCGTGTCGACTGAGCCGCCGACGCCGAATGGAACGACGAGCCGGACCGGCCTGGCAGGATAGGTCTGGGCCATCGCAGTCGCGCCCGCCGATACGATCGTGATGAAGAGCGCGGCCGCGAAGCCGGCGCGCGCTGCATGTCCCACACTTCGACTGCCGATCTTCATGTCGCCCCCTGTTGAAGGAACCCGCGGCGCCGTCACGCCTGGAGCAGCACCTGCGCTCCAGCCGTGGCGACCTGACCGTCCTGCACCGATGTGACCCCGCTCACGCCGATCGCGCCGATGATCGAGCCGTCCGGCAGCGCGAGCGGTATGCCGCCTTCCACGGGAATGACGCCCTGCAGGCGCAACACCGCCACCCGGCCATTCGCAAGCTGCTCTTCGAATGCCTTGGTCGGCCGTTTGAATCCGATGGCGGACCACGCCTTCTGCCGCGCGATTTCCATGCTGCTGATCGCGGCGTCGTCCATGCGATGCAGGGACACGGGCAACCCCGAGTGGTCGAGGATGACGACCGTTACCGCCCAGCCGTTTTTCGCGGCCTCGGCTTCGGCGGCCTTGGATATCGCCATCGCCATATCGAGCGTCAGTGATTGAGCGGGCATCGTGCTTATTCCTTGTCGGTGAGGATCATGCGTGCGTCCACGATCGAGTAATCGTGTCCCCGCGCGATCACGGGATTCAAGTCGATTTCGACGAGCTCGGGATGGGCTGTCGCGAAAGCGGAGACGTTGACGAGCAGGTCGGCGATCATCTGCCTGTCGACGGGCTCGGTGCCGCGCGCGCCGTCGAGCATCTGTCCGTATCGCAGGTCGTTCAGCATTTCCTGTGCATCGAGATCGGAAATCGGCAGCGAGCGGAAGACGACGTCGCGTATGACTTCGACGAACACGCCGCCGAGCCCGAGCATGAGGACGGGCCCATATTGAGGGTCGCGCGTGACGCCCACGATCAGCTCGGTGCCCGCTTCGGCCATCGGCGTTACGAGCATGCCTTGGATGCGTGCCTGGGGATGCCGGGCGAGCACGCTGCGCTGGATTTCGTCGAACGCGCTCCCGAGCGCTGCGGCACCGCGGACATTGAGCTTCACGCCGCCCGCGTCCGATTTGTGCAGCACGTCGCGTGAGACGACTTTCACGGCGAGCGGGACATCGCCGAAGATGCGTGCGGCATGCTGCGCATCTTCGCGGGTGCGCATGAGTTGATGCTCCGGAACCGCAATGCCGTAGGCTTTGAGCAGATGCTGCGCTTCGGGCTCGAGCAGGTCCCGCCCTTCGCGGCGGCACGCATCGATGATTTCGCGCGCGCCAGGTCCCGCGGGGGGAGCCGGCGCGGGCGCCGGCGCCGCAATGCGCGCGCGGGCCGCCTGGTACGCGGCGGCTGAGGCGAGGCATTGCGCGGCGATCTCGATGTGGCGCTGCACGGGCACACCCGCCTTGCGCAGGACGTCCATCGATTCGGGCTTGAAATCGAGATAGTGCGATTGCACGACCACCGGTTTGCCGTGCTTGTGCATGAGATCGGCCAGGTCGGTGCAGACCTTGTTCTCCGCGGCGGCGACCCCCGGACCGTAGCGCATCGTGTAGCCGCCGAAGAACCCCACGATCAGCAGGGCGTCGACGTTCGGGTCCTCGAGTATCGCTTGCGAGATCGAGCCGCAGTACTCGACCCGGGGATCGGTGCCTCCGCCAGAATCCACCGGATTGGAGATCGCGCTCGCGTTCGGGATGATCGCGTGTATCTTCGCCTGGGTTTCCGGAGTCAGCGCAGGCAGCGTGAGCCGGCGGTC
>JAQGMV010000257.1 GCA_028292225.1 Betaproteobacteria bacterium
GCCGCGGCGAAGAAGCCTGCGGACGAAGAGCCGAAGGCATAGTCAGTAGTCGTTCGCATACGGGAAATACGGGAGATACATATGGCTGAGACCCAAGTCCAGGGCGCACAAGACGAAGGCTTGACGCTCGAAGGTAGTGAGCTGACGATCCTTCTGCAGAAAGAATTCAAGCCGAAATCCGACGAAGCAAAAGGCGCAGTGGAGCAGGCTGTACGCACGCTCGCGGAGCAGGCTTTATCGCAGACCAAGCTGATCG
Source organism: Betaproteobacteria bacterium (assembly GCA_028292225.1). Classification (GTDB taxonomy): domain Bacteria; phylum Pseudomonadota; class Gammaproteobacteria; order Burkholderiales; family SG8-41; genus JAQGMV01. The sequence goes on from JAQGMV010000257.1 coordinate 257, forward strand.
GCAACGACGTCGTCAAGTCGATCGAGGCGATGATCGCGGAGCTCGACAAGAAGCTGTCGGACCAGGTGAACCTGATTCTGCATCACCCCGAGTTCCAGCAGCTCGAGGGGGCGTGGCGCGGGCTGCATTACCTGGTGAACAACACCGAGACCGACGAGCAGCTGAAAATTCGCTTCATGAACATCTCGAAGGTCGATCTGGGCAAGACGCTCAAGCGTTACAAGGGCACCAACTGGGATCAAAGCCCGATCTTCAAGAAGGTCTACGAAGCGGAGTACGGCCAGTTCGGCGGGGAGCCCTTCGGCTGCCTGGTCGGCGATTACCATTTCGATCACAGCCCGCCCGACGTCGAACTGCTCGGCGAAATCGCGAAGAACTGCGCGGCCGCGCACGCGCCCTTCATCGCCGGCACGTCACCCAGCGTCATGCAGATGGATTCGTGGCAGGAGCTCGCGAATCCGCGCGACCTCACCAAGATATTCACGACACCCGAATACGCCGGCTGGCGGTCGCTGCGTGAGTCCGACGACGCCCGCTACATCGGGCTGGCTATGCCGAGGTTCCTAGCCCGAATACCCTATGGCGCGAAGACCAGTCCTGTGGAAGAGTTCGACTTCGAGGAAGACACCGGCGCAGCCGACCACAACCGCTACACCTGGGCGAATGCCGCTTACGCCATGGCCACCAACATCACCCGCTCGTTCAAGATGTACGGCTGGTGCTCACGCATCCGCGGGGTCGAGTCCGGCGGCGCGGTCGAGGGCCTGCCCGTTCACAGCTTCCCGACCGACGACGGTGGCGTAGACATGAAATGCCCGACCGAGATCGCGATCAGCGACCGCCGCGAGGCGGAGCTCGCGAAGAACGGGTTCATGCCCCTCTTGCACCGGAAGAACTCCGATTTCGCCGCCTTCATCGGCGCGCAGTCGCTGCAGAAGCCTGCCGAATACGACGATCCGGATGCGACCGCAAACGCCAACCTGGCGGCGCGGCTGCCGTATCTCTTCTCGTGCTGCCGCTTCGCGCACTATCTGAAGTGCATCGTGCGCGACAAGATCGGCTCGTTCAAGGAGCGAGACGACATGCAGCGCTGGTTGCAGGACTGGATCATCAAATACGTGGACGGAGATCCCGCGCATTCCTCTGAGAGCGTCAAGGCGCAGAAACCGCTTGCTGCCGCAGAGGTGGTCGTGGAGGAAGTCGAAGGCAATCCGGGCTACTACACCTCCAAGTTCTTCCTGCGTCCGCACTATCAGCTCGAAGGCTTGACGGTGTCGCTGCGGCTCGTTTCGAAGCTGCCGTCGGCCAAAGCCGCGTAAGTAACGGGGACGTTTTCACACGTCGTCTTAGATAGGGTATCAAGCGCCGGCCGTCGTGGCTGGAATGCTTAACGGTTGATAAGGAGACCGAAATGGCTGTTGACATGTTCATCAAGATCGGCGATCTCAAGGGAGAGTCGAAGGACCAAAAGCACCCCGGAGAGATCGACGTGCTCGCGTGGAGCTGGGGTATGAGCCAAGCGGGCAGCACCCACCACGGCACGGGCGGAGGCGCTGGCAAAGTGAACGTGCAGGACCTGTCGTTGACCAAATACATCGACAAGTCCAGCACCAACCTGATGATGGCGTGCTGCATGGGCACACACTACAAGGTGGCAAATCTCGTCGTGCGCAAAGCCGGCGACAAGCCTCTGGAGTATCTGAAGCTCAAGCTCGAGGACGTGATCATCACTTCGGTGAGCACCGGCGGCAGCGGCGGTGAAGACCGCCTCACCGAGAACGTGACGCTGAACTTCGCGAAATTCACTGCGGAGTACGTGCCGCAGAAAGCCGACGGCAGTGGCGATGCGAGCACGCCGATGGGCTACGACATGCAGGAAAACAAGAAGATCTAGGCAACACGCTGCATCGCGCCGCCGGCGCGATGCCCGTGAGTCTTTCCCGCCGCGGCATCCGCTCGCGGCGGGAGTTCGACCGAACGCGAGCAGAGCGCCCGGCGTTGCATGCCGCGCACGAGCCGCGTCTATACGAGTCAATCACTAGAGAATCGATCGAAGACGCGCATGGCAATCGGTGACATGTTCCTGAAGGTCGAAAGCGCGCGCCAGGGCGTGATCAAGGGCGAGTCATCCGACGACGCGCACGTGGCCGAGATCGAAGTCGTGAACTGGTCGTGGGGCATGCGCTCGCAGTCGGCGCTGGCGGGTGCGGGCGCGAGCAGCAAGGCGACTCTCGACGAGCTCCGAGTCATCAAGCATGTCGACAGCGCGTCCACTGCGCTCATGGCGGCGATGCGCAGCAACGACCTGATCAAGAAGGCGACGCTCACGGTGCGCAAAGCCGGAAGCGCTCCGCTCGAATACGTAAAAATCATCCTGCAAAGTGCGCGCATCACGGAGTTTACGGTCGAGAGCGAAGGCGTCGAGCTCGTCGAGCGGCTCAGCATCGCTTTCCAGCGCATCAGCGTCGAGTACACGCCGCAGGGGCCCGACGGTCTCGCCCGCGGCGGCATGAGCTTCGACGCGGAAATCACGTGAGCCTGACAATCATGGCGCCCCGGGGACGTATCCATGCCTACCATTAGCGCGGCCGAGCAGGCGCTCCGTGATCGCGATCCACAGGGCGCGCTGAAGCTGCTGCAGGATGAGATCCGCGGCAAGGCGGGCGACCCGAAGCTGCGCGTATTCCTGTTTCAGCTCCTGTCGGTGCTCGGCCAGTGGGACAGGGCCCTCAACCAGCTCGAGGTCGCCGCCAGTCTAGATCCTGCGGCGCTTGCGATGGCGCAGACGTACCGCGAAGCCGTGCGCTGCGAAGTCCTTCGCGCGCAGGTGTTCGAAGGCGTCAAGGCGCCGATGGTATTCGGCGAGCCCGAGCAGTGGCTTGCCTACCTGATCGAGTCCCTTTTGCTCGACGGGCGCAGACAGGCAAAGGAATCCGACGCGATGCGCGCGCGGGCTTTCGACGAGGCGCCGGCATCCGCCGGGACGATCGACGGGCGCGCGTTCGAATGGATCGCCGATGCCGACGTGCGCCTGGGACCGGTGCTCGAGGCGGTCATCAACGGCCGCTACTACTGGGTACCTTTCGCGCGGCTCCTGCGCGTTTCGATCGAGGCACCCGAGGACCTGCGTGACGTCGTGTGGACGCCTGCGCATCTCATGCTCGAAAACGGCGGGGAAGCGTACGCGCTCGTACCTACCCGCTACCCGGGTACGGAAAAGCAGGAGGACGGCGATCTGCTGCTCGCGCGCAAGACGACGTGGCAAGAACCGCGTCCGGAATTTTTCTGCGGCCTCGGCCAGCGCGTGCTGTCGACCGACGGCGGCGAAGTCTCGCTCATGGACG
>JAQGMV010000266.1 GCA_028292225.1 Betaproteobacteria bacterium
CTGAGCTACCGGGGCGTGGGATGGCTATTGTACATGACCGTCTGTCGTTTATAGTTCAGTCGCAGGGCTGCAACTCCACCAATTCGGAGGTTTCCATGATCGCGAGTGTCGACCACATCGTCCTCACTACGCGCGATCTCGAGCGCTGTCTCGATTTCTACACCCGCGTGCTCGGGATGACGCTCGAGCGCTACGGCGAAGGACGCATCGCGCTGACTTTCGGGCCGCACAAATTCAACGTGCATCCCCCCGGCTTCGACGCGTCGATCAAGGCCCGCATGCCGACGCCGGGCTCGCTCGATCTGTGTTTTCTCGCCGATCGGCCGCTCGACGAAGTCATCGCGAAGCTTGAGTCGTGCAATGTGCCGATCGAGGAGGGTCCGGTAAAACGCACCGGCGCGCGATTCGCGATCCGCTCGGTGTACGTGAGGGATCCGGATGAGAACCTGATCGAGATTTCAGAACCCGCAAACGGTGAACGGTAAACGGTGAACCGTCGAGTGACGACGGCCCCCCTGACGCAATGCGCGCCTACATTTGGACATCGATGGCGTACCCGCCCGACAACCCGGTTCACCGTTTACCAGCGACATGGCAGCTGACTTCTGGCCTTCGTGCGGCTACGACCTGCTGAGCCGGGGTGACGACGGCCGGCTCGTCGTGACCGACGACTATCTCCGCCGCTATTTCGTGCGGCCCGAGCTCAAGCTGGTGGCGGAGTCCTGTGCAGCGGAGCGCGCGCTGCACGAGCGGCTGCTCGAAGCGCCTCGCACGGAGGTCGGCGAAAGCGACATCGCGGCGCTTGCCGACGAGGACGCACGCGAGAACTATCGCGTGATGCTCCGCTTCCGCGCGCAGCTCCTCGCCGCTCCTACGCTGGAAGCTTTTTACTTCGACGTGTTCCGCCGCGACGTCTCGGTGCCGCCCGCGTTCATCCACGAGACCGCGCAGGTCATCCTGCGCAGCGTGCTCGAAGGCGTCGGGGACGGGCTGCAGGCGCGTGCCGCCGAAGTGTTTTTCCGGCCGCAGTCGGTGAGCGTCGACGGCGGCTCGGTAATGTTCGCGGACCAGGAAACGGTGCGCCGCTTCGCCACCCACGCCGGGCTCGGCGACGTGGGCAGGCTGTTGCGCGAGCTTCGGGCGCCGCTGAAAAGCGCCGAGCTCGACGTGCTCGACCGCCCCAATCACCTCGAATACTTCGCTCGCGACGAGCGCAGCGACCTCGTGCTGCGGATGAATCCCGGGGGTGACGCGGCGAAGGCTTACGCGCGCGTGCTCGAGCGCTGGATCGCGCATTTCCACGGCGTGGAGACGACCGTCGAGCCGATCCGCGAGATTCCCGACGACGAATGGATCTGGCACGTGGGGCTCGACGCCGAAGCGACCGGAATGCTCAACGACCTTTATAATGGAGGGGAGGTCGACGAGGAACGCATGAAGCGCATCGTAGGGCTGTTCCGCCTCGAGTTTCGCGACGCTGCCGCTGCGCTGCCCGAGCTCGCCGGCGCGCCCGTGTTTCTCGGCCTCGCGATGACCCCCGACTCCATCCTGCGCATGAAACCCCAGAACCTGCTCATGAACCTGCCGCTCGCGAGGCGCGCTTGAACTCGGCGACCGACCAACCCGACCGCTGGACGCGTATTGCCGCCGCGTCGCCGCAGAACGTCAACCTCGCCGAAGGCGCGCTGCTCATCGCCGCCGAGGAATACGAGGACCTCGACGTCGACGGGTATCTGCGCCGCATCGACGAGATGGGGGCGACGCTGCACCGCAGGCTGCGCTCGGACATCAGCGCGACCGAAGCGCTGCTTGCGCTCAACCGCTACGTGTTCGAAGAGCTCGGCTTCAGCGGCAACCCTGACGACTACTACGATCCTCGCAACAGCTATCTGAATGATGTGGTCGATCGCCGGCTCGGCATCCCGATTACGCTCGCGATCCTGTACATCGAGATCGGCCGGCGTATCGGCCTGCAACTGCACGGGGTGTCGTTCCCGAGTCACTTCCTCGTGAAATGCACCGTGCGCGACGGGACGATCATCCTCGACCCGTATGCGCAGGGCGCCTCGCTCGGCATGGGGGAGCTCAGGCAGCGTCTGCACATGCTCGCGAAGGATCTGCGCGTCGACGACAAGCTCATGAAAGCGATGCTTGCCGCAGCTGCGCCCAACGACGTCTTCGCGCGGATACTGCGGAACCTGCGCGCGATCTATCTCAGCAAGAGCGACCGACTGAGGGCGCTCGGCGCATCGAACCGCATACTGACCCTGTTGCCCCATGCCGCCGAGGAGTATCGCGAGCGCGGGCAACTGTATCTGGAGCTCGAGTGCTTTCGCGCCGCGCTCACCGACTTTCGAAGCTATCTGCGCATGAAGCCGGAAGCGACCGACAGCGGCACGGTGACGCGCCAGATCGCCGAGCTCGAGCCGGTGGCCGCGCGACTCAATTGACGGTGGCCAGGCGCTCCCGCGCGGCTGACGCGGCCTCCGGTCAGCGCCCCGAAGTCTCCACCGCTTACCTTCTGCTCGTCCTGACCGCGCTTTTCTGGGCCGGCAACTGGGTCCTTGCGCGAGGCATCCAGGGTTACATGTCGCCGATCGCGATGGCGTTCTGGCGCTGGCTCGCGGCGCTGATCATCCTCACGCCTTTCGTATTGAGGCCCATCGCCAGGGAATGGCCGGCGATCCGGCGCTCGTGGAAAATACTCGTGCTGCTCGGCGTGATCGGCGTCGGCGCTTTCAACACGCTCACCTATACCGGCCTGAAGTACACGACCGCGACCAACGGGGTATTGCTCAACTCGGTCATTCCGATCCTGGTCATCGGGATCAACTTCGCTTTTTTCGGGGAGCGCCTGAGCGCCCGTCAGGCCGGAGGTGTGCTCACCTCGCTCGCGGGCGTCGTCATGATCGTCGCGCACGGCAGCCTGGACGTGCTCATGCATCTGAAGGTCAATCCGGGAGATCTGTGGGTGCTGGCTGCGATGCTCGGCTGGGCGATCTACACCGTATGCCTGCGCTGGCGTCCGCGCGAGCTTTCCTCGGGCGCATTCACCGGCAGCCTGATCGCGATCGGTGTGGCTTTTCTGCTGCCGGTCTTCGCGTGGGATTACGGCGACGGGCACCGCACGCAGTGGGGACCGGTCACTTTCGCGGCAATCGCGTATTTCGCGATCTTCCCGTCGGTGCTCGCGTATTACTTCTGGAACACGGCGGTCGCGCGCGTGGGCGGCGAGCGCGCGAGTACCTTCCTGCACCTGATGCCGCTCTTCGGTGCGGTGCTCTCCGCAATCTTTCTCGGCGAGACGCTCTCGTGGTACCACTACGTCGGCGCGCTGCTCATCTTCTCCGGGATCTTCGTCGCCTCACGCTCGCATCCACGTCAGTCCCAGAAGGAAAGGCGATGGTGCAAGGGATGAGTGAGGGGGGCGGCTATAGTATGATCTGCGCATAAAAAGAGAGGACTGCCGTGGAGCCCTACCTCTACTGGATACTGACCGCGATCGCGCTCGTCGTCGTGGAGCTGCTCAGCGGCACTTTCTATCTCCTCATCCTGGGTGTCGCCGCCTCCGCAGGCGCCATGCTCGCGTGGATCGGCGTGTCGTTTCCGGTGCAGGCGATCGCGGCCACGGCGGTAGCGGTGGTCGGCGTCGTCTTAGTCCACGCCCATCACGTGCGCACCCGTGCTTGCGCCCCCGGCGGGAATGCGATCGATGTCGGCCAGCGCGTGACCATCGACTCGTGGATCAACGAATCGGAAGGTCTTGCGCGCGTCACCTATCGCGGAACGGTGTGGGACGCGAAAGTCATCGGCGAGCGCGGCGCCGCAACCAGTTACTACATCCGCGGCGTGGACGGCAGCACGCTGCGCATCGCAGCGGCGCAAGCCTGAGCGCCCGTCCGCATGAAGCCTTTCGATCCTGAACGGTCCGCGATGCCGCGGCCGGTCCGCCAAATCTCCGGAGGGGAGACCATGCTCGTAAAAATCATCGGAATACTGATCGCAACGGTCGCTCTCGCAGTGATGGGGTTCCAGTCCTACGCGCTGCCGTTTTTCATCATCGCGCTCGGCATCGCTTTCGTCATCGAGTCGGTGCGCCTGGTTCCGCAGCAGCACGCGTGGGTCGTCGAGCGCCTGGGCAAGTACCACGCGACCCTCGAGCCCGGCCTGAGCTTCATCGTGCCGTTCATCGACCGCATCGCGTACCGACACTCGCTCAAGGAAGTGCCGCTCGACGTGCCCGAGCAGGTCTGCATCACGCGGGACAACACCCAGCTCGGCGTCGACGGCATCATCTATTACCAGGTCACCGATCCGAGGCTCGCGTCGTACGGCTCTTCCGACCCGATCGCCGCGATCACGCAGCTCGCGCAGACCACCCTTCGATCCGAGATCGGCAAGATGGAGCTCGACCGCACGTTCGAAAGCCGCGACGAGATCAATCGCCAGGTCGTGGCGGTGCTCGACGAAGCCGGTCGCACGTGGGGCGTGAAGGTGTTGCGCTACGAGATCAAGAACCTGACGCCTCCCGAGGCCATCCTGCGCTCGATGCAGGCGCAGATCACCGCCGAGCGCGAGAAGAGGGCGCTCATCGCCAAGTCGGAAGGCCAGCGCCAGGAGGAGATCAACCTGGCCGACGGCGAGAAGCAGGCGTTCATACTCAAGTCCGAAGGCGCGAAGCAGTCGGCCATCAACAACGCGCAGGGCGACGCGCAGGCGCTCGAGCTCATCGCGCAGGCGACCGCCAATGCGGTGCGAATGGTCGCCGAAGCGCTGAGCCAGCCGGGAGGATTGAGCGCGGCCAACCTGAAGGTCGCGGAGCTCTACATCCAGGCTTTCGGTCAGCTCGCGAAGACGAACAACACGCTCATCGTACCGAGCAATGTGTCCGATATTGCGGGACTCGTCGCAAGCGCGATGACGGTGCTCGAAGGCGCGAAGCGGGTGGAGACGGGGAAGCCGGGCAGTCCCTGAAAAACGAAAGGGGAACCCTTCGGTTCCCCTCGTTTTGCCGGCGCCGCCGGCAGCTTGCGGTTTGCGCCGCCTAGATGCGGATCAACTGCACCAGGGAACGCCACAGCCTGACGAGGATCGTCGGCTGCGCCTTTTCGACTGCAGCGACCGGAGCGGGCTTCGCCTGCTCCGGGGTCTGGAGATTCGTACGCGTCACCGCCTCGGCATTCACCGAGGCTGTGATCTCGCGCGGGAGGGCGGCTTTCGCCGGACGCTGCGCGGGTCTCGCGGCGGTGTCGACCGCCGGCTGAATGCCTGACAGGACCGGCGTGCGTGCGTCGCCGCTGACGAGCACCGCTCCGCCGTAACCCGTACTTTCTCCCAGGATCGGGGGCTGGTTGGGCGTGTTGATCGTCGTCTTCGGGGCAGGCGGCGGGTCCATGAACTCGCGGTCCGGCGGCGGCGAGCCGTCGTGGATCAGGTTGCGTCTGCGCTGCAGGTAGGCGTCACGAACGAACTCGTACGGATCGAGCGCGGCGGTCTGGAGAACCGTGCTCGCGTCGAGCAGCTCCGCGCGGCGGCTGACGATCTGCGTGCCCCAAAGCTGGTTGCGCGCGCTCGACGGGTCGACGTAGGTCACCACATCGGCGTAGTGGTCTGCGACACGTCCGACCATGTCGCGGCCGGTGCTCGGCCCGAAGAAGGGCAGCATCACGAACGGGCCGTCGCCGATACCCCAGTAGCCGAGCGTCTGCCCGAAGTCCTCGTTATGCTTTTCGATCCCGGCTTCCGAAGCGACATCGAAAAGGCCGCCCAGGCCCAGGGTGCTGTTGATCGCGATGCGCCCGAGGTCGGAATACGCGGCAGTGAACTTGCCCTGGAGCAGGTTGTTCAGGGCGACGACCACGTCGTTGATGTTCGAGAAGAAGTTGCTGACGCTGGCGCGGATGAATTGCGGAACGACGAACCGGTAAGCCTGCGCCGTCGGTTTCAGGATCGCCTTGTCGAGGGTCTCGTTGAACTGGTACACGCCGCGGTTGAACGGCTCCAGCGGATCCCGCGGGTCACGACCGGTCGCACATCCGCCGAGGAAGGAGGCGAGAAGCACGAGACAGGCGATGCGGAGCATCAGGTGCTTGGAGGCAGAGACCATGGGACGTTTTTCCCTGTTGTTCTTACGTTATTAGAAGGCAAAGATTTCCCATTATATCAAGCGTTTTGCGTGCGCGGTGAGAGCTTATCCGCAAGCGATGACACGCCTTGTCAGGCAAGGCATCCCGTCACGAATACGCCATCGGGCGTCCCCGCCCGGGCGGGGACGCCCGGCAGGCCCTGCCAGGAGCCATGCGCCGGTTTGTTATACTGGAAAACCCCGGCGCCTCTCCCCGCTCACCCCCCTCATTAACGGCAGGATTACAGCGATGCTTACCAAAGTTAAACCCGCGGTTCAGTTGAAAGACATGAGTCTTTTCCGCCAGCAGTGCTACATCGACGGCCAGTGGGTGGACGCCGACGACAAGGCGACCCTGTCGGTCTACAACCCCGCCGACGGCCAGCAGATCGGCACGGTGCCCAGGATGGGCGAGGCCGAGACCCGCCGCGCGATCGAAACCGCGCACGAAGCGATGAAAGAGTGGCGCGCCAGGACCGCGAAGGATCGCTCCGCCATCCTGCGCAAGTGGTTCGACCTCATGATGGCCAACCAGGAAGACCTGGCGGTCCTGATGACCGTGGAGCAGGGCAAGCCGCTGGCCGAGTCGCGAGGCGAGATCGCCTACGGGGCGTCGTTCATCGAATGGTTCGCCGAAGAGGCGAAGCGGGTTTACGGCGACACCATTCCCGCGCAGAGCCCCGACCGCAGGATCGTGGTGATTAAGCAGCCGATCGGCGTCTGCGCGGCGGTCACGCCGTGGAATTTCCCGAACGCCATGATCACGCGCAAAGCCGGACCGGCGCTCGCGGCGGGCTGCACGATGGTCATCAAGCCCGCGTCGATGACGCCCTACTCGGCGCTCGCGCTGTGCGAGCTCGCCGAGCGCGCCGGTATTCCCAAAGGCGTGATCTCGTGCATCACCGGCTCGGCTGCGCCGATCGGCAAGGAGCTCACGACCAATCCGCTGGTTCGCAAATTCACCTTCACCGGCTCGACCGAAGTCGGCAAGGAGCTGATGAGGCAGTGCGCGGGAACGGTCAAGAAAGTCTCGCTCGAGCTCGGCGGCAACGCGCCTTTCATCGTATTCGACGATGCCGACCTCGACTCCGCGGTCGAAGGCGCGATGGCCTCGAAATACCGCAACACCGGCCAGACCTGCGTCTGCGCGAACCGGCTGTTCATCCAGGACGGGGTCTACGACGCGTTCGCGAAGAAATTCGCGGAGAAGGTGTCGGCCATGAAGGTGGGCAACGGTCTCGAAGAGGGGATGACCCAGGGACCGCTGATCGAGATGAAAGCGGTCGAGAAGGTCGAGGAACACATCGCCGACGCGCTGTCCAAAGGCGCCCGGGTGCTTACCGGCGGCAAGCGCCACGAAAAAGGCGGGCAGTACTTCCAGCCGACCGTGCTCGCGGACGTGACGACCGACATGAAAGTCACCCACGAGGAGACTTTCGGGCCGCTCGCGCCGCTGTACCGTTTCAAGACCGAGAAGGAGCTGCTCGAGCTCGCGAACAACACCGAGTACGGTCTTGCCGCGTACTTCTACAGCCGCGACATCGGCCGGGTCTGGCGCGTCGCCGAGGGCATCGAGGCCGGCATCGTCGGCATCAACGTCGGCATCATCTCGACCGAAGTCGCGCCTTTCGGCGGCGTGAAGGAGTCGGGAATCGGCCGCGAGGGATCGAAGTACGGGATGGACGACTATCTCGAGATCAAGTACCTGTGT
>JAQGMV010000290.1 GCA_028292225.1 Betaproteobacteria bacterium
GCCAGCAGCAGCCGGGCGATGTCGCTGTGGCCGTTTACGGCGGCATACATGAGCGCGGTCCATCCGGCCTGGTTCACGTCGGCGCCGGTGTCCAGCAGCATCTTGACCACGTCCATACGACCGTTGATCGCCGCGAGCATGAGCGCCGTCTCGCCGGACGCGTTCCGGGCGTTGAGCTTCGGCTTTCCCGCAAGAATCGTCCTGATGACCGCGGGCTTTCCCGAACGTGCGGCGATCATCAGCAGCGTATCGCCTTTGGGATTGACCGTATCGACGTCGACGCCGCGCTTCAGCAGCTCCGCGACCGTGCGTTGATCGTCGATCTCAATCGCATGCAGCATGTCGTCATAGATGCCGGCGAATCCCGGCAGCGCAAAGCAAACAATCGCCGCAAAGGCCAGGGTCCGTATCAATCGGTTCAAGCGGTGTGCCCTTGTATTTTGAAAAGCCGGAAGAAGTTGGCTGTCGTCGCCGATGCGACCTCGTCGAAAGGGATCCCGCGAAGCCGGGCGATCTCTTCGGCCACGTATTTCACCCAGCCCGGACGGTTGGTCTTGCCGCGATACGGCACCGGCGCGAGATACGGCGAATCGGTCTCCACGAGCATCCGCTCCAGCGGAACGCGCCGCGCGACCTCCTTCAATGCGAGCGCGTTCTTGAAAGTCACGATGCCGGAGAACGAGATGTAGAAGCCCAGGTCGAGCGCTGCCTGCGCGGTTTCCCACGTCTCGGTAAAGCAATGCATGACCCCGCCTGCCTCGTTCGCGCGCTCTTCACGCATGATCGCGATCGTGTCGTCCGCGGATGACCGCGTGTGAATGATGAGCGGCTTGGCGACCATTCGGGCGGCGCGGATGTGCGTGCGAAAGCGCTCGCGCTGCCACTCCAGGTCGCCTTCGAGGCGAAAGTAATCGAGGCCGGTCTCGCCGATCGCGACCACTTTGGGGTGGTCGGAGAGACTGATGAGCGCTTCCGCGGTCACCAACGGATGATCGGGATAGTCCGGATGTGTGCCGACCGAGGCGTACAGGTTCTCGTACTGCTCCGCGAGCGCCCTCACCTTCGGAAAATCCTCCAGCGTGACCGAAACGCACAGTGCGTGCGACACGCCGTGGGCCGTCATGTCGGCGAGCACGCCCGGCGTATCGGCCGCGAGATCGGGGAAGTCGAGGTGGCAGTGCGAGTCGACGAGGTTCATGCGGCGAGCCCCTGAGGCTGGACGAGGTCGCGGTACTCGAGCAGCAGATATTCGATGAAAAGGCGCGCGTTGAGCGGGTGCTGAGCGATCCGCTGCTGCCTCACCATCTCACGGTAGAAACGCATCGCCTCGAGAGGTTCCACAGCAGACGCGACCCGCGCGATCGCCTCGCGCTGATCCGGGTTGTAGCGCACGGTGCCGAGCACGCGGTAATGCACCACGTCGTACGCCCATTTCTGCAGCCAGATCACCACGTGCGGGATCGGGAAATCGCGTGCCGCTTCCGACGCGCTCAGCACGTCGAGCTCGCGCGCCGTGAGGTGCCGCAGGAATGCGGCGCGCGCCCCCCAGTACTCGGAGTCGTCGAGTTCGACCGCGAGGAGCGGCGCATTCGCGGTGTGCGCGAGCGCGAGCGGGGGGTCCGGCATGCCGCGCGCCAACAGCCACGCGGCTGCGGTGGCAGGATCCGGCGCCCGCAGCGCAAGCTGCGAGCAGCGGCTCTTGATCGTCGCGAGCAGTTGGTGGGGCCGGTGCGAAACGAGCACGAACTGCGTGCGAGGGGGCGGCTCCTCGAGACTTTTCAGAAGCGCGTTGGCCGCATTGGGGTTGAGCGCCTCGCAAGGGTGTATCACGACGACTTTCTGGCCGCCGCGATGGCTCGCGACATTGATGAAAGCGGTCAGGTCGCGAATCTGCTCGATCTTGATCACAGTCGACTTCTTGCCTTTCCTGGGCTTCTCGCCCTCCTCGCCTTCGCGCTCTTCCTCCTCGATCGGCTCGACCTCTCGGTAGTCGGGGTGCATTCCGCTCTCGAACCACGCGCACGCGGCACACGATCCGCATGGATGAGCGCCTGCCGGCGGGCCTTCGCACAGCAGGGCCTGCGCCAGCGCGCGGGCGAAATCGAGCTTGCCGATTCCACGGGACCCGTGCAAAAGCAGTGCGTGCGGCAGCCTCGCCCTGGCCTCGACCAGTTTTTCGAAATCGGCCAGGTGCCACGGCAGCGGCTGCATCACGACCCTTTGCAGAAGGACAGCAGGATTTCGCGCATCGCGGCGCTCACGTCGTCCACGCTGCCGTTCGCGTCGACCACATGGATGCGGCGAGGCGCTTCCTGCGCCCGCCGCAGATATGCCGCACGCACCCGCGCGTGAAAATCGCCCTGCTCCTGTTCAAAACGGTCGGGCGTCTTGATGGCGCCGGCGCGTGCGCGGCCGAGCTCGGGGCTCACGTCGAAATACAGGGTGAGGTCGGGCTCGAGCGCGCCCTGCACCCACGCCTCCAGCGCACCGATCTTCTCCCACGGCACTCCGCTGCCACCCGCCTGGTAGGCATAGCTCGCGTCGCTGAAGCGGTCGCACAACACCCAGTCACCACGCGCGAGCGCCGGCTCGATGATCTCGTGGATGTGCTCGCGCCGGGCCGCGAACATCAGGAGCGCTTCGGTCTCCGGGTGCAGCGCCTGCTTCGAATCGAGCAGCAACGCACGCAACCGCTCGCCGAGCGTGGTCCCACCGGGCTCACGCGTCACGCACAGCGGTATTCCACGCTGCCTGAGGAACGTGCCCGCGAGATCGAGCTGGGTGCTCTTGCCTGCCCCGTCGAGACCTTCCACGGTGATGAACCGGCCTCGCATCACTTCCTGCCCGACCGCTGGTATCTGGTGACCGCCCGGTCGTGCTCTTCGAGGCTGCGCGAGAAATGAGAGCTCCCGTCGCCTTTGGCGACGAAGTACAGCGCGTCCGTGGACGCCGGATGAAGCGCGGCGTGCAGCGATGCGAGCCCGGGCATCGCGATCGGTGTCGGCGGCATGCCGATACGGGTGTAGGTGTTGTAGGGGGTGTCCGACACCAGGTCCTGCTTGCGCAGGTTCCCGTCGAAGACCTCCCCGAGCCCGTAGATCACCGTCGGATCGGTCTGGAGCTTCATGCCGAGCTTCAGCCGGTTCAGGAATACCGCCGAGATGATAGAGCGCTCCACGGCTTTGCCCGTCTCCTTCTCCACGATCGACGCCAGGATGAGCGCTTCGTAAGGCGTCGCGAGCGGAATATCCGGGCTGCGCTGCTCCCATTGCGCCGCGAGATGCTTCTGCATGAGATCGTAGGACCTGCGCAGGATGTTCAGGTCGGTTATCCCGGTGTTGAAATGGAAAGTGTCGGGGAAAAACAGCCCTTCAGGTGAGGGTTCCTCGACCGCCAGGCGCTGGAGCACGTCGACATCGCTCAGGCCCATCGTCTCGTGCTTAAGCGCCGGATTTTCGTCGAGCATCTTGCGCATCTGGCGGAAAGTCCAGCCTTCGACGAACGTGATCGCGAGCGCGCTGTTCCTGCCCCGCGTGATCTTGTCGATGAGCTCGAGCGGCGTGATGCCTTTCTCGACTTCGTAGTTGCCGGCCTTGACGTTTTTCGGGTCGCCGAAAATGCGCGTGAGCACCTCGAAGGAAAACGCCGACCTGATCACACCGGCCTCGACCATCTGCATCGACGCGCTGCGCAGGCTGCTCCCGGCGCTGATGCTGAACTGCATGGGAGTACTCTTCAGCGGAAGCTCGTGCATCGGATAGCGAATGCACCACGCGGCAGCGACGAACGCGATCAGGCTGATCAGGAGTACGACGTACTTAAGCCGACGGCGCATCGTCCCGTCCGATCCAGGTCTGGAGCATTCGCGCGAACGGCCCCACCTGCCAGGTGCGTTCTTCGATCTCGCGCACGGGCCATGCGCCGGCAAGACTATTGACGAGGATGACCTCGTCGGCCCGGAGCACTTCGTCCCACGGCAGGTGCGCGACGTGAATGGGAATGCCCTCGCCTCGCGCCGCGTCGAGCACGCGGCTGCGCGTGACACCGGCGACCCCGCAGCAGTCGAGCCTCGGCGTAGCCAGCACACCGCGTGTCGCGATAAAGACATTCGTCATTGTGCCGCCGATCACATTGCCGCCCGCATCGCACAGCAGCCCTTCCGCGATGTCCGGATCATCCCATTCCGCCCGCGCAAGCACGTTTTCAAGACGGTTCAGGTGCTTCACACCGGCGAGCGCCGGCTGCTCCGCCAGTCTGATCCGGCAGCGGCGGGCCCGCACGCCCTCTCGCGAGTAACTCGCGGGATAGTCGGGGAGCGGTCCACTCGATACGATGCGGGTGGGTTCCACCTGCGAGGGGTGGCGATAACCCCGAGCGCCCGTGCCGCGCGTCACCACGATCTTGAGCGCGCACTCGCGCGCGGCGCCGCACACCCGGTGGATGTCATCGAGCAGGAGTGACTCATCGGGACATGGAAGATCGATCGCGGCACAGTCCGTCGCGAGTTTCGCATAGTGCAGCGACCAGTGCCGGGGAACGCCGCCGCGAAACGCAAGGGTGCGAAAAACCCCGTCTCCGTAAGCCAGGCCGCGATCGGCTGCGCTGACCTTGGAATCCTCGAAGCCGTTGACAAGCATCATCGGGACTGCGCCGGTCGCTGCCGCAGCGCCGGCGCGAGCGGTCAGACCTTGCCGAATACCAGGGTCCCGTTCGTGCCGCCGAACCCGAAAGAGTTCGACACCGCGATGTCGATTTTCATCGGCCTCGCGGTATTCGGCACGTAATCCAGATCGCACTGGGGATC
>JAQGMV010000303.1 GCA_028292225.1 Betaproteobacteria bacterium
CGTCGCGATCAACAATGCGCGCTACGAGCACCCGGTGCTCGTTTTCCCCGAGGGCGAAGTCGAACCGTGGGACGCTTCGAGCTTGGACGCGCTCACGCGCGCGCACTTCGAAGCGCTCCTCGAGCGCGGTCCCGAGCTCGTGCTTCTCGGGACCGGTGCCACCCTGCGCTTCCCGCGCCCGGAGCTCACGCGAGTACTCGCCACCGCCGGGATGGGCTTCGAGGCGATGGACACCAAAGCCGCGTGCCGCACCTTCAACATCCTGATGGCCGAAGGCCGCCGCGTCATCGCGGCCATCCTCGTCTAGAGCGCATTCATCCCGCTCGAGCAGGACTCGAATCGGTTCTACCCTCGATCACGATCGGTTGATCGTACGGTCCGTGAGCGATGCCACACCCGGGTGCCCGGGCTGCCGGGACTCAGGACAGACCCTATGGCAAACTCGGACCCTCATGAGCGAACGCATCGATAAAGTCGTCGCGCAGGTCTGCGGCGTCATCCTTGGTAAAGAGCTGCAGATCCGGCTTGCCCTCGCGTGCCTGCTCGCACGCGGGCACCTGCTCATCGAAGACATTCCCGGCGTCGGCAAGACCACGCTCGCGCATTCGCTCGCGGCCTCGCTCGGGCTGTCTTTTCAGCGCATACAGTTCACGAGCGATCTGCTGCCGGCCGACATCCTCGGCGTGTCTATTTACAACCGCGAGAACGCAACGTTCCAGTTCCACCCGGGGCCGATATTCACGCAGGTGGTGCTCGCGGACGAGGTCAATCGCGCCACGCCCAAAGCCCAGAGCGCGCTGCTCGAAGCGATGGAAGAGCACCAGGTGACCATCGACGGCGAGACGCGCCGCCTGCCTGCGCCGTTTTTCGTGATCGCGACCCAGAATCCGTCGTACCAGGTCGGCACCTTTCCGCTTCCCGAATCCCAGCTCGATCGCTTTCTGATGCGCATACGGCTCGGCTACCCGAACGTCGAGGCCGAGCGCGAGCTCCTTAAGGGCCAGGACCGGCGCGACCTCCTCGAGCAGCTCGGCGCATGCCTGCGCGGTGAAGATCTCGCCGAGCTCCAGCACGAGGCGCAGCAGGTGCACGTCTCGCCTGCGCTCCTCGATTACGTACAGGCCGTCGTCAACCACACCCGCGCATCCGCGGAATACGCGAACGGGCTCTCGCCGCGCGCGGCGCTCGCGCTCCTGCACGCCGCGCGCGCGTGGGCCCTCATGGAAAAGCGCAAACACGTCGTTCCCGAAGACGTGCAGGCGGTGCTCCCCGGCGTGGTCGGACATCGCCTCATGTCGACCGCCGAAGGCGGGCGGGTGAACGGCTTCGACATGGCTGAGCAGCTGATGAAGCAGGTTCCCATTCCGTAAATCGAAAATGGTGAATGGTGAATCGTAACGATTGACCGTTTACGATCGACCATTTGCGCCCTCAAGACCATGCAAGCCGCCTTCAAGCGACTGAGCACCTGGCTTTTCCAGCTCCGCGGCCCCGAGCGCGGCGAAGTGGTGCTCGTGCAGCGGCGCATCTTCATCCTGCCCACGCGCGCCGGCGTCGTCTTCGCGTTCGTGCTGATGCTGATGCTGACCGGCTCGATTAATTACCAGCTCAGCCTCGGGTTCATCCTGACCTTTCTGCTGGCGGGCGTGGGCATCAGCGCGATGATCCATACCTTCCGCAATCTCGCCGGCCTGCACGTCGGCGCAGCAAAGACGGCGTCGGTGTTCGCCGGCGAGACCGCACGCTTCGGCGTGTCCCTGCGCAATCCGACGCGAACGCCGCGCTACAGCGTCGCGCTCACGCGCGACAAGGTCGGCTCGGACGTGGTCGACATCCCGGCCGAAGGTGACGCCATCGCGACCGCCGCCGTGCCGGCCGCGCGCCGCGGCCGGTTGAGCCCGGGGCGGCTGACGCTCTACACGCGTTTTCCCGTCGGGCTCTATTACGCATGGTCGTACGTCGAGCTCGATACGCACTGCCTCGTCTATCCGCGGCCCGCGCCGGCGGGGCTGCCACTGCCGCCATTGCAGCCGAGCGGCGCGGAAGGCGCCGGACACGGCCAGGGGCACGACGATTTCGCGGGCCTGCGCGAGTACCGCCCCGGCGATTCGCTGCGGCACGTCGCGTGGAAGACCGCGGCCCGCGAACAGGTGCTCCTGACCAAGCAATTTTCCGGACTCGCGCCTTCGCAGCTCTGGCTGAGCCTCGATCTGGTGCCGGAGCGTCTCGGCCTCGAGGAAAAGCTTTCGCGCCTCACGCGCTGGGTGCTCGATGCGCATGCGGGGAGCATCGCTTACGGGCTGAAGCTGCCACAGGCGACCATCGACATCGGCAGCGGAGTAGCGCACCGCGACCGCTGTCTCGAAGCGCTCGCGCTGGTATGAGAGAGCGCCTCGACCTGCGCGACACGGTATGGCTGACGGCGTCGGTCTTCCTGGTCGCCGCACCTCACGTCGAGCGCCTGCCGTCGTGGGTGAGCCTGCTCGCGGGAATGCTCATCGTGTGGAGGCTTTATCTCGCGCGCTCGAAGCGCGAGCTTCCGCACCGTGCGCTGCTCGTGGTCATCGTCGCGGGCGTGACCGCAGGCGTTTATCTGCAGTACGCGACGCTGTTCGGGCGCGACGCCGGCGTCGCCCTCATCGTAGTGATGCTGGCGCTGAAGCTGCTGGAGATGCGCACCGTGCGCGACGCGACACTGCTCATCTTTCTCGCATACTTCCTGGTCATTACCAACTTCCTGTACTCGCAGACCCTACCGACGGCCCTCTACATGCTCGCATGCGTGTGGTTCATCACCGCGGGAATGATCGGGATCAACTTTTCACGCGCGCCTCGCAGCGTCGGACCGCAGCTGCGCACCTCCGGCGTGCTGCTCCTCCAGGCCACGCCGCTCATGCTGGTGCTGTTCGTTCTGTTCCCGCGCGTGGAGGGCCCGCTGTGGGGAATGCCCACGGACGCGCAGCGCGGATCGACCGGACTCTCCGACACCATGGCCCCCGGCAGCCTCAGTCAATTGACGCTTTCCGATGCGGTCGCTTTTCGCGTCGCCTTCAAGTCGCCCGTGCCCGAGCTGAGAAGGCTTTACTGGCGAGGTCCGGTGTTGTGGGATTACGACGGGCGCACGTGGCGCGCGCCGCGCGCGCGTTACGCTAGACCTTCGTACAACACCGAGTTCTACCCGGTCGACTACACCGTCACGGTCGAGCCCCATGGCAAGGTGTGGCTGTTCGCCCTCGACCTGCCCGGCCGTCTTCCGCCGCGTGCGCTCGCCACGACCGATTTCCAGCTCGTATCGGCGGAGCCCGTCACCACGCGGGTACGCTACGAGATGACGTCGTTTCTCGATTACACCTACGGCATCAACGAGTCGGAAGACGTGCTCCAGCGTAACCTCGCACTGCCTGAAGGCTACAACCCCCGCACGCTTGCGCTCGCCAGCCGGCTCAAGCGTCAGCACGGCTCGGACCAGGCCGTGATGCAGGCGGCGTTCGCGATGTTCGGCAGCCAGGGGTTCACCTATACGCTTGCGCCACCTCGGCTCGGGGAGAACAGCGTCGACGAATTCCTGTTCGATACCCGAAGCGGTTTCTGCGAGCACTACTCGTCGGCTTTCGTCGTGCTCATGCGCGCCGCGGGAATACCGGCGCGCGTGGTCACCGGCTATCTCGGCGGCGAGACCAATCCGATCGGCGATTACGTCATCGTGCGGCAGGCCGATGCGCACGCGTGGGCCGAAGTGTGGCTGCGCGGCCGCGGATGGGTCAGAGCGGATCCGACCGCAGCGGTGTCGCCGGCCCGTGTCGAACAGGGCATCGGCGCGACCGGCGCGGCAAGCGCCCTGCCGCTCTTCATGCACGACAACCCGGTGCTGCGCCGGATGCGGCTCACCTGGGATTCGGTGGCAAACACCTGGAACCAGTGGGTGCTCGGCTACACGGCCGAGCGCCAGCGCACGCTGCTCAGCCGCGTGGGGCTCGACGACGCGACATGGCGCACGCTCGCGGGACTGCTGCTGGCCGCGACCGGGCTCATCGTGCTCGTGCTCGCGCTCGTCACGCTGCGGCGCCTGCGCGTGCGGGTGCACGATCCGGTGAGCCGGGCTTATCTCGCGTTCTGCGCAAAGCTGGCCCGTCGCGGACTCGCGCGGGACGCTGCCGAAGGCCCGCTCACCTACGCCGACAGGGTCACGAAAGTGCGCCCGGACCTCGGCACTGCGGTTGGGGATTTCGTCGCGCTATACGTTGCGCTGCGCTATGGCGATGAACCGGGCGAGGACAATGTCGGTCGGCTGAGGAGGCTGGCGCGCGACTTCCAGCCGTAAAGGTACGCCGCACCTCGCCGCGTCAAGGATCCGCTTAGGCGGCCATGGCCGTTCTTTGTTATCCGCCGCTGCGGCGGTGCCACCGGCTAACCCGCCGGGAGTAGCTTCATCGGGTCGACGGGTTTTCCGAAACGGCGAATCTCGAAGTGCAGCTTCACCTGTTCGGCGTCGGTGCTTCCCATCTCCGCGATCTTCTGGCCTTTGGTCACCGACTGCCCTTCCTTGACGCTGAGCTCGCTGTTGTGCGCGTAGACGCTGAGGTAAGTGTTGTTGTGCTTGATGACGATGAGCTTGCCGAAGCCGCGTATGCCGGTACCGCTGAAGATTACCCGGCCGGGTGCGCTTGCGAGCACCGGCTGTCCGAGGCGCCCGGCGATCGCGATCCCTTTGCTGGTCGCGTCGTTGAACGTGGCGATGACCTTGCCTTTGACCGGCCACGCCCAATCGATGTCCTCGGGCCCGCGCGCGGCGTCTCCGGCCGGATCAGGCCTGGCCGCTTCGGTTCGGGCGGGCTCTGCTGTTCGCGCGGGCTCTGTTCGGGCAGGCGCCGCGGGCTCGGGCCTCGCGGCTTGCGCGAGCGCCTGCTCGGAATACGGCAGGCGCACGCCCTTGGGCTCGGTGAGCACCGTCCCCGACCCGGCAGCAGCAGGCGATGCGGCAGATGGCGCCGAAGAAGGACCCGATGCCGGAGCGGGTCCTGGACCGGTGCCGAGCGGACGCGCTTCCACGTTTCCGCCGGGCATTCTCAGCGGCGCGGCCACCACGCCACCCGACGCACCCGCTGCGCCGGCAGGCGCCGAAAGTCGCAGGTTCATTCCGACTTTAACCGCCGCGGGATTATCGAGACCGTTCCAGAGCGCGAGCTCGCGATAATCGAGGCCGTGCTCGAGCGCGATGCTGTAGAGGGTGTCGCCGGCTTTTACGGTATACGCGTCAGGCCGCGATTCGCCGCTTCGCGGCGGCGCAGGACGGCTGCCCGAAGGCGGGATGGGGGACGCAGCGACGGGCGCGCCCTGGCGGCCCGGCACCATGCGCTCGACTACAGGGGCCGGACGATTCGCTACGCAACCCGCCGCGAGCACAGCGGCGGACACCCACAGCAGGATGATTCTGAATGAGGACGACACGCTTTCAGGCGACGCCGGGCAGCAACGGCACAAACTTTACGATGTCCATTTTCTTTTCGACGTAGCCGTGAGGCGATCGTTCGATCACGCACAGGCGCTGTTCGCCGCGCTGTTCACCCGTTTGCGCCATGGGCAAAATCATTCTAGCACCCACTGCGAGCTGGTCCATGAGCTCGCGGGGCACGTGCGTTGCGGCCGCCGTCATGACTATCGCATCGAAAGGCGCGACCTCCAGCATTCCCAGGTGACCGTCGGCGTGCCGAAGTCTCACGTTGAGCGCGCGCAGCTCTCGAAAGTGCTTGCGAGCCTTCGCGAGCAGCCCCGAGATCCGCTCGATCGAGTAAACCTCTTTCGCCAGACGCGAGAGCACCGCCGCCTGATAACCGCAGCCGGTTCCGATCTCGAGCACCTTGTTGAGCGCGCCGCCGCCGCGCGCGAGCTCGGTCATGCGCGCGACCGTATATGGGCTCGAAATCGTCTGCCCGAACCCGAGCGGAAGCGAAATGTCCTCGTACGCGCGGCTCGCCAGCGCCTCGTCGACGAAAAGGTGCCTGGGTACTTCACCCATCACCGCGAGCACGACCTCATCGCGTATTCCCTGCTCTCGCAGCCGCTCGACCATGCGCATGCGGGTGCGCTGAGAGGTCATGCCGATCCCGCTGTGCTGCCCGCTCATTCGGCGCCCAGCCAGTCGGTGACCGTCTGCATCTGGGAGTAGCGCGTGAGATCGACCTGCAGCGGCGTGATCGACACCTTGCCACTGGCCACAGCGTGGAAGTCGGTTCCCTCGCCGGCATCCTGCGCGCCGCCCGCGGCGCCGACCCAGTAGACGACCTCGCCTCGCGGCGTCGTCGACTTGACCACCGGTTCGGCCTTGTGGCGCTTGCCGAGCCGGGTCACGGCCATACCGCGCAAAGCCGCGTGTGCGACGTCGGGCACGTTGACGTTGAGGAGTACGGGCTGATTCAGAGGGCGCGAGCCGAAGCGCTGGACGAGCTCGCAGGCGATACGCGCAGCCGTGTCGAAATGGCCGCCGCCTTCGGCCACCAGGGAAATGGCGATCGACGGGATGCCGAGCAGAAAACCTTCGGTGGCTGCAGCAACGGTTCCGGAGTAAATCGTGTCGTCGCCCATGTTCGCGCCGTAATTGATGCCGGACACAATGACATCGGGCAGCGCTTCGAGCAAGCCGGTGACCGCGAGATGGACACAATCGGTCGGCGTGCCGTTGACATACAGAAAGCCGTTCGCCGCGCGCCGGACGCTCAGCGGTCGGTCGAGTGTGAGTGAATTGCTCGAGCCGCTGCGGTCGCGCTCAGGCGCGACGACGGTCACTTCGGCGCACGACGCCAGCGCTTCGGCGAGCACGGTGATGCCCGGCGCGAAGTAGCCGTCGTCGTTACTCACCAGTATGCGCATGGGTTCGCGCTGCAGCGGAAGTGACCTGGATCGGTGGATCGCGCTTGTCGCGCGCTTGGCGATCCACGTCGCTGCATGTCTGAAACTGAAGGCGGGGAAAACACGGCCGATTGTATCACGCGTCATCCGCTCGCCTCGGCCAGCCGACGCTCCGGATAGGCCGGCACGGGACCTGCGCGAAGGCTCCGCGTCGCGCCGGCGCTGCGGCTAGAATCGCCCCTCCACTGCTCTTCGAAAGATGATCATGGCCAACATCGGTTTTCGCATCATGCCCTTCGCGCCGGCGCCGCCGGCCGCGCTCGTGCGCGATCTCGCACGCACCGCGACCGCGCACTTGAGCGACAACATGAACCGCCTTTATTCGGTTTCCGCCGCACTGCGCCCGTATCACAAGGGCGGCAGGTTTGCCGGACCCGCGCTCACGGTCAAAGCCTCGCCGGGCGACAATCTCATGGTCCACAAGGCGATCGATATCGCGCGTCCCGGCGATGTCATCGTGGTCGACGCTGCCGGCGTGCTCGAGCAGGCGATCATCGGGGAGATCATGTCGGCGCTCGCCGAAAGCCGCGGGGTCGCAGGCATGGTGATCGACGGCGCGGTGCGCGACGCCGACGCGCTCCGCGTGTCCTCCTTTCCTGTTTATGCGCGGGGCGTGACGCACCGGGGTCCCTACAAGAACGGGCCCGGCGAAATCAATGTGCCGGTGTCCATCGGCGGGCTCGTCGTGAATCCCGGCGACATCGTCGTGGGAGACGACGACGGGCTCATCGTGCTCGCGCCTGATACCGCCCAGGAAGTCCTCGCTCAGGCGCGCGCCCAGGCCGAGGAGGAAACGGCGCTGCTCGACACCATACGCCGGGGCGGGCCGGTAGACCGGAGCTGGGTCGACACGAGCCTCCGGGAGAAAGGCTGCGACTTCTGACGGTTCTGTGCGCCGACGCGGCGGCGTGGCGGGGTCAGTGCCCGGCCATGAAGACCAGCGCCGCGTGCGCAGGCACGTGCCACGCGGCAGAGCATTCAGGCGGGGTCGTGCCGTCGCCGCCGTAAGCGACGTCTTCACTCGACCACACGAGCCGCCACTCGGTGTCGGCGGGCGCCGCAAGCAACGGCTCCGGCAGCGGCCCGAGCGCGAGTTCCGCGCCGAAGTTCACGACCAGCAATCGGTCCTCGCCGGCGTCTCCGAAAAAGCGCAGCACGAACGCCTGGTCGGCGAGGACCGCGCCATCCATTGCACCCGCGGTGTGCGCCTCGACTACCCGATACTGGCGCCTCAGGCTCAGCAGGTCGCGGTGCAGCGCCACGGCCTCGGTGTGCGTCTCCCGCTCGGACAGATCGAGCTTGCATCGCTCGAATGTCCCGGGTGATGCAGGATCGGTGAGCAGGACGTGGCCGCCGGCTTTGATGCTCGGGAACTGCTTGAGAAAGTCGGCTCGCCCTTCCCTCACGGCCCCGGCGTTCTCCGGTGCGTTGTCTGCGAAATACAGAAAAGGGGCCGACGCCGCGAACTCCTGTCCCTGAAACAGCAACGGCGTCTGCGGCGCGAGCAGCAGCAACGCGGTCGCGGCGCGAAGCTGGCCGGGGCTCGTCAGCTCGTGCAGGCGACGTCCGCGCGCGGAGTTGGCGACCTGATCGTGATTCTGCAAAAAAGTCACGAACCGCGACGGCTGCATCCCCGTCGTCGCCGTGCCCCGGTTCTTTTTCTGCCAGCGGTAGTGCTGCCCCTGGTAGAGGAAGCCGCGCTTCGCCGCGGATATGAATTCCTGGGGTGTGCCGCGGTAATCGCTGTAATACGCCTCGGTGCGCCCCGTCAGGGCGACACGCGCCGTGTGGTGGAAGTCGTCGTTCCACAGTGCGTCGAGTCCGTAGCCGCCGTGCTCTGCATCGTGCAAGAGGCGCACGTCCTGCGGCTCGTTCTCGCCGACGATGTACGCACGCCGCGGCGCCGCAGCTTTGCGGGCGCGCGCCGTCATGTCTGCGACGATATGCGTGGGCGAGCTGTCGAATATCGACTGTGTCGCGTCGAGACGGAAGCCGTCGAGGTGGAATTCGCTGATCCAGTAATCGACGTTCGTCAGAAAGAATTCGCGCACCGGCCCCGCGCTTTCACCGTCGAAATTCAGGGCGTGTCCCCAGTCGTTGCGATAGCGGGTGCTGAAATACGCCTTGCCGTACGAGGGGAGGAAACAGCCGATCGCACTGCAGTGGTTGTAGACGACGTCGAGTATCACCGCCAGACCGAGCGTGTGCGCTTCATCGATGAAAGCCCGCATGTCGTCGGGCGTGCCGTAAAGCCGGGTCGGCGCAAAATAATGCACGACGTCGTAGCCCCAGCCGAAGCGTCCCGGAAATTCGCCCACGGGCATGAGCTCGAGCGTAGTGATCCCGAGCTCGGCGAGCCAGCCCAGGCGCGAGGCAGCCGCGCGCCAGGTGCCTTCCGGGGTGAACGTGCCGACGTGCATCTCGTAGACGACGTGGTCGCGCCTGTCCAAGCCGTTCCAGTTCGCGTCGCGCCAGAGGTATGCGTGCGGGTCCACGACCTGCGACAGGCCATCGTGACCTTGTGGCTGGAAGCGAGACGCCGGATCCGGATAAGGCTTCGCGTCCTGATCGAGACGCAGACTGTAAAGGGTACCGGGTGGCGTTTCGCGGCGGGTGCCTGAAAAATAACCGTCGCCCTCGGGAGCGAGGTTGAGATCGGGCTCGCCTTCAACGGCGACAGCGACGTGAGTGCGCCCGGGCGCCCACACCCTGAAAGATGTCGCGCCACCGCCCGCGGCTTCCGCGCCTATCGGATAGCGGCGAGCGCCGGCTGTGGATTCGGCCATTGATTGGAATGGGGCCTAAGGAACTGCGATCCGTGGCGTGCTCGAGCCAAAAGTCTAGGCGGTGTAGCAAGAGACGTGCTTGTCGCACGCCGGCGCCGCCCCCCATTGCCTGCCGCGAAACGAAATCGGCACGGTTCCTGCACTGAGCCCGGTACCGCGTGCGAGCCGCTTCGGCTCCTACGCGCGAGCTCGTCGCCCGCAGCGTCGATGACGCTGCGCGGATTACGGCGCTGTCGATGACGCCGTCATCGCCCGCATTCTCATCCCCTGTACCGCATACGCCCCGCACCCGCATGGCATGGTTACTGCGTATGACACGGTGTGAACAGCAACTCCAACATCGAGGCGCGGCAGTGGGTTTTTCGCTGCGTATCTGCACAAGGCGTGGCGCGGTGGCGCTGGGCTTGCCGGGACAGCGATGGCGCTGCCGTCGCCGCATCGGCTGAGAGTTTCCCTTCGCTGCATGCTGCGATAGAGAACGCTCGCCGGCACGGCTTTTCCGCCTGACACGCGTCCGGCGCTCCGGACCGAGAGACAGCGGTTGCCTGCCACCTCAGGCAGCGCACCCGCTGCGTGCCTGCGCTCATCCTTACTGCAGCCTTTCACCGTGTGATATCACCCAAGCACAGCATGAGTTGTTTTTGCACGCATCAAAGTTTCTCCATTGACCTCGCCCGGCGCGTGCGACACGATGCGCGAAATGCACTGAAAAAATTCGAACGGGTTGCGCGAGGGAAGCGCGTTCCCCATCCGGTACCCGGCCAGCAAGACCGTTCTGCGTCGCGAGGCCCGGCGCGACAGCCCGCCGCAGCCAGAACAAAAGGGGGAGCAATGATCTGGGATTTTTTTCAGCGTTACGACGAAAGCTGGATCTGGCGGTGCGCCGATCGTCACGCGGTGACCGAGAGCAGCCGAAACTTCGCGGCCCTGGAGGAATGCATCGCTGACGCCGCAAGGCATGGTTATGCGGCCGCCGAGACCAACAAAACCGGACGAATGGCATCGCGCGCCGCTGAGCGCCGCGAGCGTCAGCCCGGGAGCCGCCCGGCGCGGACGCGCTAGCGCCGCTGCGGTGCGGCTGCCTCCAGGGACCTGCGGGAACGACCTGCGGGAACGTCTAGGGGGAACGCGGACGGTACCGCTCAGGCTGCCAGGGCGTAGCGGCCGCGGCTGCGACGCTCGAGATGGCGCTCGATGTCGGCGACCATCGGGCCGACCTGGCGCACGGCGGCTCTGAGCACGTCAGTCGTGACGCCGAAGCGGTCGCTCCACCAGCGGCATTCCCACTCGTGGGCAAGATAGACGACACTGCGGTCGCGCGGCCCCTTGGCCTGCTCTCTCGCGAGCTTGGTCGCCGCTTCGCGGCGCGCCGCATCGAGCAGCACGCGCGAACGTCGCGTTTCGTAGGAGCGTTTGGGATCGAAACGCACCTGCGCGCTCGCCGGTTTGCGGCCGGCACCCGTTCGCGACACTAAAAGGCGCCAGACGCCGTAGAACACGAGCGCGCCGACGGCGAGGGCCGCGGGAAAACGCCACAGCCCGATCGGTGCGCTGTAACCGCATGCTGCGAGCACCTGCAGGAGATTTCCGGAAAGGAGGATGATGAGGCCGAACCGGCCGTCATGTCGTTGTGCGCGCAAGGCTGCGAGCACTTTGGGATACCCGGCGACGATCTGGGTCGCTCTGCGGTAAATGGCCCGGTGCGAAACGAACATGATCAGCGCACCGATGAAGGCATAAGCCAGGCCCGTGGCGAGCACCAGATTCATATTCATCGTCAGTTCTGCCCTCCCGAAAGGACCAATCACTGGACTCAACGCTTGCTGACGGGTGATCAGCGAGCCTTGCCGGCATGCCGTTCTGATTGAGGCGGCGTTATGTCAGCAGGTAACTGGCGGGAACTATACCGATGGCCTGCGGGATTCGCAACGATTTTTTGACAAAATTCCTGTCCGTCCGCGGCTGATGCCGAACGGATATCTGGTTGTCATGCGCACCCGGCGCTCGAGCCTGCGGTGCGATGGAAGTATGCTGCGCCTCCGTCGACGACGGCCGTAGCCTTCGAGCCCTAGGTGGGCCCGCGCTCAAGAGACGCGCATGGGCGCAGCCTGCTGGGTGCCTGCACCGCGACGGGAGCCGTATTCATGCGCGTAAGCCCATGTGAACTCGGCCCCGATGAGGAAGATCTGCGCGGAGTAATACACCCACACCATCAGCAGCACGAGCGAGCCCGCGGCGCCGAAGCCCGAGGTGACGCCGCTGCGTCCGAGGTACAGGCCGATGAGCACCTTGCCCGTGGCGAAGAGCATCGAAGTGACCGCCGCCCCGACCCAGACGTCGCGCCACTGGATGTGCACGCTCGGCACGATCTTGTAGATCATCGCGAAGAGCACGGTCATCAGCGCGAAGCTCGCCAGGAGGTCGAAGACATGGGCGAGCAGCGCCCAGCCCCCGAACCATGCGCCCCACCACTTGCCTACCGCGGCGAGGACCGCGCTGAACACGAGCGAAACGATGAGGATGAACGCGATGCCGAGGATCATCGCGATCGACAAGAGCCGCGAGCGAGCGAATGCGCTGAGGCCGCCACGCCGGGTCACTGCAGGGGCGCGCCAGATGCGATCGAGATCGTTCTGCAATTCACCGAGCACGCTCGTCGCTCCGACGATGAGCACGCCGACGCTGATGAGCGCTGCGATCGCGCCCTCGGCCGGCTTGTTGACGCTTTTCAGCATCTGCTCGACTGCGCTCGCGCCTTCGGCTCCGAGCAGCCCGTTGAGCTGCGTGAAAACCTCGCCACGCACCGCGTCGTCGCCGAAGAAGAAACCGGCGATCGCGATGACGATCACCAGCAGGGGTGTGATCGAAAACAGGGTGTAGTAGGACAGCGCAGCGCCCATGCTCGGCGCGTAATCGTCCGACCAGGCGCTGAGCGCCTTCTTCATGAGCCGGAGGAACTGTCTTGTCGTCATGCGTAAAACGCTTTTACGTGTCCTTGCGCCGGTGTCACTGCACGGCAAGGCGCGTACCGAAACGCGTCGGCTGCGTATTACGCTGGCATTTCAGCGGTCGGGGCATGACGTTTGCAAGAGTCGCGGCATCCCCTGTGCGCGTCGAGTATGCAATGGCTACATCCGAACGGCCCTCCGCTCCCGTTAGAGGAACCCCGCTGAAATCCATGATCCCTGTGCTGTTCGCGTGCGTCGTCACGGCAGCCGG
Organism: Betaproteobacteria bacterium; assembly: GCA_028292225.1. Taxonomy (GTDB): domain Bacteria; phylum Pseudomonadota; class Gammaproteobacteria; order Burkholderiales; family SG8-41; genus JAQGMV01. Next base: position 12,912 of record JAQGMV010000303.1, read on the forward strand.
TTGCGCGCAGACGCCCGACTCGGGCGAAGCGGGCGTTTATGCGGAACGCATGAAGGCCGCCGGCGAAGCCTATACCGCGTGCGTCACCGGCGAAGCGGAAAAAGACGCCATGAATCCGGCCGGCGTGGAAGATATTGCCGTCGCGGCGCACGGCCGGTGCTGGTCCCGATGGGACGCATACCGGGACGCGACGAGCACGGCCTATTCAGTCGGGGCGACGACGCGGGACGAAAAGCAGTTCGCGCACGACAGGACCGATGCGCACCTGCGGCAATTCGAGCGGGAGACCCGGCGCTATGTCATGGACGGCATGGTCGAGCGCACGCTGACGAAAAAAGAGCAGCGGTAGCGGACCGGACTCGCTCTTGACAGCACGGGCACAACAGTTGCTGAACGCCCGATGTCCGCGGCCGTGTGGAGGAGTCGCGGCATCAACTTTTTTCGGGAGGTACGTAATGAGAAAGCTCATGTTGGCAGTGGTAGCGGGTTGCATGTCCGCTGCAGTCGCAGGCGCATATGCTGCACAAGGCTCCCCCGCCGATTCCGACAAGGCAGGTCGCATGGGCCCGGGCACGAGCGCCGGCGAAATGGGCGCCGCCAAGCCGGGCACGACGACGCCAGGATCGGGCACGTCCAAGGGCGGCAGCATGGGCTCCGGCGCAAGCACCTCGTCGGGTGGTGCGGCCAGCTCGAGCACGGGCGCCGGATCGACCGCAGGATCGACCAGCGGCGGCAGCGGCGCGGCCGCCAGCAGCAGCACGGCAACGGACGACACGAAAAGCACCCGGCGCTCGCGCCGTGCAGCAAGGGCCGAGAAGGGCTGACGCGCAACCGTCGTCTCATAGCACTGCAAAAGGGCGCCTGATAGGCGCCCTTTTTCCATCCCACTGACGCGCGCAGGGTGCGCGGCTCTCGCCTCACAACTGCCGCGGCTCGTCCGCCCGTAGTTGCGCTCTTCGCGTGGTGTAAATCGCTGCATCTCTGCCGCGCATCCTCACTCGGCGCATGCGTGCAAATCTCAGATGCCGCCGAGGTCGCGCATCATCGATGTGCTCGCGAAGCGCGCGTGTTTTTTCTGTATCATGGCGAAAGACGTTCGGCTCACGCGTGCCCCACGCCCTCGCGGTCCGACAACAATGTCGCATGAATGAGGCGACAGTCGCGAGCGGCTCCGTCGTTGAAGTCAAGGGTGAACAGCACGGCTGGGCGCGTGCGCTGCAAAATCGCACCGCGGCTCTTGCCGGAATCTGCCCGCTTCGCGAGAATGAAGATCGATTAGGGTCGTATGGAGGATCGAATGACGACTATCACAAAAGCAGACCTTGCTACCCTGTTACACGAGAACCTCGGA
>JAQGMV010000308.1 GCA_028292225.1 Betaproteobacteria bacterium
AGGCCTCGCAGATCTGGCTCACCAGCAATCGCGGCGCGGTCGTGGAGGGCTACCGGCTCGCCTATGATCAGGCGACCGGCTTCGGCCTGATCCAGCCGCTCGGCAAGCTGGATGCGCCGCATCTTCCCCGCGGCCTCGCGGCCGACGTGAAAGTCGGCGACTCGGCGTTCGTGATCGGCCACGGCGGTCTCGCCCACGCGCTCAAGACACGGGTCATCGAAAAACGCGAGTTCGCCGGCTCGTGGGAATACGTGCTCAACGAGGCGCTTTTCACCGCACCGGCACATCCCCAATGGGGCGGCGCCGCGCTGCTCGATGCACAGGGCCACCTGATCGGCATCGGCTCGCTGCTCGTGCAGCACGAAGTGAACGGCGAAGCGGTCCACGCCAACATGTTCGTGCCGACCGACCTGCTCGATCCCATCCTCGATGCAATGCTGCAGACCGGCCGCAGCCCGCACCCGCCGCATCCGTGGCTGGGTATGTCCACGCAGGATCAGGACGACAAGCTGGTGGTCGGCAAGCTCTCGGCCGGCGGCCCGGCCCAGCGTGCCGGCGTGGAGGCGGGCGACAGGGTGCTGAAAGTCGGCGCGGTGCGCGTGACCGGACTGGCGGAATTCTTCCGGGCTGTGTGGCGGCTCGGCGCGGCCGGGATCGAGGTGCCGCTCACCCTCTCTCGCGGGGGCGACGTGCTTCAGATCACGGTCAAGTCGGCCGATCGCACCGACTTTCTCAAGAAGCCGAATCTGCACTGACCGATCATGACCATCCACCAGATCCAGATCCGCTTCGACGAGACCGAGGACCGCCTCCTGCTGCGCCTGTCCACGACCGACAACTGCGAGTTCCGGTTCTGGCTCACGAGGCGGTTCACCAAGCGGCTGTGGCGGATGCTGGTGCAGATGCTCGAATGGGACCGTGCAGTGAACCAGCAATCGGATCCGGAAGCCCGCAATAACGTGCTCGATCTCCAGCACGAGGGCTATTCGCAGCAGGCGGATTACACGAAGGCATTCGAGGAGCACGCGCCGGATGCACCGCGCCGCCTGCTGCTCGGCGAGGCGCCGGTGCTGCTGGCCAGGGCCGAGGGCAAGAAACGCGACAAGGGGGTCCAGATGCTCAGCCTGCACCCGTTGCAGGGCCAGGGGATAGACATCACCCTCGACACCGCGCTCCTGCACATGTTCACGCGGCTGCTGCGCGAGCAGGTTACGAAGACCGACTGGGACGTGAATCTCGCGCTCTACGAGGCGAGGCAGGAAACCACGCCGGCGGGCGAGGCGCAGCCGCGCAGGCTCAACTAGCGGCTAAGCCGCCGATAGCAAATCCGGGATTCCCGACTCGAGTGCCAGCAGCGCGCGCTTTCTGTCGAGTCCGCCCGCGTATCCGGTGAGGCTGCCGCTCGAACCGACGATGCGGTGGCACGGGACGATGATGGTGAGCGGATTGCGCCCGGTTGCAGCGCCTGCAGCGCGCGCGCTACCCGTGCATCCCGCCCGGCGCGCGAGCTCGGCGTAGGTGATGGTCTCGCCGAAAGCCACATTGGAGATCGCCTTCCAGACCGAACGCTGAAACGCCGTGCCTTCGGGCGCGAGGGCAGTCTCGAATCGTGTGCGCTCGCCGGCGAAATACTCGATCAGCTCACGCTTTGCCTGGCGCAGCGGCGCGTGGCCTGCATCCTGCCGCCACTCCGGATCGATCTGCGGATGGTACTTCTGGCCTTCGAAGTAAACGCCCGAAAGGGCTTCACCTTCCGCGACGAGCAGCATCCGCCCATGAGGGCTTTCATAGAGATCGTAGTAGCGCATGGTTACTCCTTAGCTCCGTAGAGAGACCTGACACCGTGAAACGCGTAGTGCGTTTCGTTCCGTCAGGGACTCTTGCTCAATGATTGCCACAGATGCATCACGGCATACGCACGCCACGGCCGCCAGGCTTCGCCCGCGGCCAGCACACGACGCGAGCCGGTCTCGCCGAGCGCCTTCATCACCCCCAGATCGGTGTGTGGAAACGCGTCCGGCCAGGCCAGCGCCCGCATCGCGATGTACTGCGCGGTCCATTCCCCCACGCCAGGTAGTGCGCGCAACCCGTCGAGCGTCGCTTCGATCTCGGCGTTCGGCATGAGAACGAGGCGTCCGTCTGCCACGGCGCGCGCGAGAGCGATCACGCTGCGGGCGCGCGCGCCGGGCATGCCGATCTGCGCGACGCTTTCCGGTGAAATGGAAGCCACACGCATCGCGGTTGGAAACAGCGTTGCAAGCGTGGCGAACGGCGTCTCGATGGCGTCGCCGAACGTCGCGGCGAGGCGACCCGCGACGGTGCGCGCTCCAGCCACCGTCACCTGCTGGCCGAGGATCGCGCGCACCGCCATCTCGAAACCATCGAACGCGCCGGGCACGCGCAAGCCGGGACGGCCCTTGGCGAGTGTGCCCAGCGCCTGCGCCACTTCGGCCGGATGGCACGCGAGATCCATCAGCGCCTTCACGCGCGAAAGCACCGGCGGCAGCGCCTTGGCGAGCGAAGCTGAAACCGCGACGCGCAGCGTGGGTTTTTTCGGCGACATTCCGATCGCGATCCAGCCGGTGTGCTCGGTGCGATCGATCAGGAGTCGAACCGTGCGGCGATAGCATCCATCCTCCACCGCCTCGACACCGGGAATCGCGCGCGTGCCGAGGAATGCGCTGATCGCGCTCCAATCGAACGGCGGCCTGAAGCTCAGCTCGAAATTCAGCACGTCGACTGTGGCGGCTGTTGGCGCGGCGCCCTGACGCGCGGTGCGCAGTTGAGTGGGTTTAAGGCGGTAGCGCTCCCGGAAGAGCGCATTGAAGCGCCGCACGCTGCCGAACCCGCTCGCGAACGCGACCTCGGTCACCGGCATCGCGGTATCGGTCAGCAGACGTTTCGCGAGCAGCAGCCGCTGCGTCTGCGCGAACTCCACCGGCGAGACGCCGAACTCGGCGCCGAAAGCGCGGCGCAGGTGGCGGTCGGTGATGCCGAGCGATGCGGCGAGCGTATCGAGTCCCTCCTTGTCCAGCGTGCGGTCCTCCATCATGCTCGCGGCGGCCTGTGCGAGACGCGACGTTGCATCGACGCTCGCATTGCCGGGCGCGAGCTCAGGCCGGCAGCGCAGACACGGCCGGTAGCCGTTCGACTCCGCCGCCGCGGCGCTGGGATAGAACGTGCAGTTCTCGCGCTTGGGCGGCTTGACCGTGCAGACCGGGCGGCAATAGATGCGCGTCGACGAGACTGCGACGAAGAAGCGACCGTCGAATCTGGCGTCACGCGCTTTGAGTGCGCGGTAGCAGGTGCGGGAGTCGAGTGACATGGGGGGCAGTATGAGCGCGGCGGCCGGTGGTGTCTGGCCGTTTTCGGACATCGGAGCAACTCCGATGCGTCCCCCGTTTCGTCCTGAGCGTAGGCGGCAAGTGCCGCAGTCGAAGCCTGACCGGCTATCGCTGCTCCGCGCTTACACCATCGCCCCCGGCCGCTTGAGGTAGTGATCCTTGATGTTGTCCGCGGCCCAGCACGAGAGCGCGCCTATGGTGCCGGTGGGCGGCAGGGCACTGTTCTGCGGAAAGGCGCTGCCGCCGACGACGAACACGTTCGAGACGTCCCACGACTGGAGATATTTGTTGACCGCGCTCGTCGCAGGGTCTGCGCCCATGACGACGCCGCCGACGTTGTGCGTGCTCTGGTACGGGACGATGCTGTACTTGCCCGACGTCGCGCTCGTGGCCATTTTAGACGCGCCGATGGCCTTGCCGATCTCCGCGGCCTTCGCCGTGACCCACGCCGACATTTTCGTCTCGTTCTCCGACCAGTCGAAAGTCATGCGCAGCAGCGGCAGGCCGTTCGCATCGCGATACGTCGGGTCGAGGTCCAGGTGGTTCTTGCGGTAGCTCTGACACGAGCCGTGCACGCGAATCGAGAGGAACCGGTTGTAGTACTGCGCCACCGCTTTCTTCCAGTCCGAGCCCCAGTGACGCGTGCCGGGCGGCACCGGCGTGTTCTTGATCGGCGTGGCGCCGCTGCTCGACAGCGCGACATACGCGCCGCCCATGAAGTCGAGGCCGGCGTGGTCGAAGTTATCCCCGTTGAAGTCGTCGATCGCGACGCCGCGTGCGCCGCCGCCCATGAAGGGATTGAACACCTGGTCTTCGAAGAACAGCGAGACTTTGCCCTGCGCCTGATACGAGTAATTCCGGCCGATCACACCGGTGTTGCTGACCGGGTCGTAGGGCCTGCCGATTCCCGAGAGCAGCATGAGCCGCGTATTGTTGAACGTGTAGGACGCGAGGATCACGAGGTCTGCAGGCTGCTCGAACTGTCTGCCGCGCGCATCGACGTAGGTGACGCCGGTCGCGCGCTTGCCGTCCGAATCCAGGTTCACCTTGATGACGTTACACAGCGGACGCAGCTCGAAGTTCTCATGCTTGAGGAGCGCCGGTATCACCGTCGTCATCGGGCTCGCCTTCGCACCGTTCGCGCAGCCGTGACTGGTGCAGAAGCCGCCTCGCAGGCACTGCCCCAGCATCAGCTTGTAGGGGTTCGTGTACGCCTGCGTCATGGACGCGATCGGGTTCACATGGGGCGCGTAGCCCAGCGATTCGGTCGCCCTGGCGAACAGCGTCCCCGCGTGCGTCATGGGTGCGGGCGGGTTGGGATACTCGCGTGAGCGAACACCCTCGAAAGGATTGCCGCCCCGCTGGATCTCGCCGTTGAGGTTTCCGGCCTTGCCGCCGACACCGTAGAGGTGCTCGAACTGGTCGTAGTAAGGCTCGAGATCGTCGTAGGTCACGCCCCAGTCCTGGGTCGTGCAACCCTCGGGAAGCTTGCCGGCGCCGTAACGCTCGACCGTGCGGCTGCGCGTTTCGAAGTCCCACGGCAGGAAGCGGCGCGTGTGGGTTCCCCAGTGCAGCGCCGTTCCGCCCACGGCCTCTCCCGGCTTGAACGAGCCCATCTCGCGCATCGGCAGCGCGGTCTCGCCGGGGCTGTTGCGGAAGGTGATCGTCTCGCGTGAAAGATTCTGGAAGATGTCGCTGTGGCGGTCGTACTTCAGCTCGTCGTGCACGTACGGCATCGCGAAATCGTGCTGCGGGTCGATCATGCGTCCGCGCTCGAGCCCCACGACTTTGAGCCCCGTCTCCGCGAGCTCCTTGCACATGATTGAGCCGGACACGCCGATGCCGACCACGACGACGTCGACGGGTTTGAGCTTAGTTGTCGCCATGACCGCCCTCCGGAAGCTCCATGCTCAGTTTGACGTGCTTCGGATAACCCTGACTGTCGACCTTTACCCGCTGCTGCTGGACGTCGAGGATGCTCACGGGCTCGACGCGATACGGCACGTTGTGGTGATCGATGTGCTCGTCGTAGGTCGAGGAAGCGACGCCCGGAAAGCCGATCAGCCTCCAGCCGATCTTGTCGCGGTTGCCGCCGTAGAGGGGATCGGCGAAGAAGCCTTCGTGCGTGTTGCGCAGGAGCAGCTTGAAGAAGAGCGCAGAGGACAGCGACTCGAGCTCGATCTTGCCGTCTTCGAGCGCATGCAGCACTTCATCCTGACGCTCGGGTCCGAGAAACGCGAAAGCCTTCTCGTACTGCTGCCTGCAGTGAAGATCGATCTCGCGGATGGCCGCGCGATAGATCTCCTGCGGTGTGAGCTTCAACTGAAAGCCCTGCTGCGGCGTGCCTTCGAGCCATGGGCCCTGGCGATAGTTGCGCCCGTGCATGCCCCACGTGCTGACGAGCTGCTGGTCGATGAAGTACGTGACGTCGGCTTCTTTCGCGCCCGGCCCGAGATCGTCCGCGGGGATCAGACGGGCGACCGCCGCGTCGAGGAAGCGGACTTCCGGCTCGGTGAGATATTGATAAGCGTGCGCGTGCGCCATGCGGACTCCCCTCCTTCGGTTGTAGCGTAAGAATAACCGCTAAATCACGCACGAACGGGAACCCTACACCGCGCCCTTGCCTCGCAGGCCCGCGATCGCAGCTTCGTCGTACCCGAGCCCCGCGAGTATCTCCTCGGTATGCTCGCCCGACTCCGGCGTGTGCTTGAGCTTCTCCGGCTGCGGATAGCTGCTCAGGTGGATCGGCTGGCCGACGACTTTCTGCGGTCCATATTGCGGATGATCGATCTTTGTTGCGATGCCGAGGTGCTGCACCTGCGGATCGGCGAAGACCTTGTCGATCGTGTTTATCGGGCCGCACGGCACGCCGGCCTTGTTCATGATCTCGACCCACTCGTCGTTCGTGCGGTGGCGCATGATCTCGACCAGGCGCGCGTTGAGCGCCGGCCGGTTTTTCGAGCGCGCCGCCGTCGTGGCGTAATCGGGGTCGGTGAGCAGGTCCGGTGCGTCAGCCGCTTTGCAGAAGCGCGCCCACAGGCTGTCGCCCGAAGCGGCGACGTTGATGTAACCGTCCGCGGTCTGGAACATGCCGGTGCCGCTCGCAGTCGGGTGGCTGTTGCCTTCCTGCCCCGCGACCTCGCCCTTGATGAGGTAACGCGCCGCCTGGAAGTCGAGCATGTAGATCGCCGCCTCGATCAGCGAGGTCGACACCCACTGACCTTCGCCGGTGCGCTCGCGGTCGAGGAGCGCGAGCACGATCCCGTTGGCCAGCAGCAACCCGGCCGAGGTGTCGTTGATCGCGATGCCGACGCGGACCGGCCCGCCGCCGGCATGCCCTGTGATAGACATCAGCCCGCCCATACCCTGCGCGATCTGATCGACGCCCGGCCTGCCCTCGTAAGGACCGTCCTGTCCGAAGCCCGAGATGCTGCCGTAGACGATGCGACGGTTGACCTTCTTCACCGCCTCGTAGTCGATGCCGAGCTTGTGCTTGACCGTGGATTTGAAGTTCTCGACCACGACGTCGGCGGTCTTGGCGAGCTCGAAGAAGATCTTCAGGCCCTCGGGACTCTTGAGGTTGAGCGTAAGGCTGCGCTTGTTGCGGTGCAGGTTCTGGAAGTCCGGTCCGCTGCGCTTGCCGCCGGTCGCGTCCGACGCCGAGAGTCCCGGCACCTCGATCTTGATCACGTCGGCGCCCCAGTCGGCGAGCTGACGCACGGCCGTGGGTCCCGCGCGGTGGGCGGTGAGGTCGAGCACTTTGAAACCGTTGAGCGGCATGCGGGTCGTCATGTCAGATTCTTTCGTGAGTTTGCAACTGTTATTGTGAACGGTATCGTGTGTCGCCGGCACGCGTCCGATGCGAATGGCCGGTCAATGTTATGCACAAGTCCAAACGGGGAGGAGCGCTATGAGACTCGACTGCAAATGGCTTGGCGGCGTTGCGGCAGCGGTATTTATTGTAGCGACTGGCGCGGCGCGCGGCGCCGACAACTATCCGAACAAACCCGGCAGGCTCATCCTGCCGTTCGGTGCAGGCGGCTCCACCGACGTCGTCGGGCGCATTTTCGCGCAACGCTTCAGTGAAGCGTGGGGGCAAACACTGGTCATCGACAACCGCGCCGGCGCCGCCGGCATCATAGGCACCGAGATGGCCGCGAGGGCGCCGACCGACGGCCATACGATCTTCACATACGGCATCAACCAGGCGATTACCGCCGGGCTGCGCGACAGGCTGCCGTACGACCACCTGCGCGACTTCGCACTGATTTCGCTGTACGCCGCCATGCCGAACATCCTGACTGTCACGCCGGCGCTGCCCGCGGCCAACGTCGGCGAATTCGTCAAGCTCGCCAAGGCCAATCCCGGCAAGTTCAAGTACGCGTCGTCGGGAATCGGAGCCTCGCCGCATCTCACCATGGAGTATTTCAGGTCGGTAACCGGGATCGACATGATCCACGTGCCGTACAAGAACTCGGCGCAAGGCTACGTCGATGTCATCGCCGGTCAGGTCCAGGCGATGTTCTTCAATCTTCCCGGGCCGCTGCCTCACGTCAAGGCGGGACGCCTGCGGGCGCTCGCCGTCTCATCGACAAAGCGCGCCGAACAGGTGCCCGATGTACCCACGGTCATCGAATCCGGCATTCCTGACTTCGAAGTCACCGTATGGCAGGGCTACGCGGTTCCGAAAGGCACGCCTCAACCGTATGTCGCGAAAATACATGCGGCGATGATGAAAGCGCTCGAGTCGCCGGATCTCAAACAGCGCTTTTACGACAATGGCGTCGCCGCCGCACCGACGACGCCCGAAGCATTCAGGAAATTCGTGCAGGCCGAGACCACGAAGTGGAAGAAGGTGATCGCTCTCTCGGGCGCAAGGCTCGAGTAGATGAGGGTTACTGCGCATCACCGGGAATTCCTTCTGTCACGCGTCAGGTGTCCCGCCTTGGCGGCGGAGCAGTCGGATGCCGACGAGCAGCGCCGGAATACCGCACACGATGAAGCCGATGGCGTAGCTGCCGGTGAGGTCGAGCAGGCCTGAATAGGTCAGCGGAAAGACGAGCGCGCCGACCTGCCCGAACGAGAGCACGCCGCCGGTGACGCCGCCGCGCATGCCTTCCGGCGCCGCGCGCGCGGTTTCCGCCAGCAGAATACCGTGCCACGACAGCGCGGTGGCGCTCAACACGCAGGCGATCAGTCCGACGACGAGCGTCGGTTGGCCGGCGCTGCAAAGACCGAGGAGTGCAGCGCTGCCGGCCATGCCGAGGGCGAGCCCCGCCATCAACGTGCGCGGGGTGACATAGGTGCTGCCGAGCCATCCCCAGACGATGCGGCCGGGCATGGCGACCGCGACTGCCACCGAAAAAAGAAAGCCTGCTGCCACGGGCGTGTAGCCGATCGTCGTGAGGTACACGACGAAATAGGCGGTCATGGTCGCCTGGATGCCGTTGAAGGCGAGGCACGCGAAGGACAACGTACGAAGGCCGCGCGTGCCGACCACCGAAATCAGCGTCGTCTTGAAATCCGACAAGCGGAAGGTGCGCGTCGGCACCCGGTCGGTATCGAAAATCCTGCGCAGGGGCTGCAGCATCAGGACGAAGACGGCGCACGCCGCCGCACTGAGCAGCATCGTGAACCGCCAGTCTTTCCACTCCGTCAACAGCGGCCCGAACGCCCCGGCCAGAAGCAGACCGGCCGGCACCGCTGTCTGCTTGATGGAGAACACCAGCGGCAGGTAGCGCGGCGACGCGACGCGGCTGAGCAGATGCGAGCTGGCCGGTGTGGATACGGCCCCGCCGCACCCGCAGATGATCGCGGACAGGACGAGCATCAGCGGTGTTCCCAGCGCCGCCAATGCGGTGCCGGCGGCCATCATGACCAGCGAGATCTGGGTCATGCGCAAGGCGCCGTGACGCACGATGAAGCTGCCGCACCCGAGTTGCGCGACGAGAGAGGCGGCAGCCGTCAATCCAAAATAGATGCCGATCCAGGCCGGATCGATGCGCAGGTCCGTGATGATCGCCGGCGCGATCACTGCCGGCAGCGCTCTGCCGAGCGCGACAAAGGTCTGCTGCAGGAACATCGCTCCGAGGGCGAGCAGGAGGGGGTTCATGAACGCGGCGCGCGGCCTGGTATATCGCGCGCCCGTCGAACGGCGCGCCGGCCTCCACACACAAACCGGATGCAGGGCATGCGGCATTGAACCTGTCTATCGTCCGTTCCCATGTTAATTTCGGCCTTCGCCACCCAGGAGGATCAACAAATGACGAAACCCAAAGACGCCGCCGGCACTGCAGATTCCCGGCGCTTCAAGCTCATCCCGGTCGAGAACCTCACTCCCGAACAGCGCACGCTCTATGATGCGATCCGCTCCGGACCGCGCTCGAAGCTTCCGAATTCCGGCGCTTCGAAACCGGGACCGCTGGGCGGGCCGTTCAATCTGTTTCTGCGCAGTCCGGGCATCGGCGACTGCGTGCAGAAACTCGGCGAGGAAATCCGTTTTCGCAGCTCGCTGCCTTCGAAGCTCAATGAAATGGCCATCCTGGTCACGGCGCGCTTCTGGACCTCTCAGTACGAGTGGTTCGCTCACTGCAAGCTCGCGCTCGACGCAGGACTCGATCCGGCGATCGCGCAGGATATCGCCGAGGACCGCCGTCCCGAAAAAATGGATGAGGACGAGACGATCATCTACGATTTCTCGCAGGAGCTGCACGAAAACCAGGGCGTGAGCGATGCCAACTACCAGCGTGCGCTGGAGCGCTTCGGCGAGCGCGGCGTGTTCGACCTGATCGCAGTCAACGGCTTTTATTCGCTGGTTTCGATGTGCCTGAATGTGGATCGCACCCCGCTGCCGGATGGCATGTCCCCGCCACTGAAATAGCAGGATCACACAAGGGCCTACTCCGTCCTGATCTTCCGCTCGCGGATGATTTTTCCCCAGCGGGCGGCCTCCGCCCGGATGAACGCTTCGAACTCCGCAGGCGTGCTGCCGACCGGCTCGGCTGAAAGGCGCGCGAGCCGCTCGCGCATGTCGGGGCTGGCCAGCACCGACGCGATGTCGGACGAGAGCTTTGCAACGATATCCTTGCGCGTGCCTCCCGTCGTGACGATGCCTTGCCACGCCGACACTTCGAACCCCGGGAATCCCGACTCGGCCACCGTCGGCACGTTCGGCAGCTCCGGGCTGCGCGCCGCCGTGGTCACTGCGATCGGCCGCACCTGTCCCGATGCGATGTACTTGTTGATGCCCCCGACGCTGTCGAACATCACCGGCACCCGGCCCGACATCACGTCCGGATACGCGGGCGCGCTGCCTTTGTACTGGATGTGCAGGAGGTTCACGCCCGACACGGTGCTCAGCAGCTCGCCTGCGAGGTGGCCCGTGCCGAGATTGCCCGAGGATGCGTAGCTGACCTTGCCCTGATTGGCCGCGGCATAGCCCAGCAATTCCTTCACCGTCTTGACCGGCAGGTCAGGATGCACGACGAGCACCTGCGGGAATCGCGTCGTCTGGGTCACCGGCGCGAGATCCTTCGCCTCGTACGGCAGCTTCGAGATGATGAATGGATTGATGGCGAAAGGCAGCGCGGTCAGCAGCAGCGTGCAGCCGTCGGCATTGGCTTTCGCAACGACGGTCGTGGCGATCACGGTGCCGCCGCCGCCTCGATTCTCGACGACGAGCTGCTGGCCCCACCGCTCCGAAAGCTTCTGCGCGAGTATGCGTCCCTGCAGATCGGTCGGACCGCCCGCGGGATAGGCGATGACCATGCGCATCGACCTGCACGATGGAAAGCCCTGCGCGATGACCGGAAGCGCCGCGGCGAGCAGCGCGCAGGCGAAAAGATGGCGTAGCACGAACAATGTCGTTCCTCCTTGGTGTTGGGCTGCGGCGGTCGTGCCCGGCATCGGCAAGCCGCCGCTTTTATATTGCGGCTGGTGCGTCAGCTAGGCGGCCGGCTGCCAGCTCGAAGGCACGCTCGGCCCGATATCCATCGCCGTCGAGCGGCGCATCACGCGCGGGACACCCGGGTCGTGCGGGCGTCCGCGGTGCATGGTGCAGCGGTTGTCCCACAGCACGACATCGTCGACTGCCCACCGGTGCGCGTAGACGAACCGGCGTTGCGTGGCGTGCTCGACGAGCTCTTCGACGAGTGCCTGGCCTTCGGCTGCGCTCATCCCGAAAATGCGCCGGATGTGCGACGCGAGATAGAGGGATTTGCGGCCGCTCGTGGGATGGGTGCGAACGAGCACCTGCGGCACTGGAGGCAGTACCGAGCGGCGCTCCGGTGTCAGCGTCGCCGGATCGAGCCCGACCTTCATTCTCGAATGAAAGTAATCGTGCTCAGCTATGAGGCCTTCGAGGGCGCGCCGGCGTGAGTCCGGCAGCGCGTCCCACGCGGCGCGCATGTCGGCGAACTCGGTCTCGCCGCCCTCCGGTACGACGCTTTGCGCGCAAAGCATCGACATCTTCGCAGGCGTGCGCTTGAAGGTGCTGTCCGTATGCCACAGCGCGTTCGCGCGAGTGATCAGCACGCGTGGATCGCTTTCCGGAAGCACTTTGCCGTGCTCGTCGACGTTCGAGATGTCGGCCGATTCTTTCCTGGCGAGCCTGTCGGTGTTGTCCGGCCTGAACGGCGCGATCGGATAGCCGAGTGGGCCGAAGCGGTTCGCGAAGCCGTTCTGCTGGTCTTCCGCCAGTCGCTGACCGTGGAACACCAGCACTGCATAACGATTGAACGCGTCGTCGATCTCGGCGAAAACCGCGTCGCTCAGCGGCTGCCTCAGGTCGACATTGCCGATGACCGCGACGAAATCGGGTTCAACGGGCGAGACTGAAATCATGTGTTGCGTTCCTCCTGCTACAGCTCTTTGACGGCCAATTTGCGCACCTTGATCGGGCCGCCGTTGTACTGGATGCCGAGCCTGCCTTGCGGGAACCTGGCGTCCTGGGCGCTGACGGTGACGATGCCGTTGAGCTTGACGGTGATCTCGGAGCCCTTGGCGTAGATCTCGTAGGTATTCCACCGGCCGCCGGCCTTGTATATGGGATTGACCGCGGCGACGTTGACGAGGCTACCCGTGCTGTACGCCGGATTCGGGTTCTTGTCCCAGATCTGCACCTCGTAGGCGCCCGTGGCGGTACTGACGTCGGTCGGGTTCATGACGCGCAGGTAAATGCCGCTGTTCGTATCGTCGGAAGCCCAGAACTCAGCGTAAAGCTCGAAGTCCTTGAACGATTTCTTCGAGACCAGGACGCTGCTGCCCTTCCCCGTGCTCGTGTCCGCCTGGATGGCGCCATCCGCGGCCCTCCAGTTGGCGTTGCTGCCGGTGGGGCTCCAGTTCTCCATCCCGGTGTTGCCGTCTATGAGTGTCACCCAGCCCTGGTGCGACGAGTAGTGCGCGCAGCCGAAGCCGATCAAAGCAATGACCAGCAGCCCGATTACGTTTGCAAACTGTCGTTTCATGGTGATCGTCCCCCTGGTTGTTAACGAGCAGGCCGTTCCGTTCGTGCCGAGCCCTTCGACAACCTCAGGACAGCCTGTCGAAGCATGAACGCGCACAGAATGCGGCACCGACGACCGAGCCGTCAAGGCGACGGCGTCATGGTCCGCATGTTCATATGACTACCGCTTTGCCGATGACGGCGCGATCGATCACCGCCTGCAGCGCCTCCGCCGTCTGGTCGAGGCGGAAGCGGTGCGAGATGCGCGGCTTCAGCTTCCCCTGCGCCGCGAGCACCATCAGTGTCTTCATATTGGCGAGCGCGAGCTCGGGGTTGTTTTCGTTCAGCCCGCCGATGCGCACGCCGATCGCGTCGATGCCCTTGATCAACAGGTAGTTGCTCTTGATCGCCGTGGGACCACCGCCGAGGAATCCCAGGATGAGCAGCCTCCCGCCCCAGGCGAGGCAGCGCAACGACTCATCGGCCACCTTGTCGCCGATGGGGTCGTAGACGATGTCCACGCCCCGGCCGCCGGTCAGCGCCTTCACCTTGTCGACGAATCCGTTGCGGTAATCGATCGCGTGATCCGCGCCTTCTTCGAGGCATGCCGCGCGCTTCGCTTCGGTGCTCGCGGTGGCGATCACCTGCGCGCCGAACACTTTCGCAACCTGGATGGCTGCGATGCCAATACCGCCGGCGGCGCCGTGAACGAGCACCCATTCGCCCGCCGCCATGCGGCCGCGCTGTAACAGCGCGTGGTAGGCCGTGGCGTAAGCGCCCCGAAACACGCCGGCCTGCTCGATGCTCATGCCATCGGGGATCTTGTCGCACAATGCCGCTTTTGCGTTTCCGAGCTCGGCGCAGGCGCCCAGTGTGTGGCGGCTCATGACACGGTCGCCCACGTGGAAGTCGGCAACGCTCTGTCCGACAGCGGTGACGACGCCCGCGGCTTCGTTGCCCGGAATGAAAGGAGGCTCGGGTCGGAACTGATATTTCCCGGCGAGCATCAGCACATCCACGTACTGCACGCCGCGCGCGCCGATGCTTACCTGGATCTCACCCGGACCCGGCGGCGGCGGATCGGGCACATCCCGTAACGCCAGCACCTCGGGTCCGCCAAACGCCTCGCAAACTATTGCTTTCATGCTTCCTACTCCTGCGGTATATGAGCGGCCTTGATCACGCGAGCCCAGCGCGCGGCATCGGCACGGATGAATTGAGAGAATTCTTCACGGCTCGTCGGCGCGGCTTCAACCACGAGATCGCTGAGACGCTGCTGCATCTCGGGCATGCGCAGGATCGTAACCAGGTCGGCATGCACTTTATCGAGGATGGCTGTGGGCGTGCCGGCCGGCGCACACAGACCGTACCACGAATTCACTTCGAAGCCCGGAAGCGCGGCCTCGTGCATGGTCGGCACCGAGGACAATTGCGGTATGCGACTCAGGCTCGTTACCGCGAGCGCGCGCACGCGTCCGGTCTGGATCGCCGACACCGCCGCCGGCGCCGTCTGCATGCTGGAAGGGATCTGGCCCCCGATGACGTCGGTAAGCGCCTGCGGCCCGCCCTTGTACGCGATGTGAACGACGTCGATCTTCGCGGTCAGCTTGAGCAACTCCATCGCGAGCTGCGGCGAGGTGCCGGCCGCTGACGTGCCGTAGGAAAGCTTGCCCGGGTTCGCCCGGGCATACGCGATGAATTCCTTTACCGAGCGCGCCGGCATCGAAGGGTGTACGACCAGAACGCTCGCCGTCACACCGATACGGGAGATCGGCGCGAAGTCGCGCTGGTGGTCGTAAGGCAATCTTGAATACAGCGACTCTGCAATCGCGCTCGACGCGATATTGCATTGGAACAAGGCATACCCATCAGCGGCCTGCCTGGCGGCGTACGCCGCACCCACCGTCCCGCCTGCCCCCGAGCGGTTCTCCACCAGCACCTGCTGGCCCCACACCCGGCTGAAGCGTTCAGTCACCAGACGCGCGATGAGGTCCGGCGAGGCGCCGGCGGGAAAGGGAACGATGTAGCGAACCGGTTTGGCGGGATAGTTCTGGGCCGAAGAGACCGCGGGGAAGTACAAGGCAATGCTCGCCAGTGCGACCATCAATACCCGGTATCCTTTGATCACGACGTGAATCACGGACTCAGTCGATGGGCGTAAGCGGTATGAAGTCGCAAAAATCGAACATGCGCATGCCATGCAGCCGGCTCAGGAACAATGACCCGAGTATCGCCGCATGCCGGGGGGTGTGCCAAGCCCCGGCTTTTCCTTCGAGAGTGCGAGTTGTCGTAACGCGCTAAGATCAACACGATGACTCCAAGCCCTCGCATGAAGCGCGACACCGTGGGTTTTTCGGACGTCGGCTACGACGAAGCGATGCGCCGCGCACACGAGCTGATTCCGTTGCTGCGCGAGCAGGCGCCCAAATGCGAGGCGGCGCGCACGCTCATCCCCGAAGTGATCGCAGCGCTGAACCGCACCGGACTGCTGCGCTATCTGCAGCCCAGGGTGTGGGGCGGGATGGAGCTGCCTTTCGTCGCCTACTTCGATATTCCCGAGATGCTCTCGCGCGGCGACATCGCCGTGGGCTGGGTGGTCGCGAATCTCGCCTCGCATCATCGCAATCTCGTCTGGTGGAGCCCGCAGGCGCAGGAGGAAGTCTGGGGTGCGAATCCCGATGCGGGCATCGCCTCCGGCATCGCTTTCCAGCAAGGCCGCAGCAGCGCTGCCGAAGGCGGGATTGTCCTCTCCG
>JAQGMV010000314.1 GCA_028292225.1 Betaproteobacteria bacterium
TGCAGGCGCCCGCACGGCGCAGCTCGGCCATGCCGGCAGCGCCGTCCTTACCCATTCCGGTGAGGATCACGGCGAGCACGTTGGCTGCGCCTGAGCGTGCGGCCGACCGGAACAGTACGTCGACCGACGGACGGTGCCGGTTCACGGGCTCGGACTGCGACAGGAGCGTCGCGTAGCCGCCGCCGCTCTTCTTCAGCATGAGGTGCGAATGGCCCGGTGCGATGTACGCGTGACCGGGAAGCACCCGCTCGCCGTCCGCCGCCTCCTTGACCGTGATCGCGCACAGCGAGTCGAGCCTCGCCGCGAACGAACGCGTAAAACCTTCGGGCATGTGCTGCGCGACGAGGATCCCGGGCGCGTTGACGGGCATCTGGGTCAGGACGTCCTTGACGGCTTCGGTCCCGCCCGTCGAGGCCCCGATCACGATGATTTTGTTGCTCCACGGGCTTTTCACCGCGTTCGCTCCGGGTGCGGCGGCCGCCGGCCCGACGGGCACGGCCAGTCCTTTCTTCGGGCGTCCGAGCGCAGCGGCACGGATTTTCGACGTCACCTCGAGCGCGTACTCCGCGATGCCGCCTGCGCCGTTCTTCGGCTTCGCGACGAGCTCCATCGCGCCGAGCTCGAGCGCGCGCATCGCGACCTGGGAGTTCGCTTCTGCGAACGCGGAGACCATCACCACCGGCATCGGCCGCAACCGCATCAGTTTTTCGAGAAACTCGAGCCCGTCCATGTGCGGCATCTCCATGTCGAGCGTGATCACGTCGGGATTCATGCTGCGGATCATCTCGCGAGCGACGAGAGGATCCGAGGCCCCGCCGATCGCTTCCATGTCCCGCTCGGCGTTGATGATCTCCGAGAGCAGGTGACGCATCACGGACGAGTCGTCGACCACGATCACACGCGTTTTTCTGCCGCCCGGGCTCATCCGAAGAGCTCCACTTCCCCGGCGGGCTCGGCGATGATCTGCGAGCGGTAGCTGCGCTCGCGCTCGAAGATCGTGTCATTGCGGGTCTCGGCCAGGCGCTTGACGCGAACACGGCCGGTTTTTGCGAACTGGTAGACCTTGCGCGGGAGCGTGCCGCCGAGATCCTGCGCCACCACCGGAATGTTCTCGGTCTTCAGGTACTGGAGCACGAAAGCCGCGTTGCGGTCGGCGACGTTGCACGCGGAGAGCGCGCGCAGCACGTTGCCGCCGCCGAACACCTTTGCTTCGAGCGCGCCGCGGCGCGCGCCGAGCTTCAGAAGCTGGTTGATCAGCAGCTCCATGGCGAAGCTGCCGTAGCGCGCCGACGCGGAGGCGATGCCGTCGTTCCCCGGCCCTTCCGGCAGCATGAAATGGTTCATTCCGGAGATGCCGTAAAGCGGATCGCGTATGCACGCGGCGACGCAGCTGCCCAGGACCGTGACGATGAGCATATCCTTGTCGGTGACGTGGTATTCGCCGGGCAGTATCTTCACCGCCTCGATGTTCTGGACGCGGTCGAAATAGAAGTTCGTTGCCGTGTGCTGCAATCCATGTTTCATCTGATACGCGTCTCTAGCGGGCGGCGGCAATGGGCCGCGCGGGCGCCGCAAGCTCGTATACCGTATTCCCGCGCAGCCGGAACACGTCGGCCGAATGCAGAAAGCTTTCGGAATGGCCGGCGAACATCAGTCCGTCGGCACGCAGCAGCGGTGCGAGACTCTGCAGGACTTTGCGCTGCGTCGGCTTGTCGAAATAGATCATCACATTGCGGCAGAAGATCGCGTCGAAAGGCCCGCGCACCGGATAGCGAGCATCGAGCAGGTTCAACTGGCGAAAGGTCACGAGATCGCGCAGCTCCTGCCGCACCCTCACCGTTCCCGCATTGGTGCCGGCGCCTTTGAGGAAGAACTTGCGCCACTGCTCCGGCTTGAGCTTCTCGATGCGGTCGTCGGTGTAGATGCCCGAGGACGCCTTGGCCAGAACATTGGTATCGAGGTCGGTCGCGATGATCGAGACCGGCGGGGTGAAGCTGCCGAAAGCATCGACCACCGTCATCGCGATCGAATACGGCTCTTCCCCGGTGGATGCTGCCGCGCACCAGATGTTGAGGGGCTCGGCCCTTCCGCGCCGTCGCTCGAGAAAGCGCGTGAGCTCGGTGAAGTGATGGGGCTCGCGGAAGAACGAAGTCAGGTTGGTCGTGAGCGCGTTGACGAAAGCCTCCCACTCCTCCTTGTCATTCGTGTTCGACTCGAGCTGCGCAATGTAATCGGAGAACCGCGACAGGTTGCGCGCGCGCAGCCTGCGGGCGAGCCGGCTGTACACCATTTCCTGCTTGCTCGCCGCCAGCGCTATCCCTGCGTGCTCGTAAATCAGTTTCGCGATGCGCTGGAAATCGGCGCTCGTGAAAGCGAATTCGCGTCCTGCGTCCGCGTGTTCGACCTGCTGTTGCATGCGCTACCCCGCTCGTGTGCTGCTGATCGACAACGGCCCGAATGCGGGCGGTCGCTCCGTAGTATCGGCGCCTGACCTCCTCCCGTGAAGGACGCGGGTCAGAACTCGCTCCACTCTGCATCGGTCCCGGTTTTTGATGCCGGCACGGGTTTGGGCGCCTGTTTCGGTTCCGTTTTCACGACCAGGCGCGTCACGTTTTTCGGGCGGTCGGGACTGCGGCGCTCGACCCGCGCCGCTTGCGCTACCGGCGCCCCGACTGCGGCTCCGGCGTGCGCGACGTCGGCGAGCTTGAACACCGCGACTTCGCGGCCGAGCGCGCCGGCCTGCTCGCGCATCGACTCCGCGGCTGCCGCGGCTTCTTCGACCAGCGCCGCGTTCTGCTGCGTCACCCGGTCCATCTGCATCACCGCCTGGTTCACCTCCTCGATTCCCGAGCTCTGCTCGTGCGCCGCCGAGGTGATTTCCGCCATGATGTCGGTCACTCGATTGACCGAGCTCACGATCTCGTCCATCGTCTTGCCCGCATCGTCCACCAGACGCGTGCCCGCTTCGACTTTGCGCACCGAGTCCGAGATGAGCGCCTTGATCTCTTTCGCCGCACCCGCCGAGCGCTGCGCCAGCGTGCGCACTTCGGAGGCGACCACGGCAAAACCCCGGCCCTGCTCGCCCGCGCGCGCCGCTTCGACTGCCGCATTGAGCGCGAGTATGTTGGTCTGGAAGGCGATGCCGTCGATGACACTGATGATCTCGGCGATCTTCTTCGACGAATCGCTGATCGACGACATCGTCTGCACGACTTCACCGACCACCGCGCCGCCTTTGACGGCAACTTCGGACGCGCTCGCCGCGAGTTGGTTCGCCTGTCTGGCGCTCTCGGCGTTCTGCCTGACCGTGCTCGCGAGCTCTTCCATCGAGGACGCGGTTTCCTCGAGACTGGACGCCTGCTCTTCCGTACGCTGCGAAAGATCGGCGTTACCCGCGGCGATTTGAGCCGCACCGCTGGCGATCCTGTCGCTGCTGCTGCGTATGTGGGTCACTATATCCGCCAGGTTGGCGCACATGCGCGCCATGGCCGCCATCACACTGGATGTATCCCCCGGGGCTACGGGCACACGAACCGACAGATCGCCCGTCGCCACCGCATTGACGATAGCCGCCGCTTCGGCGGGCTCCCCGCCGGTCGCCGCCCAGACGTTCTTGCGGGCCCACACGCCCAGCGCGATCAGCAGCGCCGCGGAAAGAGCGAAGCCCATCCATTGGACCCGGAACACGATCGAGTCTATCGAGCCGACCGATTCCAGCGCCCCCTGCGCAAACGCCGCAGAGGCAGCGACGGTTTCGTCGACTCCGGCACGATGCTCGCCGTAGACGCTGTGCGCGGTCTTCAGCGCGGCGCGCGCGGCCGCTTCGTCACCGGCTGCGATCGCGGCCAGCACCGGCTTCGATGCTGCGATGAAGCGCTGCCCCTTGTCGTGCTGCTTGCCCAGCAGATGGGATTGCAGCCCATACGGCGGATTCTGCGTCCAATAGGCGAGGCGCTCAAAGTACTCCTTCTCCAGGCGCGTCACCTCGGCCTGCGCTTGGGCGAACGGCATCGTGCCCTCGACCGCCTGCGATAACACCAGGCGCAATTCGATGAGGTACATCGGAGGCGGGAGGATGTCCGCCGTGACGTCTTTCGCAACCAGCGTGCGCTGCACCGACTGGTTGGCGTGATGGGCACCCCACATCGAGGCGCCGGTGAGCGCGCCCGAGGCGAGGATTCCCGAGACGATCAGCAGTAAGAGAATATTGCGCAGCGATTTCACGGTCAGCCTTCCATCCCGGTTTATAAATCACGCCGCTCGACCCGATCGGCCGGCACGCGCGATCGGTCGCGTTACTGCAGGGTCTGCTCCATCAGCGCCATGTCGCTCGCCGACATGAGCTTCTCGATGTCGACCAGAATCAGCATGCGCTCGCCGACGGTTCCGAGCCCGGTGATGTATTGCGTGTCGAACGCGCCCGAGAATTCCGGCACCGCTCGCACCTGATCGGCGGCAAGCTGCATCACGTCCGACACGCCATCCACGACCATTCCGACGACGCGACCGGCGACGTTCAGGATGATGACGACGGTGAACTGATCGTACTCGGCCTTGCCGAGGCTGAACTTGATGCGCATGTCGACGACCGGCACGATCGTTCCGCGCAGATTCACTACACCCTTGATGAAGGCCGGGGCATTCGCGATCGCCGTCGGTTTCTCGTAACCGCGGATCTCCTGCACTTTCAGGATGTCGATCCCGTACTCTTCCGAACCCAGCGAGAACGTCAGGTACTCGCTGGTGTGTCCGGGCGCCCCCGCTGTGGCGGGCGCTGCGCTGATTGCTTTCACTGCTTGCTGATCATTCATGTTCATTCTCCTGTCGGGTGCGGCGCGTTTCTAGAACTCGCTCCATTCGTCATCGGTACCTGTCTTGCGTGCAATCGCGGCTCGGGATGTGTGTTTCGGCTCCGCCTTGACGGGCAGCCGCGCGACGTTCTTCGGCCGGCCGGGCGCGCGACGTTCGATCGCAGGCGCCTGCTGTGCCGTCGGCGCTTTGGCGGGCGCGCCCATGACGGCGCCTTGAGCCAGCTTGAACACCGCGACCTCCCGTCCGAGCTGGTGGGCCTGCTCGCGCATCGACTCGGCCGCCGCGGCGGCTTCTTCCACGAGCGCCGCGTTCTGCTGCGTGACCTGATCCATCTGCATCACCGCCTGGTTCACCTGGTCGATGCCCGAGCTCTGCTCGTGCGCCGCCCCGGTGATCTCGGTAATGATGTCCGTAACCTGCTTCACCGACGCCACGATCTCGTCCATCGTCTTGCCGGCGTCGCCCACGAGGCGCGTTCCGGCTTCGACTTTGTGTACCGAATCGGAGATGAGCTCCTTTATTTCCTTGGCGGCGCTGGCCGAGCGCTGCGCCAGGGTGCGAACTTCCGACGCCACGACCGCAAAACCGCGGCCCTGCTCGCCCGCACGGGCAGCTTCGACCG
>JAQGMV010000326.1 GCA_028292225.1 Betaproteobacteria bacterium
TGCTGGGAGGAGGCGCAATGATAACGCAGCTATAATCGACTTCCATGAGCAAGCACATCGTCTGTCTCACTTTCGATTTCGACGCGATCTCCGGTTTCATCTCCCGCGATCAGACGACGCCCGGCTGGATCTCGCGCGGCGAGTTCGGGCCCCGCGTCGGTGCGCCGAGGCTGCTCGCGCTGCTGAAGAAACATGGCATCGCGACGTCGTGGTACGTGCCGGGACACACGATCGAGACCTACCCCGGCGCCGTGAAAGCGGTGGTCGACGCCGGCCACGAGATCGCGCACCACGGCTGGACGCACCGGCCACCGGCGAGCCTCACCCGCGAGCAGGAAGAACAGGAGCTCGTTCGCGGCAACGAGGCGATCAAAAAAATCTCCGGTCAGTACGCGCGCGGTTACCGCTCGCCGTCGTGGGACCTGAGCCCGCATTCGGTCGAGCTCATGCTCAAGCACGGTTTCGTGTACGACAGCAGCATGATGGGCGACGACTACACGCCGTACTACGCGCGGCAGGGCGACGTCATCGAGCTCGAGCGGGCGGCGCAATTCGGTAAGAAGAGCGCGCTCGTCGAAATGCCGATCCACTGGTCGACCGACGACTCGCCGCATTTCGAGTTCGTTCGCACCGAGCAGAGCGTGCGGCAGGGCCTGAAGAACGCGCGTGAGGTCGAGGACAACTGGATCAACGACTTCCTCTATATGCGAGAAGCGGTGGAGTGGGGCGTCCTCACCTATACGTGCCACCCTTTCATCATCGGCCGCGGCCATCGCATCATGATGCTCGAGCGGCTGATCGAGCGGATGAAGGACGGCGGCGCGGTGTTCCAGCGCATCGACGAGACGGTCGAAGAGTTCAGGCAGCGCGCGCCGGTTTCCGCCTGAGCGGCGCTGTAAGTTCCCTCGCTCCCCATGCGGGGAGAGGGCCAGGGTGAGGGGAATCGCCAGCTTGGCGTAAAATCATCGCCTTTCTCCGGCGTCGCTCCCCATGGTCCGCACCCGTTTCGCTCCCAGCCCCACCGGCTATCTACATATCGGCGGCGCCCGCACCGCGCTGTTCTGCTGGGCCTACGCAAAGAAACACGGCGGCACGTTCGTGCTGCGCATCGAGGACACCGACCGCGAGCGCTCGACCGAAGCGTCGACCCAGGCGATTCTCGACAGCATGCAGTGGCTGGGCATGGGCGAGTACGAAGGTCCTTACTACCAGATGCAGCGGCTCGAGCGGTATCGAGCGATTGCCGACCAGCTCATCCAGCGAGGGCATGCGTACTACGACTACTCGAGCCGGGAAGAGCTCGACGCATTGCGCGAGCAGCAGCGCGCGCGAGGCGAAAAGCCGCGCTACGACGGCCGCTGGCGGCCTTCGAGCGCAAAACGTCTCGGACTGACACCGCCGCCCGGCGTGAAGCCCGTCGTCCGCCTGCTCAACCCCGATGACGGCGAAATTACGTTCAACGACCTCGTCAAAGGCCCGATCACGGTCGCGAACGCCGAGCTCGACGATCTCGTGCTGATGCGTTCCGACGGCATCCCGACCTACAACTTCGGCGTGGTCGTCGACGATATCGACATGGACATCACCCACGTGATTCGCGGCGACGATCACGTGAACAACACCCCGCGGCAAATCAACATCTACAAGGCGCTGGGCGCGAAGCTTCCGCTGTTTGCGCACGTACCGATGATCCTCGGCCAGGACGGCGAGCGCCTGTCCAAGCGCCACGGCGCAGTGAGCGTGATGCAGTACGAGGACGAGGGCTTCCTGCCCGAAGCGCTCGTGAACTACCTCGCGCGCCTGGGCTGGTCTCACGGCGACGAAGAGAAATTCTCGAGCGATCAGCTCATTCAATGGATCGATCTCGAGCACATCAGCAAGTCCCCGGCGCGCTTCAATCCCGAGAAGCTGACGTGGCTCAACCAGCAATACATCAAGGAAGCGGACGACGCGCGGCTCGCCACTCTCACGTCCCGATTCCTGCTGGCAGACGGCGTCACGATGGGCGACGGCCCGCCGCTCGAGAAAGTCGTGGCGCTGCTCAAGGACCGCGCTACCACGATCAAGTCACTCGCAGACGCCGCGGTGTATTTCTATCGCCGCGTCGACGCCCCCGATGACCTCGTGCGGCAGCATCTGACGCCCGACGTTCGCCCCGCGCTTCAAGCGCTGCGCGAGCGTTTCGCTGCGACCGACTGGGCTCGCCCGCAGATCAACGACACCATCAAAGCCGTGATCGCCGAGCACAAGCTGAAGCTCCCCAAAATCGCCATGCCGCTGCGGGTGATGACCGCGGGCACCACCCACACCCCCTCGATCGACGCCACGCTCGAGCTGATCGGCAGGGATGAAGTGATCGCGCGCATGGACAAGGCGCTGCAAGCCTCGAATTCGTAGGCTTTTCGATTTACACGCCGCAGCCCGCTCGGTATAATTCGCCTTCTCTCGTGGGGGTATAGCTCAGCTGGGAGAGCGCTTGCATGGCATGCAAGAGGTCAGCGGTTCGATCCCGCTTACCTCCACCAAAAATGGGGTCAGACCCTGTTTTTACGGGGTCTGACCCCGATTTTTTGCACCAAGAAAG
>JAQGMV010000333.1 GCA_028292225.1 Betaproteobacteria bacterium
GGCTTCGGCGATTTCCAGCCGTCGGGGTATTTCTTTTTCGCTTCGTCGTCGGAGACCGCGGGCACGATGATCACGTCCTCGCCCGATTTCCAGTTCACCGGCGTGGCGACCTTGTGCTTGGCCGTGAGCTGGAGCGAATCGAGCACGCGCAGCACTTCGTCGAAGTTGCGTCCGGTGCTCATCGGGTAGGTGAGGATGAGCTTGATCTTCTTGTCGGGTCCTACGATGAACACCGAACGGATCGTCGCGTTGTCGGCGGCGGTGCGGCCTTCGACTTTCGCGACCGCGTTCGGATGGATCATGTCGTAGGCCTGCGCGACCTTGAGGTCCGCGTCGCCTATGATCGGGTAGTTCGGCGCGTAGCCCTGCGTTTCTTCGATATCCTTCGCCCATCGTGCGTGATGGTCGACCGGGTCGATGCTCAGGCCGATCACCTTGGTGTTGCGCTTGTCGAACTCGGGCTTGAGCCGCGCCATGTATCCCAGCTCGGTGGTGCAGACCGGCGTGAAGTCCTTCGGGTGCGAAAAAAGAATCGCCCAGCCGTCGCCGATCCACTCGTGGAAACGTATCGGGCCCTGGGTCGTCTCGGCGGTGAAATCGGGTGCGTCGTCGCCTATGCGCAATGACATGTCGGCCTCCTCTTCGGGTCTCGGGGAACAACCCTTGTAGCACGCCTGTGAGCGTAATCAAACAACTCGTTTGGCACGTGGATTGCACGCCGATCTGCCTTAAAGCGGTTCCACCTCAATCATTGCCGCGAGGGAGACGATGGTCGATTGGGCTTTCGAGCGTGACGATGACGGCCTGTGGCGCTGGATGCACATGGACATCCGTGGAGTGACCCGCGGGCGCAGGCGCTACTCGGACCTCTGGGAGTGCGTCGAAGACGCGAAGAAATACGGGCTTGCAGAGCGCGGCAGCAGGGAATCTCAGCCTCCCGCACTGCTGCACTAGAGCGCGCTAGCCGCTGATCTCGCAGACGGCGGTCCAGACTCCGCTCGCTTCGTCGACGTCGTGCACCAGGCGCGCACCGCTATGCAGCAGGTCCTGAAGTTTCTCGGACACGCCTTCGCGAGTCGGGCCGGTGACGATCCGCATGTAGCCGAGCTCCTCGACTTTGCATTCCTCCGCCGCAGTCGGCGGGTGGTCGCAGGTCGCGATCCACTTGTTGCCGATCTTGGAGATCGGCGATCTCACCTGCGAGCCGGTCTTGGAGAGCTCCTCGAGCGCGGACATCACGCTCAACTGGCTGTAGCCTGAAACGACCAGGTGCTCGCCGGCGTTGAACACCTGCGCCGGCAGGTCGGCCCGTGCGTCGGCTTCCTTGTCGGCCTTGGTCGGCAGCCCGACCGCAGCCGCCCATACGCCGCCCCACGTCGCTTCCACGAACTCGGGAAGCGCTTCCGGCGCGAGATTCACGCCGTATACCTCGTGCGCGCGGACGTGCTTGTCCTTGCGCTCGCCGACGTGGGTGAAAAGCCCTTCGTAGACGTCCGACAGGCGCGAGACCACTTCGAAGAATGAACGCGAGACCAGGAGCTGTCCCGGATCGGCGAAGCTCATCACGCGCTGCCCGACGTTGATGCCGTCACCCAGGATGTTGGTCTGGCCGTTCAGGTCCCGCACCAGGCGCACCGGTCCCAGGTTGATGCCCATGCGCACAGGAAGATCGGTCGAGTTCTGGAGGATGAGCCCCGAGAACAACGCATCCTCCGGATTGCCGAGAAAGGTGACCGCCGCGCCGTCGCCGGTGTCGAGTATCACCCGATCGGCGGTCGCGAGCGGGGCGAGCGCATTCGCCAGCGAGTCGTTGAAGCGCTGCTTGACCGACATCTGGTCGGCGACCGATTTCTTCGAGTAACCGACGATGTCGAGGAAGAGCACGCTCGTGACGAGGGTGCGTCCTGAGGCTTCAGCCATGTTGTTGAATTGAGCCAATATCCTGAATTTAACGGCAATAGTCTACCTGTCTTAAGCGGCCCGCGGCATCGCCTGCGAATGCGCCGGGGGATCTTCCGAGCATCGCCGTAGCGGGCCTGGCCGAAATCAGGGCTGCGGCATCAAACCTCGGTAGGCCTCTTCGACGTCGCGTATTCCGGGTGGTACATGTGCGATTCCATGTCCGCCAGCAGGTCCGCGGGTTTCTTCTTATCCGTGAGCTTGCGTGCGTGCGCCGCCTCGGCGACCGCTGCGCCGATATGCGCCGAGACTTCTCGCGTGCGCGAGAGCGCGGGGTAGAGACTGCCCTGCTCGAGGTCGGACTCGCTCACCAGATGCGCGAGCTTGTACGCAGCGGCCATAAAGACTTCGTCGGTGATCCGGCGTGTGCCACTGGCGACGGCGCCCAGGCCGATTCCCGGAAAGATGTACGAGTTGTTGCCCTGGCGAGGCACGAAGGTCTTTCCGTCGATGGTCACCGGGTCGAACGGGCTGCCGCACGCGAAAAGGGCACGTCCGCTCGTCCAGCGATACGCTTCTTCGGCGGTGCACTCGGCCTGCGAGGTCGGGTTCGACAGTGCGAACACGATCGGGCGCTCGTTGATTCGCGCCATTTCTTCGAGTACCTGCCGCGTGAAAGTGCCGCCGACCGCCGCGACGCCGATGATGCCGGTCGGCTTCAGCGTTCTGATCGCGGTGATGAAATCCTCGAGCGCCGCGTGGTCGTGCGCGTAGGCGAGCTTGTGCTCGGCGAGCTTCAACCTGCCGCCTGTGACGAGCCCCTGCGAATCGAAGAGCCAGCAGCGCCTGCGCGCTTCTTCTGGCGAGAGACCGTTCTTCTCCATCGCCGAGGAGATGAGGTCCGCGATTCCCACGGCTGCTTCGCCCGCGCCCATGAACAGGAACACCTGATCGGTGAGCTTCTCACCGGTGACCCGCAGCGCCGAGAAGATCCCGGCGAGCGCGACTGCGGCGGTTCCCTGAATGTCGTCGTTGAAGGTCGGGATGCGGTCGCGATATTTCTCGAGCAGGCGAAACGCGTTGTGGTTCGCGAAATCCTCGAACTGGATCACCACGCCGGGGAACACGTCCTGCGCCGCGGTGATGAATTCCTCCATGAGTGCGTCGTACGCGTCGCCGGTGACGCGCCGCTGGCGCAGCCCGATGTAGAACGGGTTGGCGAGCAGCTCCGCGTTGTTCGTCCCGACGTCGATCGTGACGGGAAGGCACAGTTCAGGCGCGATGCCGCCGCAGCCGGTGTACAGGGCGAGCTTGCCGACCGGGATTCCCATGCCTTGCGCCCCGAGATCGCCGAGCCCGAGGATGCGCTCGCCATCGGTGACGACGATCATCTTCGCGGGATACGGCCAGTTGCGCAGCACCTCGGCGACGCGGCCGAGATCGTTGATGGTGATCCACAATCCGCGCGGACGCTGAAACACCTTGCCGTAGTTCTGGCACGCGAGACCTACGACCGGCGTGTAGATGATCGGCATGATCTCGTCGATGTGGTCGATGACGACTCGAAAGAACAGCGCTTCATTGCGGTCGTGCAGCGCGTTCAGTGCAACGTATTTCTCGAGGGGATCGGAAAGCGCGCGCAGATTGGTCATCACGCGGTTCGCCTGCTCCTCCTGGGTGTGCACCCGCGCCGGCAGCAACCCGCGTAACCCGAGTGCGTCGCGCTCTTCTTCGGTGAAAGCCGTGCCCTTGTTCAGCAGAGGGTCGCGAAGCAGCGCGAGGCCTCTCGGCGGGGGGGATGCGGACGGATCGGATGGAACGGTGGATCGGTTTGCCATGCTTGATGAGCTCCTGCGGAAGTGAAGCGGCGGTCTTTTGGTGTGCAGCGCCGCCTGCGCATTGTATCGCGCCACTCGACGAGCACGTGCGCGCTGCCGTGCGGTGGGTCCATGCCTTGCTTGGTGCCGGCCATGGGACAACTCACGAGCGCGCGTGCGACGCGTACCCGCCATCCGTCAGCGGCATCGGCGCGAACACACGCCCTGGTCGGCGGGGTGCCTCCACGCACTTTGATCCCGAGCGGCGTCGACGACGGCGAGCTGGCGATCGGAGCGCGTAAAGTTCGTCTAACCAATCTGAACAAGGTCTTCTGGCGCGAGCTCGAGCTCACCAAGCGGGACCTGCTGCAATATTATGCGGACATCGCCCCGGCGCTGTTGCCGCATCTCGCAGACCGCGCGATGGTGATGAAGCGCTACCCGAACGGCGCGTCCGGCAAGTGCTTTTTCATGAAGCGCGCGCCGTCCCCGCGCCCGGAGTGGATAGAGACGTGCTCGATCGAGCACGCGTCGGGCAACGTCATCGATTTCCCGATGGTGCAGGACCTTGCCTCCCTGATGTGGATCGTCAACCTCGGCTGCATCGATCTGAACCCGTGGTATGCGCGGTGCGACGACGTCGATCGCCCGGATTTCCTGCACTTCGATCTGGACCCGGTGACGGGGGCTTCGTACGAGGCCGTGCGCGAGACGGCGCTGCTGGTGCGCACCGCGCTCGAGGGGCTGGGCATGCAGCCGATCGCCAAGACCACGGGCTCTCGAGGCCTACACGTGTACGTGGCGATCGTGCGTGGTCCTACGCAGAAGATGGTCTGGGGCTTTGCCAAGCGTTTCGCGCAGGACCTTGCGAAGCTGAGACCGAACATCGTCACCGCGGAGTACCGGATCGCGAAGCGCCCCAACGGCCGAGTGCTGGTGGACTACAACCAGAATGCGTGGGGGCGCACGCTCGCATCGGTGTACTCTCCGCGGCCGCAACCGCTCGCGACGGTGTCGGCGCCCGTGAGCTGGGACGAGGTCGAGAAGGGCGCTGCGATCGACGACTTTCGCATCGAGAACATGCGTGCGCGTCTCGCGAAGGTCGGTGATCTGTGGGCGCCCCTGCTCGCCAAAGACGGGCGCTTCGATCTCCAGCCGCTCCTGTAGAGTCGAACATGGCGCTGCCGATTCCGGTCACCTATGAGCCGATGGAGGCGAAGCTCGTCGCCGCACTCCCCGGCGGTCCCGAATGGAATTACGAACCCAAGTTCGACGGCTTTCGATGCCTGGCCTTCAAGGACGACGGTGAAGTCGACCTGCGCTCGAAATCGGGCCAGCCTTTCAACCGCTACTTTCCGGAAGTCGCCGCGGCGCTCGCACAGCTCCCGGCGAAGCGCTTCGTGGTCGACGGCGAGCTTGTGGTGCCAGAAGGCCCCGGACTTTCGTTCGACGAGCTTCTGATGCGCATCCACCCGGCGAAAAGCCGCGTGGAGAAACTGTCGCGCGAGCACCCGGCGCTCCTCATGGTGTTCGACCTGCTGGTCGACGAGAAAGGCAGGAGCCTCGCTGAGTTGCCGCTGGGGGAGCGGCGTATGGCGCTGGAAGCTTTCGTCGAGCGTTATGTCGGCCGCGATTCGCTCGTGCGGCTCTCGCCTCAGACCGCGAATCGCCAGGACGCCGAAGAGTGGCTGCATTCGCTCGGCGCCGGTCTGGACGGCATCATGGCCAAGCGCGCCGACCTGCCGTACCAGTCAGGCACGCGCACCGGCATGCAGAAATTCAAGCGCATGCGCACGGCCGATTGCGTCGTCGGCGGTTTTCGCTACGGTTCGAAGGAGCGGCTCGTCGGTTCCCTGTTGCTCGGCCTTTACGACGACGAGGGCCTGCTCGATCATGTCGGCTTCAGCGCCAACATCAAGGCGGAAGAAAAGCCTGCGCTCACGAAGAAGCTCGAAAAGCTCGTCAAAGCGCCGGGTTTTACCGGGAACAAGCCCGGAGGGCCGAGCCGCTGGAGCACCGAGCGCAGCGGCGAGTGGGAGCCGCTCGCGACGACGCTCGTCGCGGAAGTGCAGTACGACCACTTCAGCGGCGGCCGGTTTCGCCACGGCACCAAGTTCCTGCGCTGGCGGCCCGAGAAAGACCCGCGCCAGTGCGGAATCGCGCAAGTGGCGCAGGAGACGCGCGACACGCTCGGCCTCCTTGCGCCGGCGTGAGCGTCGCGCGGCTCCGTTCCTGTATCAGTCCTCGCCGGTGTTGCTGAAGATTTTCTTGCCCTGCCCGCGGAGCCGCTGCTCCACGTCGACGGCGCGGGGTCCCACTTCCAGGACGCACGCGCGAAGCTCCTCGCCGGTCACCCCGTAGCGCGCGCACCAGTAACGCACTTCCCATTCTTCTTCGAGCCCGACCCGGGTCAGATCCTGGGGGGCGCGTTCATCCTTATCGACGAGTACCATAATCAAGCTCCTGTGACAGGCGAATATATAGACGTCGCCCATATCTTCGCCGTTGAGAGGCCGGCGTTGAAGCCGGGCGCGCTGATCCCTGCAATCGCTGCTCCCGGTACGCCGCCGGCACGATCCTTTCATAAGCGCACCTCATGAGCGATCCCATCCATGTCGTTTGCCCGCACTGCGCGACCGTCAATCGTGTTCTGAGAGAACGATTTGGGGCGGGTGCGAAGTGCGGGAAATGCAAACAGCCGCTGTTCAGCGGCAGGCCGATCGAGCTCGATGACGGGAATTTCGACGTACACGTCGGCAAGAGCGACCTTCCGGTCGTCGTCGACTTCTGGGCGGCGTGGTGCGGGCCGTGCAAGATGATGGCGCCGCACTTCGAGCGTGCCGCGGCGGAGATCGAGCCGGCGGCACGGCTGGCGAAGCTCGACACCGAGGCTGCGCCGCAGATTGCAGGCCGCTACGGCATCCGCGGGATACCGACGCTGATCATTTTCAGGAAGGGTGCGGAAATCGCCCGCCAGTCGGGGGCGATGGACTACGCGACGCTCACGCGCTGGATACGCGGCGCGATCTAGCGCCGTCCAACGGATTAAGCCGGTTTTGTTTTCCGCTTCAGTTTCCGGTCCGCCATGATCTTGGCGTAGCAATCCGCGCACACTTCGCGGCGATGGGTCGTGCCGGGAAGGGACTTGAATTGCTCGCGCGGCCGGTAGTGCTGCCCGTGATAACAGAACTTCAGGGTATTCGTCATGGCAGCGCCAGAAGCATGGGAAGGGGGCGGAACAGTCCTGTGGCCTGCGAGGCGCGCGCCGGGTCCCCGGCATCGACGTCGTAGGATTTGAATACCGCCTTCAGGGGGGTGGAGTCGGGCAGGACATACACGATACCCCCTTTGGGTCCGAAGTGCCGATGCACGACCCGGTCGTAGAAGGCGGGCGGCACGTTGATGCAGCCGTAGGTGATGCGATGCTGTGCGGGGTCGGGCGAAACCATGCGCTCGTGACGTCGCTGCTTCGTTCTCTTGGCGGGAATCTTGTGGATCGCAATGCCGGCGTCGTAATCGACCCAAAGCACTCTTTCGCCTTTGAGGTTGCGATCTTCCTCGGCGAAAAAACGGCCCGCAGGGGTAATGCGCTGCCACGGCTGGGTCTGGTACATGTCCATGTTGATCACGCCCGGCGCAAACTTGTCGCCGACAGCTATGCCGAGCAGCACCGGAGTGGATTCGACGAGCCTGCCGACACGATCGAACGCCAGCGCCCTTGCGCTCGCTTTGTCGACCACGATGAAAGGCAGTCCCTGGTTGTCGCCCGAGTGAACGGCCCAGTCCGCGATGTGCTGCACGTCGGGGGCGGGCGCCTCACCCTTGAAGTCGGCCCGCCTGAGCGATGCACCGTCGAGCGTCGCCGCCGGAGCGGCTGCGGCCCCGAGCGGGCCGCAGCCTAGCGCCGCGAGCAGGCTGCAGGCGCAGAAGATTCGTGCTGTTCGAGTCATTCTTTTATGGGAGTCCGTGCTGAGCCAAATGCTCGATATCCTAGCAGTTGCCGGGCCGGGAACAAACAAAATCGGCCGTTGCGACGCGACATTTGTATCTCCGGTGCAATTTCCATTGGCCGTAAGTGCATTTTGCTACACGCGTATCGCTCGCGATCGGCCCGAAAAAAGGCCGGCATCGTGCCCGGCCTGATGAGTTTCTTCAGAAGCTCACTCGAATCCGGTTTGATTTTTCCCGCGCTCTAGCGGGTCGGCGCGACGATGCGGGTGCGCAGGACCATCGCCGGTTTTTCGAAAGCGCATTCGACCACGTCGCCCGGCTTCACATAGAGGTCTTCGGCGTTGGGCTTGCCCACGGCGACTCCGCCCGGCGCCCCGGTCGAGAACATGTCGCCGGGCTCGAGGGGCACCAGACGCGAGAAGTGCTCGATGATGCGGGGGAGCTTCCAGATCTGGTCGGAGGTGTTCACGCGCATGCGCTGCTCGCCGTTCACGCTGCAGGTGACCCAGATGTCGTAGGGGTCGCCGACTTCGTCCATCGTGATGATGCACGGGCCGAGCGGTCCGAAGCCCGGTGCGTTCTTCGAAGTCCAGAAGCGCGAGCCCGAAGCGACTTCGGCTTTCTGGGTGTCGCGGCAGGTGAGGTCGTTCAGGATCGTGATTCCTGCGACATAGTCGAACGCATCTTTCTCCTTGACGCCGTAGGCAGGCTTTCCGATGACGAAGACGAGCTCGGGCTTATAGTCGAGGCGCTTCACCGTCGAAGGGCGCTCGACGTCGGCATCGTGCCCCGTGAGGCAGGTGTTGAGCTTGATGAAACCCGTCGGCTCACCGGGCTTCTCCTTGATCAGGTCGTTGGCCTCGAGCTCTGCGAGGTGGGTGCGATAGTTCTTGCCGACGCACAGAAACTTCTCGGCGTCGGAGATCGGGGGAAGGTAGCGGATCCCGGCTTCTGTGAGCAGCGTCCCTGAAGGGAGTTCCGAGCGGCACGCCTTGACCGCGTCGAGCAACTCGCGCACACGGTTCAGCCCTGCCGGGCCTAGCGCGAGGAGCTGGCGCATGGTCCGGGGCAGCGCGGGCGAGCCCGGTTTCAGATCCTGTGCCGCAGCGAGGTCGACGATGCGGCCGTCCAGCAAAGCGCCGAGGCGCGGCATCGCGGGCTGCGCGCGAGTCGTGAAAGTCAGCAATCTCACAGCTGTAATTCTCCTTAAGGGGCGGATGGCGTCAGGTCGGCAGACCGGAATTCCGGTGCGAAATTTTGCTAACCTGCCGGCCTATATACCCAAGTGGGCGTGGAACGCGCAAGCGCCCGGTTAAAATCCCCCGGCGCACTGGACGCGTCGCCCCGGAGCAATCGCCGCGCGCAACACGACCGTGAAACAGAAGCACGCACGTTCCAACCGATAGCGAATAGCGCAGCCCACGGCTATACGCGACGCTGCACGGCTGCACTTTCCTCAATGGCTCTATCTTCGATCAGAGAGTTCCTGCGGCTCGAAGCCGCGGCCGGCGTGTTGCTCCTCACTGCGACGGCGCTCGCGCTAGTGCTCGCGAACTCTCCCGCGAGCACTCTGTACGCGAGCTTTCTAGAGGCACGGGTGGCGCTCACGATCGACGGCGCCGGCATCAGCAAACCTCTGCTGCTGTGGATCAACGACGGGCTCATGGCGATCTTCTTCCTGCTCGTCGGGCTGGAAATCAAGCGCGAGGTCGTCGAAGGGGAGCTTTCGAGCGTGCGGAAGGCGGCGTTGCCGGCCATTGCAGCCGCGGGCGGTATGGCCGTTCCGGCGCTCGTGTATGTCGTTCTGAACTGGGGTGACCCGCAGACGATGCGCGGCTGGGCCATTCCCACCGCGACCGACATCGCATTTGCTGTCGGTGTGCTCGCGCTGATGGGCGACCGCGTGCCTGCTTCGCTCAAGATATTCCTGCTGGCGCTGGCGATCCTCGACGACCTCGGCGCGATCGTGATCATCGCGTTCTTCTACACCGACAATCTTTCGGCGCTGTCGCTCGCGCTCGCCGCCGTTGCGCTGGGAGGCCTGATCGCGCTGAACCGCGCAGGCGTCACCCGCCGCGCGGCCTATGTGGTGTTCGGTGTGTTCCTGTGGGTGTGCGTGCTCAAGTCGGGCGTGCATGCCACGCTCGCGGGCGTGGCGCTCGCGCTCGCGATCCCGCTCGACGCACGCGACGCCCATGGTGAATCCCCGCTGCGCTCGCTCGAGCACTCGCTGCACCCGTGGGTGAGCTACGCGATCCTGCCGCTCTTCGCGTTTGCGAACGCCGGCGTGTCGCTGAGCGGAATTTCGCTCGCGAGTCTCATGGAGCCGCTGCCTCTAGGGATCGCCGCGGGTCTTTTCGTCGGCAAGCAGGGCGGTGTGATGGGTGCGGCGTGGATCGCGGTCCGGGTCCAAGCCGTCACGTTGCCCGAGGGCGTCACCTGGCAGCACTTCTACGGCACGGCGCTGCTCACCGGCATCGGTTTTACGATGAGCCTCTTCATCGGCACGCTGGCGTTCGACGATCCTGCATTCGCCAACAGCGTGCGCATCGGCGTGCTCGGCTGCTCGTTGCTGTCGGCGCTGGCGGGCGCGCTGGTGCGGTGGTCAGCGCCGGCGGCCGTGGCGCGCGAGAGCGGGTAACGCTCGAAACGTGCGCGGTCGGCGTTGCGGTCGTGATGCACGATTGCCGGGAGCTGAGCGGGGGTTGCGCCAGAGCCCTCGATTGACACCGCCGTCTGCGCGACGGACACTTTCCGCCCGCGCCGATCGATCTTGATAAAGGAGTCTTGCCATGGCCAAGCTGCGCCACGTCGCAATGGTAGTGGAGGACCTGGAGAAGACTGCGCAGTTCTACGAGCAGTGCTTCGAGATGAAGCGCGTGCGGCAGACCGCGACGGCGATCGGGCTTTCTGACGGCGTCGTGAGCCTCGTCATCATCCATCCGTCGAACGTCAATATGAAAGGCGAGACGAAAAGAGGCCTGCATCACCTGGGGTTTCTCATCGACGACATGGAGGACATGTCGTCGAAAGTCGAAGCTCGAGGCGCGATATACCACGGCGAGATCCTCGGAACCGGACGAGGGCCGATGACCGAGCGCAAGTATCTGGACCCCAACGGACAGATGTTCGACATCACGACAGCACAGCACGCGCGCGAGACGTGGCAAGTGCAGGTCGAAGAGCCCGCCTGAAACACTGCCCCAGGAGACGACACATGGAACGTAAAAAAGCGAGCGACTACCCTCCGGAAGTACTGCGACTTTTCGACGGTTATGTCCACGGCACGCTGAGCCGGCGGGATTTCCTCGATCGTGCGGCGAAGTTCGCGGTCGGCAGCTTTACCGCTGCGGCGATGCTGGAAAGCCTCAGGCCCAACTTTGCGTGGGCGCAGCAGGTTCCCAAAGACGACGCGCGAATCCGCGCGGACTATGTGTCGTATCCCTCCCCGCAGGGCTCCGGCACGATGCGCGGCTATTTCGCGCGCCCGGCAAAAGCGAGCGGCAAGCTGCCCGCTATCGTCGTGATACACGAGAACCGCGGCCTCAACCCGTACATCGAGGACGTGGTGCGGCGGCTCGCGCTCATCGATTTCGTCGCATTCGCGCCCGATGCGCTCACGCCGGTCGGCGGCTATCCGGGTGACGAGGACAAGGCGCGGGATATCTTTGCAAAGCTCGACGCGGGCAAGCGCACCGAGGATCTGATGGCTGCGGTGCCCTATCTTAAGTCGCGCCCCGAGACCACGGGGAAGATCGGCGCGGTCGGCTTCTGTTTCGGCGGCGGCGTGGTCAACGCGATGGCGGTGCGCTTTCCCGATCTCGCGGCGGGCGTTCCTTACTACGGCAGCCAGCCGAGCGCTGAGGACGCCGCGAAGATCAAGGCGCCGCTGCTGGTTCAGTACGCGAGCGACGATCCGCGAATCAACGAGGGCTGGCCCGCATTCGAATCGGCGCTCAGGGCAGCCAGGGTGCGATACGAGATGCACATGTATCCCAACACCCAGCACGGGTTCCACAACGACACGACGCCGCGGTACGACGAAGCGGCTGCGAAGCTTTCGTGGCAGCGCACAGTGGCTTTCTTCAACAAGAACGTGCGCGCTTGAATCACGGCGGCTGCGCGCGCAGCTGCGAAAACAGCGCGGAATCAGGGGGCACATGACAGCAAAAACAGCATTTGCCGGCGCGCTCGCCGCCGCAAGCGTATTGCTTGCGCCATGCGCAGCATCCGCGCAAACCGTCCTCGAGCAGGCGGCCGAACATCGCTTCCAGCTCGATTTCAGGGTCAACGACGAGGCGCTGGCGAAGATGCTGCCTGCGGGCTGGGAGGCCGTCATCGCCACACAGGGTCCCGCGAAGGATGCGAACCTGCGCATGATCTTCAT
>JAQGMV010000365.1 GCA_028292225.1 Betaproteobacteria bacterium
TCGGTCGACGTACTGTTCCGGTCGGCCGCACGCTCAGGCGCAGCCAACGTGCTCGCCGTGATCCTCACCGGAATGGGTAAGGACGGCGCTGCCGGCATGGCCGAGCTGCGCCGTGCGGGCGCCTGCACCTACGCCCAGGACGAAGCCTCGTGCGTAGTCTTCGGCATGCCCAAGGAAGCGATCGCGCAGGGCGGCGTGGAGGAGATCCTACCGCTCGACGAGATCGCCGCCGCGCTGCTCGCGCGCCTGGCGGTGCCCGGCACCGCCCGACGGTAATCAGCGGTAAACCGGGGTCAGCCCCCCTAAATCGGGGACAGACCCCGATTTTCCGCATGCCGGGAAATCGGGGTCTGTCCCCGATTAAAGGAAGGGAGGTTCAAGGAGGGAAACCTTGGTTTCCCTCTTTGGCGTACACCGGATTAACGGCTTTCTGGCGGCGCCTCAAGCGCACGGCCAGAAAGCCGTTAATCAAGCATTCCCTACACCAGCGGCAGGCACACCCATGCAAGCGCATCTGATCACCGAACAGGCCACCGCGCGCATACGCCTGATCGGACGTTTCGATTTCAGCGGCCATCGCGAATTCAAGTATTGCTACGAAGCGGCCCTGAAGGAGCCGTCGGTGCGCCAGATCGACGTCGATCTTCACGACGTCGATTACCTCGACAGCTCGGCCCTCGGCATGCTGCTCCTGCTGAAGGACTACGCCGATGCCCGTGCGCTGCCGGTGTCGCTGCTCAACTGCGGCGGCATGGTCAAAGAAATCCTCGACGTCGCGAACTTCGGCGTCGTGTTTGCGATGCGCTGACGGGCTGCCGTGGAAGTCGCTGCAGGGTTGGTCTCAGCCGTCGCATCGGCGTCTGCGCACAAGGTGCTGGTGGTCGATGACCACCCGCAGGCGCAGGTGCTGCTTTCGCGATTCCTCAGGCGCATGGGTTACCACGTGGACGTCGCGAGCAACGGGCTCGAGGCGGTCGAAGCGGTCATCCGCGAGCGCCCGGACATCGTCATCATGGACGTCGAGATGCCGGTCATGGGCGGGTACGAAGCGACCGAGCGCATCCGCACCGCTGCGCACGAACGCTGGCTGCCGATCGTATTCTTGAGCGCGACGCCCGACAGCGGCGCGCTCATCCGCGCTCTCGAGCGCGGCGGCGACGATTATCTCGTCAAGCCGATCAGCTATACCGTGCTGCGCGCCAAGATGCGCGCGGTGTCGCGAACCCTCATCCTCCAGCGCGAGCTCGAGGACCGCAGTGCGCGCCTGGCGGCCTATCGCGCAGCCGAGGAAGAGCAGAACCGCACCGCGGAGCACATGATCCGCAGGCTCGCCGGCCACGACCTTCTGGACGAGTCGGTACTGCAGCACTGGACCGCCGCGGCAAGCGTTTTCAGCGGCGACCTGGTCGCAGCGGCACGCACGCCGTCAGGCAGGCTGCACGTCATGCTCGCCGACGGCGCCGGACACGGGCTCGCGGCGGCGCTTTCGGCGCTCCCGGTGACCCAGCCTTTCTATCGCATGACCGAGAAAGGCTATCCGCTCCCGAGCATCGTCGAGGAGATGAACGGCAAGATACGCCGCCTCCTCCCGGTCGACCGATTCGTCGCGGCGACGCTGATCGCCGTCGACTTCCAGGAGCAGGTGATCGAGATCTGGAACGGCGGCAATCCGCCGCTGTGCGTGATCGGCGAGCAGGGCAACCTGCTGCACCTCGCGCGCTCGCGCAACCTCGCACTCGGCATCGCCCCCGACAATCTGTTCAGCACCGAACCTGAGATCTACCACTACGAGGAGCCGTGCCAGGTCATCTCGTGCTCCGACGGGCTGTTCGAAGCCGCCGGCTGGCACGCAGCCGACTCCGGCGCGAAGCTGCTTGCCGAGCTGGTCGGCCCGCATGAGCCGGCGACGCGCCTGGACAGGCTCAAGGAACGCTGCACTGCCGTGGGAGGCGCCCAGCCGACGAACGACGACGTCTCGGCGGTGGTGATCACCTGCATTCCGGGCCAGTACGCCGCGCCCGCCCCGGTCCTGCCCGTCCAGCAGCGGGTCGACCCCGTCGGCGACTGGCATTTCGAGGTCGGCCTGTCGGTCGGGCAGTTGAAAGGCGTCGACGTCGTTCCGCTGCTCCACGACGTGGTGAGCCGCATGCACGGCTGGTGCGCGCGCAATCCCAAGCTGTTCCTCGTGCTCTCCGAGCTCGTGTCCAACGCGCTCGATCACGGCGTGCTCGGGCTCGATTCGCTGATCAAGCTGGAGCCCGACGGGTTCCAGCGCTACGTGCAACTGCGCCAGGCGAAGCTCGCCGCGCTCGCGAGCGGCGGGATTCACGTGCGGATCGCCGGTTTCGACCGCGACGCGCGCCCGATGCTGAGCATCGTCGTGAAGGACACCGGCCCGGGTTTCGACCACGAGTCCGCGATGGCGCACGAAGCCGGGATCGACGCGCCTTACGGCCGCGGCATCGGGCTGCTGAAGCGAGTGTGCGAGGACGTCGAATATCGCGGCGTCGGCAACGAAGTGGAGGTGCTTTTTGCGGTAGATCAGCACGAAGGCAGCGTTAAACCCGCCCGGTCGGGCTAAACGCGGGCCCGCGGCGGCCGTTAATGACTTGACAACTACGAGCGGGCACCCCCGGGCCTCCTATGGATATCGTAATAATCGACGACTCACCGATCACTATCGCCCTGCTGCGAAAGCTGGTGGGGAAACTCGACGATTGCACCGCGGTGCCGTTCATCAGCGCCGCGCAGGGCCTCGAATGGTGCGTGGCCCACGACCCGGACCTCGTGATCGTCGATTACCTCATGCCGGAGATGGACGGACTCGAGTTCACCCGGCGTTTCCGCACGCTGCCGGGCAAGGCCGACACGCCTGTGCTCATGGTGACCGCCGCCGAGGACCGCGAGCTCCGGCACCGCGCCCTGACGCTGGGCATCAACGACTTCCTGAACAAGCCTTTCGACCAGATCGAGCTCCAGGCGCGGGCGCGCAACATGCTCGCGCTGCGCTCGAGCCAGAAGAAGCTCGCCAATCGCGCGCTGCTCCTCGCGGACGAAGTGGCCGAAGCGACTCGTGAGATCACCGCACGCGAGCGCGAGACCCTGCTGTGCCTCGGCCGCGCCGCGGAACACCGCGACCCCGAGACCCACGAGCACATCATGCGCATGTCGAACTATTCGCACGTCATCGCACACCGCCTGGGCCTGAACGAGGAGGAGTGCGAGCTGATCCTGCTCGCCTCGCCGCTGCACGACATCGGCAAGATCGGAACGCCGGACCACATCCTGCTCAAGCCGGGTCGACTGACGCCCGAAGAGTTCGAGGTGATGAAGATGCACACCGTGATCGGCGACAAGATTCTCGCGAACAGCGCGTCACCGATACTCCAGTGCGGAGGCCTCATCGCGATCTCGCACCACGAAAAATTCGACGGCAGCGGATATCCCCGCGCGCTGAAAGGCAAAGACATCCCGCTCTACGGCCGGATCGTCGCAGTCGCCGACGTCTTCGACGCGCTCACGAGCGAGCGGCCCTACAAGAAGGCGTGGGACCTCGATCGCGCCACCGGCCTCATCCTCGAGAGCCGCGGCGGCCACTTCGATCCCGAGTGCGTAGACGCGTTCTTCGACGCGTTCGACGAGGTGCTCGAGATCAAGGGGCGCTATCAGGAAGCCGACCTCGCCGAGGCGACGGCTCCGCAGGCCGAGACAGCGGTTGCCTGAACGCCGTGAAAGCCGCTGCCGCTCACGAGAACCGGGGTTCGCTCCCGCGGCATAAATCGCGGATTTCCGCGTCCCTGCTTCAGTGCGGCGCGTTTGCGTGCGGCCTGGTTTTTTCCGCCTTCCTCTGCTACTGGGCGATCCAGCGCAACGACTTCGAAGAAGACCTGCGTTTCGAGACCGATGCGCGCAACGCCGCGCACGCGATCGAGATCCGCATCCGCAGCTACGAGGAGATGCTGCGCGGAATCGCAGCGCTGTTCGACGCGTCCGGAGAAACGACGCGCGCGAATTTCGACGCTTACATCAAATCGCTCGCCGTCGTCGGTCGCTATCCCGGCGTGCAGTCGCTGAGCTTCGCGCGTTACGTGCAGCACGAGCGTCGCGGCGCGGACACCCGCGACGGTCAGACCGGTATCGAGATCGACCGCGACGACGCGAGGCGCGACTACTTCTCGCTCGAATACCTCGTCAATGCCCGCGGGTTCTCACCCGCACTCGGTTTCAACCGGGCGAACGACGACTTGAGGCGCGAGCAGGTGAAGCTCGCGATCGCGACCGCCCAGCCCACCGCGTCCGCGCCGCTCGCTTCGGCCGTGGGTAACGGGCCGGGTATCTCGCTCAGGCTTGCGCTATACCGCTCGGGCGCGCGCCTGGATACGCCCGAAGCCCGAAGGGATGCCGCGCTGGGCCTCGTCGGCGCCGCCTTCAGCATTGAAAAACTCATGGAAAGCACGCTGCGTCCTCATGGGGTCGAGCGCCTGCAGTTTCGCATCCACGACGCAGGGATCGTGAACGACGGCGAGCCGGCAAAGATCCGGCAGTCCGCTGAAACGCTGGTCTTCGACAATACGACCCGAGTCGCAGAGGAAGGTCTTTTTGCCGCGCGTCACGACGGTGTCTTCAGCATACGCGTCGGCGGCCGCCGCTGGGACGCGAGCATCAGCGCGCCGCGCGTGCGGCTCACGCCGGCGTATGCAGCGCTCCCGCTGGGAGCTTTTGCAGTCGGTCTGTTGCTCACGGCGCTGCTGTGCGCGCTCGTGCGAGCGCTGGGGCGTTCGCGCATCGCCGCGCTCGAGCTTGCAGAGCGCATGACTACGGACCTGCGCGTGAGCGAAGCCGAGGCGAAAAAACTATCGCTCGTCGCGAGCCACACCGACAACGCAGTCATCATCACCGACGCGCAGCGCCGGGTCGAATGGGTGAACGAAGGTTTCGAGCGCATCACCGGCTACGAGATGGCCGACGTGCTCGGACGCCCTCTCGGTGAGCTGCTCGAAGGCGCGGGCACCGGGGAGACGACGATCGCGCTCATGCGGCTGCGCTTCAGCATGGGACTCGGCTTTCGCGTCGAGATCCAGAACGATGCGCGCGACGGCAGTCGTTACTGGCTCGACTGCGAGGTGCGGCCGATCGTCGATCGCGGCGAGGTGACGCATTTCATCGCGATACAAAGCGACATCACCGAGCGCAAGCGCACCGAGGAACGCCTGCTGCGCACCGAGGAGCGGCTCACGCTCGCGCTCGAAGGCTCGAACGTCGCGCTGTGGGATTGGGACGTAGGCTCCGGCGCGGTGTTCCTGAGCGAGCGCTGGGCCGAGATGCTGGGCGGCCCGGCCGGCCCGACGATGACCACCATCGTCGCGCTCGGCGAGCTCACCCATCCCGACGATCTCCCGGCGGTGGATTCCCGCCTGAGGAGCGCAGTGAAAGGCGATGCGCCCATGTACGGCATCGAGCAGCGCATCCGCACCGCCGACGGCGGATGGAAGTGGATCGAAAGCCACGGCAAGGTCGTGGCTCGCGATGCGCGGGGACGCGCGCTGCGCATGAGCGGCA
Organism: Betaproteobacteria bacterium; assembly: GCA_028292225.1. Classification (GTDB taxonomy): domain Bacteria; phylum Pseudomonadota; class Gammaproteobacteria; order Burkholderiales; family SG8-41; genus JAQGMV01. The sequence continues at coordinate 5,560 of JAQGMV010000365.1, forward strand.
TCAATTCCGACATCGACGAGCGCAAGCAGCGCGAGCACGAGATGAAGCGCCAGGAAGCCGAGCTGCAGCAGGCGAAGGAAGCGGCGGAGGCGGCGAACCGCGCCAAGACCGAATTCCTGGCCAACATGAGCCATGAGATCCGCACGCCGATGAACGCCATCATCGGAATGACGGGTCTCGTGCTCGACACGCCGCTCACCGAAGAGCAGCACGGTTACGTCGACACCGTTCGCGCGGCCTCGGAGTCGCTGCTTTGCATCATCGACGAGGTGCTCGATTTCTCCAAGATCGACGCCGGCTACATCACGCTCGAGACGATCGACTTCAGCCTGCGGCACTGCCTGGGCGAGACCGTGAAGCTGATGGCCTCGCGCGCGCAGCAGAAAGGCCTCGAGCTCATATCCCGCGTCGGGCACGACGTCCCGGACCGGCTGCGCGGCGATCCCACGCGCTGCCGCCAAGTGCTCGTCAACCTCCTCGGCAACGCGGTGAAATTCACCCGGCAGGGGCAGGTCGAGGTCGGCGTGGATCTCGTCTCGTCGGACGCGCAGAACGCGTGGCTGCATTTCTGGGTGCGCGATACCGGAGTCGGAATTCCCGCGGACAAGCAGTCGATGATCTTCGACGCTTTCGCGCAGGCCGATGCTTCGACCACGCGCGAGTACGGCGGCACCGGGCTCGGGCTCACGATCTGCTCGCGTATCGTCTCCGCACTGGGCGGGCACATCGCGGTGGAGAGCGAGGTCGGATGCGGCAGCACCTTCCACTTCACCGTGCGTGCGCAGATCGGCGCGCCGCTGGACATCCAGGCACGCGCCGGCCTGCCGGGGCAGCGCGCGCTGGTCATCGACGACGACCCGGCGAGCGGCCAGGCGCGGGCGAGGGTCCTCGAGGCCGCAGGCGTTCGCGTCGACGTGGCGCGCGACGGCGCATACGCGCTCGAGAAGCTCCGCGCCGAAGCTGCCGCCGCCGACGCGTACGGGCTCGTCGTGGTCGACGCGGGAATCCCGGGGCTCGACGGCTTCGAGGTCGTGCGCGTGCTCGCGGCCGACGCCGCGCTCGCCCAGCCTGCGATCGTGCTGCTCACCTCGGGGGGACAGCGCGGGGATGCGGTGCGCTGCAGAGATTTAGGCATCGCGGGCTACCTCACCAAACCGGTCTCTTCGCAGGAGCTCATCGACGCGTCGGCCGCTGCGCTCGCGGTCAAGGCGGCGCGCAGCGAGCTTCTGGTCACGCGACACTCGCTGAAGGAGAACAGGCCGCCGTTGCGCCTGCTGCTCGCCGAAGACAACCTCGTCAACCAGAAGCTCGCGGTGAAGCTGCTGACCACGCGCGGGCACAAGGTCCGCGTCGCCAACAACGGGCGCGAAGCGCTCGAAGCCGTACAGGGCGAGCGGTTCGACGCGATCCTGATGGATTTGCAGATGCCGGTCATGGGCGGGATAGAAGCTTGCAAGGCGATCCGGGCCGGTGAGAGCGATTCGTCGTTCCGCGTGCCCATCATCGCCATCACCGCGCACGCGATGGACCGCGATCGGGAGCTGTGTCTGGCTTCGGGCATGGACGGCTTCGTAGCCAAGCCGGTGCGTATCGACGTGCTCATGTCCGAGCTCGACAGAGTGGTATACAACGGCGGGGACGCGACGCTGGCCGCGTAGCGGCGCACGGCGTGACTGAAGGTCCGGCGGGGCGTGAGGAAGGCGGTGACTGCGGTATCACCGAATTGGCTTCAACCTGCATGGCGCGCTGAATCCGGCGCCGTGAAACGACGAGAACAGTAAAAATGCCCGATTCAGGAAAGCCCCGTACCATCGTGATCGCCGAGGACAACCCGGTCGTGCGTGAAGTCCTGCGCGGCGTCATACGCCAGGACAAGCGCCTCGCCGTCGTCGGCGAAGCCGCCAACGGCCAGGCCGCCATCGATCTCGTCGAGAGTCTCAAGCCCGAGCTCCTCTGCCTCGACATACTGATGCCGGGCATGGACGGGCTCACAGTCCTTCGCACGCTCGGCGAAAAAAGCCCGGAAACCCGCGTCATCATCGTGACGGGCCAATCCACGTCGGAAGTCGTCACCGAGGCGCTCAAGCTCGGCGCGGCGGGCTTCGTGGTCAAACCGTTCAACGCCGAAAAGCTGCTGCGCGCGATCCACGGCGCGCTCGCGCCTCGCGTGGCGGTCTGACCGCCTCCGGCGGCTTGCCGGGCTCCGGTTCCGAGCCCGCTCATTCATCCTGTGGCTGATAGCGTTGCGCAGGATTCTTCCGCGCACCTCGCGGGCTCCGCTTTGGTGCGGAACGTGCACCCGGGTTACATCGTGGTGCATCCATTGATCGTGCGTGTCCTGATTCGATATCGTGGCGTCGACTGTGTTGCGCGCCGATTGAAAAGAGCGTGCCGCTGGAACGAACACGGAGGACACGACATGAATCGGGGACGCGCTTCAGATGAAAACGATACGCCGCATGGAGGCTCGGGCCGGGCGAGCCGCGCTTTGCAGCATCGGTGTGACTTGTCTGGCCGCAGCGTCGGGCAGCGCGGTCGCGAGTAACGAATACCCGGTGCGTCCGATTCGCATGGTGGTGCCGTTCGCCGCCGGCGGCGTGTCCGACATCACCGCACGCGTGCTCGTGGCCAAGATGCAGGAGTCGCTCGGCCAGCGCCTGGTCGTCGACAACCGCGGCGGCGCGGGCGGCATGATCGGCACCGACATCGTCGCGAAAGCAGCGCCGGACGGATACACGCTGGTGCTCGCGAGCAACGGGACCCATGCGGTGGTTCCCCACCTCTACAAGAAGGTGCCTTACGATCCGGTGAAGGATTTTGCGCCGATCGGGATGGTGTCGATATCGCCGCAGGTCCTTGGCGTGAACAAGGACCTGCCGGTTAAATCGGTGAAGGACCTGATTGCGCTCGCAAAGGCGAAGCCGGGCGCGCTCACGTATGGCTCCTCGGGCAACGGCAGCACCGGACACATCTCCGCCGAGATGCTCGGCGCGATGGCCGGGATCCAGTTGACGCACGTGCCGTACAAGAGCGCTTCCGCGGCGTATCCCGACGTGTTTGCCGGCCGCGTCGCGCTGGTCTTCGACAGTGCCTACTCGATGTCGCAGCACATCAAGTCGGACCGGCTGCGCGCCCTTGCGGTGACGACGCCCAAGCGCGCGGCGAGCCTGCCCGATCTGCCTACGATGAGCGAAGCCGGGCTGCCCGGGTACTCGATGGCGTTGTGGATCGCGGTGTTCGCCCCGGCCAGCACGCCCGCGGCAATCGTCGCGCGACTGAACAAGGAGATGAACCGGGCGCTCAGCACGCCTGACATGCGCGAGCAGATGGCGCAGCAGGGGGCGGAAGTCGTCTACGGCACGCCCGCCGAGCTGCTCGCGGCGGTCAAAGGCGACTTGAAGCGCGTGGGCGAAATCGTGAAGGCGGCTAACATCGAGGCGCAGTAGGGGAGCGGATATGTAGCGCAGGCGCCCCGCCTGCAGCCAGTCGGCAACCCGCTGCAGGCGAGGCGCCTGCGCTACCGCGGCGTTTGTGGTTAACATTGCAGCGACGGCCCGATCAGTCGGCCGTCGCGCGAGGAGGAGAGCGTATGACCCAGGCTGTCACAGCACGCGCCATTCCCGAGTTGCTCACGTGGCCCATCGAGGGCATCACGCGCGTGCCGATGCACGTGTTTTCGGACCCCGAGCTCTATGCGTGGGAGCAGGACCTGATCTTCCGCGGTCCCACGTGGAGCTTCCTGTGTCTCGAAGTCGAGATCCCCGAGCCGGGCGAGTTCATCACCACTTATGTCGGAGACAGCCCGATCATCGTCGTGCGGCGCAAGGACGGTTTGATCAGCGCGCTGGTGAACCGCTGCGTGCACAAGGGCTCGATCATCTGTCACCAGCCGAAAGGCAAGCGCACCCGCACGCACAACTTCGTCTGCCCGTACCACAACTGGATCTACGATTTCGACGGCAACCTGACTTCCATCGCTTTCGAGAAAGGCATCCAGCAAAAAGGCGGGATGACCGCGGATTTCGACAAGACCGGGCACAAGCTCACGCGGCTCAACGTCGAGACGATCAACGGCCTGGTCTTCGGGACATTCTCCGACGAGACCCCGGCGCTGCGCGACTACCTCGGCCCGGTGATGGTCGAGCACATCGAGCGCACCCTCCACGGCAAGCCGAAGATCCTCGGGCGCTACAGCCAGATGATGCACAACAACTGGAAGCTGTACATCGAGAACAGCCGCGATAACTACCACCCGAGCCTGCTGCACGCGTTCTTTTCGACCTTCAAGCTCAATCGCCTTTCCGCGGAAGGCGGCACGCGGCAGGACGACAGGAGCTGGCACCACATTACCTTCACCAAGCGCTACACCGACAAAGGGGACGAGGCCTACGACTCCGGAATGATCCGCGCGCAGAAGGAAGACTACGGGCTGAAGGACCCGTCGCTGATCGACCAGTGGATGGAGTTCGCCGACCAGATCACCAATTCGATCCAGAGCATCTTCCCCGGCTTCGTGCTGCAGCAGGTGATGAATTCGCTCGGCACGCGGCAGATCATCACGCACGGGCCCGAGAAGTGCGAGCTCGTGTGGACGCTCATCGGGCTCGAAGAGGACACCGAGGAGCAGACTTACGTGCGGTTGAAGCAGTCGAACCTCGTCGGCCCGGCGGGTTTGGTGTCGATGGAAGACGGGGCGATCGGCGGCTTCGTCCAGAAAGGGATCAAAGGCGATCTCGACAAGCGCGCGATCCTCGAGATGGGCGGGCAGGGTGTCGGCGGCATGCCGACCCGCGCGACCGAAACCTCGGTGCGCGGTTTCTGGAAGGTGTACCGGGAATTGATGGATGTATGACCGGGGTAAATCGTGAACGGTAATCGGGTAAAGCGTTCAACGGCATCGACCACGAAGGACACGAAGCGGCACGAAGGAAACCCGATTGCGTGTCACACGGGACGCGCCGTGAATTGCGAAGTCCGTTCGTGCTGAGCCCCTCCGACAGCCCAGGACAGGCAGCGGTAGCGGCCGTAGAAGGACGAACGGCTAGATGAGAACACTCCGTTCGTCCTGAGCGTAGCAGCAGCGAAGCCGAACGATGAGCGACTCCAGGAAAACACGAAGATGAATTCAGCCGTAGTTCCCCTGAGCAGGAAAACCGAAGTATCCGCAACGGTGCGCGACGCCATCGCGCGCCTGCAGATGCAATACGTCCACGCGATCGACAACGACGAGATCGAGCGCTGGCCGCAGTTCTTCACGGAGAAGTGCGTGTACCAGATCATCCCGCGCGTCGAATACGACCAGGGGCGCCTCATCGGTGTCTGGTTCTGCGACAACCGCGGCATGCTCGAAGACCGCGTCAGCGCTTTGCGTGAAGTGAACATCTACGAGCCCCACGTCTACAGGCATATCGTCGGTCCCACCGAAGTCGTCGAGCACTCGGACGGCGCTTACCGCACGCAGACCAGCTACATGGTCGTGCGCACGATGTCGGACGGGGCGATGAGCGTTTTCAGCGCCGGGCGGTATGTCGACGAGGTGATGGTCGAGGGTGACGCCGCGAGATTCCGCAAGCGGATCGTGGTGACTGATTCGGCGCGCTACGACACGCTGGTGGTGATTCCGCTTTAACGTCGCCTGAATCCGCACCACGCGAGTGCGGCGCGCACCGCGATGGCTCGATGCGCGACATCGGTGCATCCAACCCGCAGAATGCGTCATCCACTCAATTGAGAAGGCAGGCGACCAATGGACTTCAACGATCTCGGCACGCTGGCGGACATCGCCAATAAACGCGCGGTACGCGAAGGCAAGACGGTCATTCCGACCGGCGACGTCGACAGGCTCGTGGCGAGGGGGCTCGTCGCCAGAGACGGGGCGCACATGAGCCTGACCCGACGCGGAGAGATCGCGCTGGCGAAGCTGGGGTGATAGTCGCGTTCGCGATCGAATCCCTGCGACCGGAAACATAATTCGAGATCACGAATGTACAGATCAGCCGTCATCGCCGGAGCCCTGGCTGCGCACGCTGCACTCGCATCGGCGCAGACCTATCCGGCGCGCCCGGTGCGCATCATGGTCCCGTTCTCGCCGGGCGGCGCGTCCGACACCGCGGCGCGCATCGTCGGAGCCAAGCTCGCCGAACGCTGGGGACAGCAGATCGTCGTCGAGAATCGTCCCGGCGCCGGAGGCACGATCGGAACCGAGCTCGCGGCGAAAGCGCAGCCTGACGGCTATTCGCTGCTGATGGGCTCGTCGACCGAGCTCGCCGTGAATCCTCACCTGTATTCGAAGCTCGCCTACGACACCGTTCGCGATTTCGCGCCGATCGCGCTCATCGCATCGACGCCGCTCGTGGTGGTCGTGCATCCGTCGTTGCCTGCGAAATCGGTGAAGGATTTCGTCGCGCTCGCGAAGACGCGGCCGGGCGAGCTGAACTATGCATCTTCCGGAAACGGTTCGACGACCCATCTCGCGGCGGAAATGTTCAAACGCGCTGCAGGGCTCGACGTCGTGCACGTTCCGTACAACGGCAGCGCCCCCGCGATCGTCGGATTGATGGGTGCGCAGGCGCAGATGAGCGTGCAGGCCGTTCCCGCGGTGCTGTCGCAGGTTCGCGCGGGAAAGCTGCGGGCGCTCGCGGTGACGAGTGCGAAGCGCGTGAGCGCGGCGGCCGAGCTGCCGACGCTGGTGGAAGCCGGGTATCCGGGGGCCGAGATCGTGATCTGGAACGCCCTCGTCGCGCCGGCGGGGGTTCCGAGGGAGATCAGCGCGAAGCTCAGCGGGAGCATCCTCGACGTCCTCAAGCAGCCCGAGGTCGGCGAGGCGTTCGCGAAGCAGGGCGCGGAGATGACGCCGGGCACCGCCCAGCAACTCGGCGTCTATATCAAGGCGGAGCTCGCGAAGTTTGCTAAAGTGGTGAAGGAGTCGGGGGCGCGGATCGATT
>JAQGMV010000375.1 GCA_028292225.1 Betaproteobacteria bacterium
GCATTCAATACGCCGGACGTCGGCACCACCAAGCCGATCATCTACAACGGCTACACCATCGCCGGTGCAAACGTCGCGAGGTTCGAGCTGTTCGCCGCGGCCGTTCCCGGCTCCGGCACGACGACCGCGAACATTACGCAGGCGCCGCTGACCATCACGGCGAACAATGCGACCAAGGTCTACGGCCAAACCGCAGTCCTGGCGACATCGGCCTTCACCTCGACAGGCCTGGTGAATGCCGAAACCGTCGGCAGCGTCACCGAGACGAGTCCCGGCACCGTCGCGACCGCCAGCGTGGCGGGCAGCGCGTACGCGATCACGCCCAGCAATGCGACCGCCGGCACCTTCAATCCGCTGAACTACGCGATCAACTACGTGAACGGCACGCTGATCGTCACGCCTGCGCCGCTGACAGTGTTCGCGAGCAACGCGACAAAAGTCTTCGGCGCTACGCCAGTCCTGTCGGCGTTTACGCAGGTGGGACTCGTCAACGGTGAAACGATAGGCAGCGTCACTGAAACCAGCCCCGGCACTGCGGCCGGCGCGACGGTTGCGGGAAGCACCTACGCGATCACGCCCAGCGCCGCGACCGGCGGCACGTTCAGCCCGTCGGACTACACGATCGTTTACGTCGCCGGCGCGCTGACGGTGATTCCTGCCGTGGCGGTCGTGGCTGCCGTAGTGCCGCCCGGCTCGACCCCGCCCGGCTCGACCCCGCCGGACGCCACGCCGCCCGACATGCCCACCGGAACCCTACCGGGCGTCACCAGCCTGGGCGCGACCAGCCCGGGCACGACCGACCCGAGTACTACCGATCCGAGTACGACCAGCCCGGGCACGACCAGCCCGGGTATCACGAGCGTCGGCGTGAGCGACACTGCCGACGCATCGTCGTCGATCGCGTATCCGGTCAGTTCCACATCGCGCGCAGTGGCGGGATTGAACCTCAGCGTGGTGGGCGGAGGCGTAAATATGCCGGCGGTACAGCTCACGCAGACGACGCCGGCGCGTACAGCGCCTGTGCAATCCGCCACGCCGCCGGTGACGGCAGATACGCCTCCGGTCGAAGCGAATCGCTTGTCGATGACCGCGCCGGCGCAAGCCGCACCGGCCGTCGACCAGCCGCGCGCGCCTGCGGCTGTTTTCGCGCCGCTGCACCGCATACCCAAGCACGATCGGAATTGAGCGACGTGAGTCAGCGTGCGCGAATGATCGCCCGGGCACTGCGGTTCCTTGTGCTTACCGCCTGCGCGCCTCATGCGGCAGTGGCGCAGGACGCTGCCCAAGGCGCCGCAGCGCTTTCGACCGGGAGCCCTGCCATCGCGGCACCGCGTCACCAACGGGCGGACTTCGGACGGGAGCGCGCGTCGAGCGACGCTCGGCACACCGCGGATTGGGTCGTCGATTCCGGCGACAATCTGCGTCTGCCCTTCATCGTCGTCGACAAGATCGAGGCGAAAGTGTTTGTCTTCGATGGGGACGGGCGGCTGCGAGGCGCTGCGGCCGCACTGCTCGGATCGGCCCGCGGTGATGACAGCGTTCCCGGCATCGGGGATCGTGAGTTGTCGACGATACTCCCCGAGGAGCGCACCACGCCGGCGGGGCGCTTCGTCGCCGCGCTCGACCGCAACCTGCGGGGCGAGGAAATATTATGGGTCGACTACGAGACCTCGATCTCGTTGCACCGGGTCGTCAGGGGCAAGCCCACCGACCGGCGCAAGCAGCGACTTGCTACGCCCACACCGCTCGACAACAGGATCTCCTACGGCTGCATCAATGTTCCGGCAAAATTCTACGACACCGTGGTGATTCCGACGTTTACCGGTACCAGCGGAATCGTCTATGTGCTGCCGGAAACGCGCTCCAGCCGGGAGGTCTTCGCCTCGTACGACGTCGAGGAGCGGGCGCGATTGCAGATGGCGGTGGAACCCCTGCGCGCGCCGGCCGCCGGCCCCTGATCGTCCGGCGCACTTGAGCGCCCTACGCCGCGCTCAGTCCGGAAAGTGCGGCATCCCCGGCTCCTTGCCTTCCGGCAGTTGCGTCCGGGCGACGTTCATCAGCATACCCAGCAGCGCGTAGTAACCCGCGATCGCGACGATGTCGACGAGGTTCTGCTCGCCGAACTGCTCGATGCCTCGCGCGTAGGTCGCGTCCGACACACTCTTGTTCTGGAGCACTTCGGTGAGCAGGTCGTAGACCACTTCCTCGTCCTTCGCCATGCCCGTCGGGCGGCGTCCGTCAGCGATCGCCTCTGCGATCTCGGGCTTCAGGCCCGCTTTCAGCGCGAGCGGGTGGTGCGCGCTCCACTCGTAGACCTGGGTCCAGTGGCGCGCGGCGATGAGTGTGGCCATCTCGGCGATGCGCCGGTCGAGCCGGCAGCGAAAGCGTAAGTACTCGCCGACTTTCTGCACCGGGCTCATGAGCTCGGGGCTGCGCAGCAGCACGTTGAAAGGTCCGCGCACTTCGCCGCGGGGTCCCGATGCGAGCTCCGCCGCCGCTTTTTTCTGCGCGTCGGTCATCTTCCCGGCGTCGATCTTCGACATGCGCGCGGTGCGTTTTTGTGTTGTCATCGCTCTCTCCTGATTGAGCGCAAACGATAGAACGAAAGGGACTGCATGGGCAACACGAAAGCACCGCTACTCGAGCACGCAACCAGAGATCTCGCGCGTTTCGGAGCGTCGCTCCAATATGCGGACATCCCGCCGGACGCCGTCGAGCGGATGAAGCTGAGCATCCTCGACAGCATCGGCTGCTGCCTTTACGGCGCGACCCTGCCGTGGACGCGCAAGGTCGCGGCGCTGGCGGAGCGCGAGCGCTCGCACCCCGCGGCGTCATTCATCGGGATGGGAACGAAAGCCTCTGCGTCGCTCGCGGTGCTCGTGAACAGCACGTCGGGACACGCTTTCGAGCTCGACGACATCCACAAGGAGTCGATCATCCACGCGGGGTCGATTGCGACGCCGGTTGCGCTCGCGCTCGCCGAAGAGCGCGGCGGCGCACCCGGCAAAGACATCATCACCGCGATGATCGCGGGTTACGAGATCGGCCACCGCGTCGGCGCCGCCGCGACGATGAGCCTTTTCTTTCGCGGCTTTCATCCGCAAGGCACCTCGGGCGCATTCGTCGCGGCCGCGACGGCCGCGCGTGCGCTCGATCTCGATGCGGAACAGTTCCAGCACGCGCTCGGGATCGTCGGCTCGCAGGGCGGCGGTCTCATGGCCGCGCAGGAAGGTGCGATGGTCAAGCGCTTTCACAGCGGCCGCGCGGCGCAGAGCGGAATCTACTCGGCGCTGCTCGCCCGCGACGGCTTTACCGGCATACCCGACGTGCTCGAAGCGCCCTACGGCGGCTATCTCAGCACGCACTCCGATGAGCCGAATCCTTCACGCCTCACCGAAGGCCTCGGCACGGCGTGGGAAACGCTGCAGGTCGGCTACAAGCCTCACGCGAGCGTGACCAGCATCCATACCGCGCTCGACGGCCTGGTCGCGATCATGCGCGAAGAGAAGCTCGCGGCGGAAGACATCGCGAAGCTCGAGACCGGCCTCTCCCCGATGACTCACGTGCACTGCGCGTGGGAATACAAGGCCCAGGGCGTGACCGCGGCGCAGATGAATCTCTACTACGGCCTCGCCGTGATCGCGCTCGACGGTGTTGCGTTCACCGAGCAGTACCAGGAGTCGCGGCTGCGCGATCCGAAGATATTCGACTTCATCACGCGCATACGCGCGTATGTGGATCCGGAGATCGAAGGCATGGGCGCGGCGTGCCGCCATGCCGCCCGGATCAAAGTGACCACGCGCGACGAGCGAGTGTTCGAGAAATTCCTGCTCGACCGCCGCGGCAGCCCCGAGAATCCGATGTCCCGCGAAGACCTCGAATACAAGTTCCGCCATGTCGTCGCGCCGTGCGTAGACAAGGCGCGCGCGCAGAAGATCATCGACGTCGTCGCGCAGCTCGAGATTCTCGGCTCGACCCGCGACCTGATCGCGCTCGTGGCGGAGCCGGTGGGACAAACGGCGTAGCCCGGGCACCCGCCTGCACGTGATAGATTTGGTGTTTTCGTGCGCGGTCGATCTCGCGCATCGGCGTTGAATTCAGAAGGGTCGCCGGGATCGCCATAACAAAGGAGGAATCATCATGCTCGATCGCCTGAATTTCCTGTCACTGCTCGCAGTCGGTATCGTCGCGCCCGGGGTGTCCTCCGCCGCACAGGCGCAAAAGGTTGCGCTGTATGCGAACGTCGGGGCCGATCTGACGCACTACGAGGTCGACGTCGACGGCGCGGCGCTGATCAAGCGCGGCACGGTGACCTTGCCGGCGGGCGTGCAGTACGCCTGGCCGCACGCCTCCGGACGCTACCTGTATGTTGCGAGCAGCAGCAGCGCTTCGGGTTACGGCAAGCCCGGCACCGATCATCACGTCACCGCGTATCGCATCGATCCGGCGACCGGCGCGCTGACTCAGCATGGGGACCCGATACGGCTGCCGACGCGGCCGATCCACATGACCACCGACATTCCGTCGGAGAACATCCTCGTCGCGTTCAACAATCCGAGCGGGCTGCGCGTCTACCGGATCAACAAGGACTTTACCCCGGGTGTAGAGGTGAAGCAGCCGGGCCCGATCGACGCCGGCATCTTCGCGCACCAGATACGTGTGACGCCGGACAACCGCTACGCCGTCCTCGTCACTCGCGGGAACGAAGGCACTCCGTCCAAGGCTGAAGATCCGGGCGCGCTCAAGATCTTCGAATACAAAAACGGCGTGCTGAGCAACGGCGTGTCGGTCGCGCCCAATGGCGGCAAGGAGTTCGGCCCGCGCCATCTCGATTTTCATCCGGCCAAACCGTGGATGTATCTCTCGATCGAGACGCAGAACAAGATGTACACCTACAGGATGGACGGCGGGAAGATCAACCCGGACATCGCGTATCGCGTGGACACGCTTGCCGAGCCCAGGAACATCCGGGCACGCCAGGCCGCGAGCACGGTGCACGTGCATCCGAACGGCCGCTTCCTGTATGGCTCCAACCGCGCGCAGGACACGATCGACGTCGGAGGAAAACAGGTTTTCAAGGGCGGCGAGAACAGCATCGTCGTGTATTCGATCGACCAGACGACCGGCGAGCCGACGCCGATCCAGCACATCGAGACGCGCGGTATACACCCGCGGACTTTTCACATCGACCCGAGCGGACGCATGATGGTCGTGCAGCACAACCTCCCGGTGGACGTGAGGGACGGCGACCAGATACGCACCGTGCCTGCCGGCCTGTCGGTGTTTCGCATCGGCGACGACGGCAAGCTCACCTTCGTGCGCAAGTACGACATCGACGTCGGCGACCGGACGATGTTCTGGATGGGCATGGTTCCGCTGTAAGCGCTACGTCTCACACTTTCGGAGCTATCCGTGTTTACCCGCATCGACCACGTGATGATCTGCGTCCCCGACCTGGCGCAAGGCATCGAGCAGTACACCCGGCTGGGCTTCAACATCCATGCAGGCGGCGTGCATCCCGGAAAGGGCACGCACAATGCGATCGCGTTCAACCGCGACGATTACCTCGAGTTGCTGGCGATCCACGATCAGGCTGAAGCGGCAGCGGCGCGTTCATGGAGCTCGAGTGGAGTGCCGCTGAGCGACTTCATCGCGGCGGGCGGCGGTATCCGCTACGTAGTTCTCCAGAGCGACGATCTCGCGGCAGACGTCAGTGCCATGCGCAAGCGCGGCGTCGACGTGAGCGACGCGACGGACGGCGCGCGGCTCGCGCCGTCAGGGCGGGAATTGCGCTGGAAGCTCGCGGTGCCCGGCCCCGGCAATCCACTGCCGATCTTCTTCATCCAGCACATCACGCCGCTGGAAGAACGCCGTTCGCTGGTGCCGGGCGCAGGCGATCATCCGAACGGTGTCTATGCGCTCGAGCGTGCGTATATCGTCGTGGACGACGTCGAGGCCGCGGCGGCCACGTATGCGAGAGTGCTCGGCATGACCGCGCCGACGCCGCACAAGGGCACGGTCATCATGGCGAACATGGCGGTGTTCGAGATAGGCCCGACCGGCCTCGGCATCGTCCATCCGTACGCGCAGGGACCCGCCGCGGATGCGCTCGAACGCCGCGGCCCCGGCCCTTTCCAGGCGCTGTACCGCACCACCAGCATGGGCGCGGCCGCGCGCTGGCAGCAGGCGCACGGCATTCCGCCTCTGGCTCGCGGCGTGCGCGGTACCGGTGAGCAGGCGATGCTGGCGACTCCGGACCTCGCCTGTGGCGCGTATATCGGATTCGTAGGGGCGGAGTGACGGCTCGGGCGGAAGCGGCCCGACGCCGCGTATGATCGCGACCGATTCGCATAGCCGAGTGGAAGGCGGGTTGTCGAAATTGAAAGTCTTCTCGAACGCCGGGGACAGTGATTATGCGCATCGCATGGACGCCCCCGGAGCATGCGTCCCGTAAAAGCTTTAATATAGCCCGCGTCGGCGTGGTTGAGCAGCACACGCCCATTCCGCACGACGCGATGTCAACGCCGCCCTCGCCAGCTCACACCCCACTGATCACAAGACGCTCCGTTGCTTTATTCGGAGCGATCGCCGTCCTGTGGGCAGCGCTCGCGTGGTTTGCTTTTGAACGGCAGGTGCGGCAGCGCACCGCCGCGTCGGTAGCCGAGCAGGCGGAGGAGATCCGGCAGAGCGTCGCCATCATCAGCGCCAACGTGAGCCGGGCCTTCAACAGGCTGCAGGGGATGGCCGCCGTGCTGGCCGCGGTGAGCGATGTCAAGGCCGTGCTTACCCCGTCCCGCCCCGACGCCTGGCGGTCTACCCTTGAATACGCATCCCGGAAAGCCGCGTGGACCACGCGGCCGGACCTGTCAGCGCTGAGCGCACAGCTGAGGGTGGCCGCGGCGGATATCGGAGTCGACGTCATCTGGGTGATGAACGCGGGCGGCGATTGCGTGGCGGCGAGCAATTTTGCGGAGGCCACGAGCTTCGTCGGGACCAATTATTCCGACCGCGATTACTTCAGCGCAGCGCTGGCCGGCCGGCGCGGCCGCCAGTATGCGGTAGGGCGCGTCACCAAAGTTCCGGGTCTGTTTTTCTCCGCGCCCATCATCGTGAATGGGCGGTTTGTCGGGGCTCTCGCCGTGAAGAGCGATCTCCCGAAGATCGGGTCCGCGATCAACCATCCCCATGCTTTCCTGACGGACGACCAGGGCGTCATCATTCTTGCCGCGGACCCCACCCTCGAAATGCGCGCACTGCCGGGCGCCGCCGTCCACCGATTACCGCCGGACCAGCGGCTGTCGCGATACATGCGGCTGGACTTCGACACGTATGAGTTCGCCCCCGAAAGCAAACCCGGAGGACTGGTGCGGGTAAGCGGTTCGCGAACGCCGTACCTGGCGTCGCACAGCACGCTGCCAGAGCACGGCGTCACGGTGCACATACTCATGCCGACCAGGAATACGGACAGCCTGCGCGGCGATGCGATCGCAACCTTCCTGTTGCTCTATTGCTCGGGGATCCTGCTGACAGCGGTGGGGTTCGGCGCCCGCGTGTACGTACTGCGGATGCGCCAGTACCGCAAAAGCATGGAAGAGACGAACGAAACGCTGACCAGGCTCAACGCTCAGCTCGCGGATCTCGCCACGGTCGACCCGCTGACCTGCCTCTACAACAGGCGCTGCATGGACGAATCTCTGGAGCGCGAGGTGGCGCGCGCGCACCGCAAGCATGCGCCGCTGGCGGTGATCATGATCGACATCGATCACTTCAAGCGCTTTAACGACACCTTCGGGCACGCGGCAGGCGACGCCGTGCTGCGAGCCACCGGCGCATTGATGAAGCAGCACATCCGGGGCGCGAGCGACGTGGTGTGCCGCTACGGCGGCGAGGAGTTCCTCATCGTCATGCCGGAAGCCGGCCTCGAGATCGCCCGCGAACGCGCAGAAGCGCTGCGGCTGGCGATGGGAGCACTGAAGCTCTCGCACGGGGGCAAAGCGCTCGGACGCCTTACGATCTCCCTCGGGCTGTCGATGCTCCCGCAGAACGGTACCAGCGTCGCTGCACTCGTCTCCGCCGCCGACGCGGCGCTGTACGAGGCGAAGAAACGCGGCCGCGACCGCCTGGTGGTCAGCGGCGCAGCCCTGGTGCCGGTGACGTCGTGAGTCTGCGCACCGGGTAATCGCGCGCACCGCTAAATCGGGGACAGACCCCGATTTAGCGGTGCGGATCTCGTCGCCGGGCCGCACCACCGCAGCGCGTAGCGCTCCATGCCGGAGCAACCGTCGCTTTTCGTTGACGCGTCGAAAGCGCGGCTCTACATTGCCTCTCGGACGGTCCCGTCCGCACAAGACACGCAGCGATGTTCACCGGGGGCAAGGCATGAACCCACGTTGGCTATTTGCATTTGCGATGTCGATCGGCGCGTCCGCGTCCGCGCAGACCGCTTCGTCCTTCGACAAGAGCTCGGGAAGCTCAGCGCAGGCCTATCCGATGAGGCCGCTGCGCCTGATCGTGCCGTTTCCCGCGGGAGGCGGCTCCGACGCAGTCGGGCGCATCATCGGGCAGAAGCTCGGCGAGCGTTTCGGCCAGCAGGTGGTCGTCGACAATCGCGCGGGCGCCGGCGGCTCGATCGGAACCGAAGCCGCGGTGAGGGCGACGCCCGACGGCTATTCGATGGTGCTCGCGTCGACCTCCGAGATCGCGATCAATCCGGCTCTCTACAGCAAGCTCAGTTACGACACGCTGAAAGATCTCACGCCCGTCACGATGGTCGCATCGACGGCGATGGTCGTCGTCGTGTCGCCTTCGGCAGGTATCGACGGGATCAAGGAGCTGATGGCGCTCGCGAAGTCGAAGCCCGGCACCCTCAACGTCGCCTCGGCAGGCAACGGCACCATCACGCACCTGTCCGGCGAGCTCTTCCGCTCGATGACGAACCTGAGCTGGACCCACGTGCCGTACAAGGGCGCACCGCCTGCGCTGACCGATCTTGCCGGCGCGCGCGTGCAGCTCATGTTCTCGTCCCTTCCCGCGGCGATGCCGCTGATCAAATCCGGCCGCATCAAGGCCATCGCGCTCTCCACGCGCGCCCGTCAGTCTTCGCTGCCCGACGTGCCGACGGTCATCGAGAGCGGCGTGCCGCAATACGACGTGGAATACTGGTACGGCGTGTTCGTCCCGTCCGCCACGCCCAGACCCGTCGTGGCGCGCCTGGCCAACGAGATCGAGCAGTCGCTCAGGCAGAAAGAAGTCGTCACCGCGCTGGCGAACCAGGGTGCCATAGCGGGGGAATCGACTCAGCCGCAGTTCGCGCAGTTCGTGCAGTCGGAATACGCAAGATGGACCCGGGTCGTGAAGGCTTCCGGAGCGAAGGCCGACTGAGCCTGCGCCTTACATACCGAATGGAGGAGTGAAAATGTCAGAGGCAGCAAATCCCGCCACCGATCGTTTCGGACACAGCATCGACGCGATCGTGGGCTACGCACGCGGCACCATCCTGAAAGGAACCGACGAGGAAGTGCAGCGCATGATCAGGGCGCGGCACATGGTCGGGAACCGTGTGCGCACCCAGGGCAAGGACAGCATCTACGATCTCTCGGGGATGAACCGCGGCGCGGGCCTGACCGAAGACGAAGTGCCCCATCTCACCAGCCACGTCCCGTTCTTCGAGCGCTTCGAAGGCAAGACCGAGCCGCTCGCGCTGAAGCACATGGGCGCCGATCCGCAGCGCCATACCGCGCTGATCGTCAATCGCGTTTCGGCCGCCAACTTCATCGCGCTCACCACGATACTCAAGCCCGGCGACAAGGTGCTCGCGCTCGCGCCCGCGGGCGGAACGTGTCACCCGTCGACGGTGCGGCCGATCTCGATGGCCGGCGCGGTCTTCGAGCAGTTTCATTCGATCGATGCGCTCGAGCAGGCGTGGCAGAAGCAGGGTCCGCCGCGGCTGCTGCTCATCACGCCGATCAGCGCGTCCAAGCGCCACATCGATCTCGCCGACGTCAAACGCGCGCTGGCGCTCCCGCGTGCGGCGCACACGCTCGCCTACATGGACGACGCGCACATGGCCTCGCGCGTCGGCTTCTTCCGCGAGCCGCGCACCTTCGAGGTCGGTGACATCGATCTCGCGGTGTGCTCTGCAGATAAACACGTGGCCGGTCCGCGTGCCGGCGTGTTCGTCGGGCGTCCGGACCTCGTCGAGCAGATCGGCTCGCGCATCTATGAGCTCGGGCTCGAAGCGCAGGCGGGGCAGTACGTCGGCGTTGCGAATGCGCTGCGCAACTTCGATCCGGAAGTCATACGCCAGGCCGGAGAGGTGGCGAAGCAGCTCCTCGAAGTGATGCAGGGCCAGTACGGCACGAAAGCGTATCAGGGCGGACCCGGAGTCTCCATGTCCGGAGACGACGTGCTCGGCATCGCGATGGAGCAGTCCGGCGCCAAGGGCAAGCCGAAGCTCGTCGCGGTCGAAGCGGCGGGGCTCGTCGCGATGGAGATGCTCGGCCAGGACGGCATCCTCACCATAGGCGCGGTGTCCATGCCGGGCAGCGCGCCCGTCGTTCGCCTGATGATGTACCCGGATGGCGCGAGGCTCGGTATCGAACGGATCGCGGCATCCGTCGAGAACGCGATATCGAAGCTCGCCGAAGTCGTCAACGATGTCGACGCGGCGCGGGAGAAGCTGCTGGGAGCCTGAAAGCAACATTCGGGGTGCTGCGAGTCCTGGCGATGTATAAAGTCAGCCATGGACGACAATCACACAGCGCTCGACACGCGCGCAAGCGACGTGGCCGGGCGCGTCCGAGCCATCGACTGGGCGCAGGTCTCTGCGGATCTGGATGCGCAGGGGAGCGCTGTGATCCGGCGCCTGATTTTCCCGGCGGAATGCGAAGCGCTCACCTCGCTCTACGGGATTGACGACGGCTTCCGCAGCCGCGTAGTGATGGCCCGCCACGGTTACGGCCGCGGCGAATACCAGTACTTCGCGTATCCGCTGCCGGACCTGGTCGCGGCGCTGCGCGAAGCGCTTTATTCCCACCTGACGCCGATAGCCAACTGCTGGCACGAAGCGATGGGTAACGGCGTCCGCTTCCCGGACCATCACTCCGAGTTCATCGAACGCTGCCACGCGGCGGGTCAGGTGCGGCCGACGCCGTTGCTGCTGCAGTACGGGGAAGGCGACTACAACTGCCTGCATCAGGATCTCTATGGAGAGCACGTCTTCCCGCTGCAGCTCACCGTCCTGCTGGCGCAGCCGGGGCGTGATTTCGAAGGGGGAGAGTTCGTGATGACCGAACAGCGCCCGCGCATGCAGTCGCGGCCGCACGTCGTACCGCTCGAGCAGGGTGACGCGGTGGTGTTCGCGGTGCATCAGCGTCCGGTGCAGGGTGCTCGCGGCGTCTACCGCGTGAAACTGCGTCACGGCGTGAGCCGCGTGCGTTCGGGCGAACGGCACACCCTGGGCATCATTTTTCACGACGCGGCGTGACGCCTGATGCGAAGGCTGGATGACGGAACCGCGACCTCGAACATCTGCGGCTGCGCTGATATGCTCGCGCGCTCCACCGCACTACGCTCAGAGGAATCGCACCATGAACTTCGAATTCAGCAATCACACCGCGCTGGTCACCGGCGCTTCGCAAGGGATCGGACGCGCCATCGCCAAAGGCCTTGCAGCCCAGGGGGTTAAGGTCGCCATGGCCGCGCGCCGAAAGGCCGTTCTGGAAGAAGTCGCCGCCGAAATCCGGAAAGCCGGCGGCACGGAGCCGGTGATCATCGAGGCCGATCTCTATCCCGGAGGCGCGTCCGAGACGCTGGCGCAGAAGGCGCTCGACGCGCTCGGCCACGTCGACATCCTCATGAATTCCGCAGGCGGAAGCCGTCCCCTCACCGATGCGGGCACGAAAGAGCAGTGGATGGAAGCGCTCACGCTGAATTTCCTGAGGATAAGGGAGCTCACGCACGCGCTCGTTCCGAACATGCAGGAGCGCGGCTGGGGCCGCATCGTCAATCTGACCGGCACGTCCGAGCCGCGCATGCTGAATGCGGCGTTCTCGGCCAAGGCGGCCGTGCACGTGTGGTCCAAGGGCCTGTCGCGCGAGCTCGCGAAAGACGGCATCACGATTCACTGCATACAGCCAGGACGCATCCGCAGCGAGCAGATCAAGAAGCGCTACCCCACGCTGGAGGCCGAGCTCGAGTTCGCCCGCGAGGAGATACCGATGGGGCGCTTCGGGGAGCCGGAGGAACTTGCGAACCTCGCCATTTTTCTGGCGTCACCCTTGGCGAGCTACATGACCGGCACGGTAATTCCTGTCGACGGTGGCATGTATCGCTATGCGTTCTAGGATCAGGGCCCGGTTTTCCAAAGAGGAAGTGATGAAAGCAATTGTTTTATGTCTCATCGGCGCCGCTGTCGCGCAACCGGCGCCTGCGCAGAACTATCCCGTTCGGCCGGTGCGCGTCATCGTGCCCGTCGCCACGGGCGGAGGCACCGACTTTCTCGCGCGCGCGCTGTGCAGGGAGTTGAGTGAGCGCATGGGCCGGCAGTTCGTCGTCGACAATCGCGCAGGTGCAGGCGGCGCGATCGGCGGGGAGACGGCAGCGAAAGCCGCCCCTGACGGCTACACGCTCATCATGGGCTACACCGCGTCGCACGGCATCAACCCCGCGCTGCAAAAGCTGCCTTACGACCCGGTGCGCGATTTCTCGGCGATCTCGCAGGTCGCGTCGGCAACCAACATGCTCGTCGTCCATCCGTCGGTGCCGGTGAAAAGTGTGAAAGACCTCATCGCCTATGCGAAAGCGAAGCCCGGACAGCTTCGATATGCGTCCGCCGGCACCGGCACGGCGCCGCACATGTCGGGCGAGCTATTCGATCTGATGGCCGGAACGAAGATGATTCACGTGCCGTACAAGGGCGCGGGGCCTGCGCTGACCGACGTTCTCGCGGGTCATGTCGAGCTCACGTTCACGAGCCTGCCGGCGGGCGTGCCCCACGTGAAGGCAGGCAAGGTGCGCCCGATCGCGGTCACCAGCCTCAAACGCGCGACGCTCATGCCCGATCTGCCCACGGTGTCCGAGTCCGGGCTGAAGGGTTTCGATACCGATCAGTGGTACGGCCTCCTCGGCCCGGCGAAGCTGCCGCAGGCCATCGCGACCAGGGTGCATGCCGAGACCGTGGCGGCGCTGAAGGATGAAGACCTGCGCAAGCAGATCATCAACCAGGGCTTCGAGATCGTGGGCAGCACGCCGGATCAATTCCGTGCGCACATCCAGAGCGAAGTGAAGAAGTGGGCGGAGCTCGTGAAGAGGGCGGGGATCAAGCCGGAGAGTTAGCAGCCGCAGGAAGCCTCGCCGGAAGCACGTTGCGCAGCACCCCGCGACGTTACCGCAGCCCCGGCCGCCGCTTGTGCCACTCGGTCGCATTCTCGTACGCCCACCCGATCCGCAGCACGCGCGCTTCGTCGTAGCCGCGGCCGATGACCTGGAGCGACAGCGGCAGGCTCTCGTCCGTGAACCCGCAGGGGAGCGCCAGCGCGCAGAGGTCGAGCAGATTGACTGCGCGGGTGAGGCGGCTCATCGGCGCAACGCGTTGCTCGACCTCGCTCAGAGGTATCGCCGGCGATGGCGTCGTCGGTGTGAGCAGTGCGTCGAAACCGCTCAGCTTCGCGTCGAGCTCGCTCATCACGCGGCGGCGCTCGGCGAGTGTGCGGATGTACTCGACGGCCGAAATATTCTTGCCCGACGCGAGGCGTGTGCGAACGTCCTCGTCCATCGGCGGCTGGTTATTGTCGATGCGGTCCTGCAGCTTTTCGTACCCTTCGGCGGCGATGATCTTGCCGGTGGCTTCCGCGAGCGCGTTGTAATTCGCAGGCGGCGTCACGGTTGCGATGCTCGCGCCGAGCGTGCGGAAGACTTCGAGCGCGTCCTCGAACGCGCGCATCACCGCGGGATCGACATTCCCCAGCTCTTCAGCCGGGAAAATCGCGAGCCGCAGGCCTTTGACGCCGGCCTTGAGGCCGCTCAGCACGTCGATGCGCGGGTGCGCCTGCGTGCGTGCGTCGAGCGCATCGGGCCCGTGCATCGCGTCGAAGATGAGCGCCGCATCTTCCACGTCGCGCGTCATCGGTCCGAGGGTGTCGAGCGTGTCGCTCAGCATGAGCACGCCGTGGTTGCTCACGCGTCCGACGGTGGTCTTGAGGCCCACGATGCCGCAGAGACTCGCGGGTATGCGCACCGATCCCCCGGTATCGCTGCCGAGCGCGGCGGGCGCGAGACCCGCCGCGACCGCGACGCCCGACCCGCTGCTCGAACCGCCGGGAACTCGATGCGTCCCGAGGTCCCACGGGTTCCACGGCGCGCCGGCTTTGGTGTTCGTGCCCCAGCTTCCGAAAGCGGCTTCGACCATGTGGGTCTTGCCGATGGCGATCATGCCGGCGGCGCTCAGCCGCTCGATCGCCGTCGCGGTAACGCGTGGATGCTGATCGGCTCCGATCGAGCCGCCGCGCGTCACCGCACCTTCGATGTGCAGCAGATCCTTGTAGGCGATCGGGACGCCGTGCAGCGGCCCGAGTGTCCTGCCATCCGCGAGCGCACCATCGGCGCGCTCGGCGGCGGCGCGTGCTTTCTTTTCGTGCACGTCGACGAAGGCGTGGAGCTTGTCGTCATAATGGCGGATGCGCTCCAGATACACGTCCAGAAGCGCACTCGCAGTAAGCGTTCGGTCGCGTAAGCGTCGCGACAATACGTGTATGGGCTCGAAGGCCAGCTCTGTGTTATTCATTATGTTAGGCTCGTGATTGACTGTGCGAGTTTAAAGGAAGTCCGTTTGGCAGCGCGACAGCAATACAGAGTCGGCGTGGACATCGGCGGCACGTTCACCGACATCGTTCTTGTTTCGGACAGCGGCGCCGTCTACAGCAAGAAGCTCCTCTCCACTCCGGCGGATTACAGCGCTGCGATCGAGACGGGACTTCATGACCTCCTGAGCGAGCTCTCGGTGCGCGGCGCCAACATCGGCGAATTCGTGCACGCGACGACCGTCGCGACGAACGCGATCATCGAGCGCAAAGGCGTGCGAGTCGCGCTGGTCACGACCCGGGGATTCGGGGACGTGCTCGAGCTCGGCCGGTTCCGCGCCCCGCGCCCGTACGACATGGGCTTCCGCAAGCCCGCTCCGCTCGTGCCGCGACGCCTGCGCTTCGAAGTCCTCGAGCGCATGAGCGCCCAGGGCGAAGTCGTGACGCCGCTGGCCACGGGGGCGCTCGAAGCCATCGCGCAGTCGCTCGAGCGCGAGGACATCAACGCGCTTGCGATTCTCTTCATCAATTCCTACGCGAACGATGCGCACGAGGGACAGGCGGCGGCGTTCTTCCGCCGGCGCCTGCCCGATGTTTCCGTTACGACCTCGACGTCGCTCATGCCGCAGATCGGCGAGTACGAGCGCACGAGCAGCACGGTCATCAACGCCTACATACGTCCGGTCGTGCAGCGCTACGTCAACGCGCTGAAAGCGCGCCTGGACAGGCTCGAAGTCGCCGCGCCGCTGATGATCATGCAGTCGAGCGGCGGCATCGCGCCTGCGCAGACGGTCGCCGAGCGCGCGCTCACGATCATCGAGTCGGGACCCGCCGCGGGTGTCCTCGGCGGGCAGCGCCTCGGCGTGCAGATCGGCCTCGCCGACATGATCGTCTTCGACATGGGCGGCACGACGGCGAAGGCGACGATCATCGAGAACCACGCGTTCGGGATGTCTCCCGAGTGCGAGGTCGGCGGCGGAGCCCTCATGGGCAATCGCATGATCAAGGGCGCGGGGTACCCGGTGCAGGCGCCGACGATCGATATCGCGGAGGTCGGGGCGGGCGGCGGGAGCATCGCGGCGGTGGACGAGGCGAGCGGCATCAAGGTCGGGCCGCGCAGCGCCGGCGCGGATCCCGGCCCCGTCTGCTATGACCACGGCGGCGTGTATCCGACGGTGACCGACGCGAACCTCGCCCTCGGCTATCTCAATCCCGGCGCGCTCGTCGGCGGAGAGCTCGCGCTCAACGCCGACAAAGCGCGGCAGGCGATCGCTGAGCTCGGGAAACGGGTGAATCTCGACGCCACCGAGACCGCGTACGGCATACACGCGATCGCGAATGCGACGATGTTACGGGCGCTGCGCAGCGTATCGTCGGAGCGCGGGCAGGATCCCTCGAAGTTCGCGCTGCTCGCGATCGGCGGCAATGGGCCCGTGCATGCGGCAACGCTCGCGGATTCGGCCGGGATGAATCACATCGTAGTGCCGCCCGTCGCG
>JAQGMV010000332.1 GCA_028292225.1 Betaproteobacteria bacterium
ACCCGATGATCGTGATCGGCCCGGAGCATGCGCGCACCATCGCCGCCGACGGCTTCAGCAAGGCGGACGTCAAGCGCTACATCCACGAGAACGCCGTGCTCCCGCTCGGCCGATTTTCGGACGAGAATATCGAGCGCCGCTTCCGTGTGGTCTTCCGCGAGCGCTACGGTTCGGCGGGGCCTGAAGCATTGGTGCCGATGTTCCAGCGCGCCGAGGACCTCGTCGTCGCGGTCATCGGCGGGCCGGGCAAGCATTCGGCGGTCATCCCGACCTTCGGCGTGACGGTGCCGGTCACGCGGGTCATCACGCGAGCCGACGGCCGACCTGTCGGGTCAGTCGAGGCGCTGCGGGCCTGACGTAGCGTGCGGTGCTTGGTTGAGCTGCAAAACCACCATGCCGCAAATCGCATCGTCAGTGCTAAACCGCGGCTGCAGCAGCGCTCAGCGGCCTTCGGCGCTGGCGACGAGCGCCTCGTAGTCGGGATAGCGGCGCGCGCCCTGCCGCTGAGATTCATACGCGCTGCCGAGCTCCCCCAATGCGCGGTCGATGTCCATCACGCGCTCGGACAGGTGCTCTTCTTCATCGATCTCGGGCGTGACTGCGGCTATGCGGGCCAGCACACGGCTGCGCTCCGCCACCGTCGATGAGATGGCGATCATGAGGGTCTGGATCGAAAATTCGGCCATCACCGGGTTTTCCTGTCGTGTGGTGCGCTCAATGCGCCTCCGCCTTTGCTGCGAGACCCTTCAGGTGCTGAAGAAAGAGTGAGAGCGGCATGTCGTCCTTGGGCGCGACGGTATAGTGAATCGGCTTCGCGCTGGTGGCGCCGGAGAAATCGCGTGTCACCGCGATCGCATCAGGCAGCTCCGTTCCTCCCGGCAACTTGAACCAGTCGAAGTTGCGTAGACCCGGGTTCGTCTTGTCGAACACCGACACCCCGCGATGATTGCCGACCATCGTGCGGCATCCCTTGACGACGAGCTTGTCGGCGTTGCGTACGATCTCGGCGGTGACCGGCTTGCCTTTGCCTTCGGTGACGAGCTCCGAGAGATCGCCGCTCGTGTACTGCGGACTGCCGCCCTTGTCGTCGACGACCAGCACGTCGGGGTCGCGGGCTTCGAGCTTGGCATACCATCCGATCAGCGTGGGCTGCATCAGATCGGTGGCGTCGCCCTGACGCCGGCCGCGGAACAGGTCGACGGGTGTCTTCTGGTCGAAGTACCGGTCGAGGGCGCCGGCGCCCTCGTACACCCTCCGCAATTCGTCAGTCATGCTCGTTCCCCTCGGGGTGCGCCATTCTGAGCACTCGGGCGTTCAATGGCACGCCGGATAGTGTCTCCCGGGCGAGGAACGGTGGTCAATCGCGCGCTCGCCGGAGTCATTAGCGCCTGTCTTGCGTCAGGAGTCCTGTTTTGGCAAGGTTGCACGTCATCACCGGGCGCGGAAAAAGTTTGCCGGATTGCCGTCCCCCGCTGTGAGCGCACAGACCGGGACGAGCGTTTTGTTTTGGAGTCGATATTGAGCGAAGCACCCGCAGGACCTCTCGCAGGCGTCAAAATCCTCGAGCTCGGCACGCTGATCGCCGGGCCGTTGTGCTCGCGCATGCTCGCTGACTTCGGCGCGGAGGTGATCAAGATCGAAGCGCCGGAGGGCGGCGACCAGCTTCGGCAGTGGCGCAAGATGTATCAGGGCACGTCGCTGTGGTGGTATACGCAGGCACGCAACAAGAAATCGGTGACGCTCAACCTGCGCTCGACGCAAGGGCAGGAGATCGTCCGCAAGCTCGCGCAGGACGCGGACGTCGTGATCGAGAACTTCCGTCCCGGCGCGCTCGAGAAGTGGAACATCGGCTGGCCGCAGCTTTCCGCGATCAATCCGCGGCTCGTCATGGTGAGGCTCTCCGGTTTCGGGCAGGACGGTCCCTATCGCGACCGGCCCGGCTTCGGCGTCGTCGCCGAATCGATGGGCGGCATGCGCTACGTCACCGGTTATCCCGACCGGCCGCCGGTGCGTCTGGGCATTTCGATCGGAGACTCGATCGCGGCGCTGCACGGCGTCATCGGCGCGATGATGGCGCTGCACCAGCGCAACGTGAACGGCGGCAAAGGGCAGTACGTCGACGTGGCGCTCTACGAGGCGGTCTTCAACATGATGGAGAGCCTCGTCCCTGAGTTCGACGTGCTCGGCTTCAAGCGCGAGCGCGCAGGCAACGAGCTTCCCGGCATCACGCCTTCCAACACCTACCCGACGCGCGACGGCAAGTTCGCCATCATCGGCGCGAACAACGACTCGATATTCAAGCGGCTGATGAACGTGATGGGCCGCGCCGATCTTGCCGACGACCCGGCGCTTGCGACCAATGCCGGGCGCGCGCCGCGGGCGCGGGAGCTCGATTACGCGATCGAGACATGGACGCGACAGCACGATCTCGACACGATCCTCGAAGCGCTGGCGCGCGCCGACGTCCCGTCCGGCCGCGTGTATGACGCCGAAGACATCGTGAACGACCCGCACTACGCCGCGCGCAAGATGCTCGAGCAGTGGAAGCTGCCCGATGGCAAGCCGATGAAGATCCCGGGCATCGTGCCTAAGCTCTCGGATACACCCGGACAAACGCGCTGGCTCGGGCCGAAGCTCGGTGAGCACAACGCAGAGGTTCTCAGCGCGCTCGGCTACACCGACGCCGATCAGCAGGGCCTGAAGCAGCGCGGCATCATATAATTCGCGAGCTGGCCGTTCATCCCTCCGTTCGTCCTGAGCGTAGCGGTAGCGACGTCGAAGGATGAACGCGTGATTTGCCTGAACAGCCGATTCCTGAGGAGGATTCATGCGTATTCTGAAATTCGTCGCGCTGAGCCTTGCGCTGCTTGCCGCCGCGCTCGCGCAGGCCCAATCGCTCGAGAAGAAGAAAATCACCGTCGCGGTCGGCGGCAAGAGCCTCCTCTACTACCTGCCGCTCTCGATCGCGGAGCGCAAAGGCTTTTTCAAGAGCGAAGGGCTCGACGTCGAGATCGTCGACTTCCCCGGCGGCGCCAAAGCGCTGCAGGCGATGGTCGGCGGCAGCGCCGACATCGTGTCCGGCGCCTACGAGCACACCATCAACATGCACGCCAAAGGCCAGCCGATCGTCGGTATCGCGCTGCAGGGCCGTTACAACGGCATCGTCATCGGCGTGAGCAAGGCTAAAGCGGCGCAGTACAAGTCGCCCGTGGACCTCAAAGGCATGAAGGTCGGCGTCACCGCGCCGGGATCGAGCACGCACATGGCAGTGCAGAATCTCGCGGTGAAAGCAGGCCTGAAGCCCGACGATTTCTCTGCCATTCTCGTCGGCGCGTCGTCGGGTGCTGTCGCCGCCATGAAGCACGGCAGCATCGATGCGATCTCGAACCTCGACCCCGTGATCACCAAGCTCGAGACCGACGGCGACATGGTGGTGATCGTCGACACCCGCACCGCCAAGGGCATGAAGGACATGTATGGCGGCGCGTATCACGCGGGCTGCATCTACGCGCCCGCCGAGTGGGTGAAGAAGAATCCCAACACCGCGCAGGCGGTCGTGAACGCGATGGTGCGCGCGGTCGTGTGGCTGCGCTCGGCGAGCGTCGACGACGTGATCGCGACGGTGCCGAAGGAGTACTACGGTTCCGACCTCGCGCTCTACCGCGGCTCGCTCATGAAGAACAAGGAAGGCTATTCGCCCGACGGGCGCTTCTCGCTCGAAGGCGCGCAGAACGTGCACAAGGTGCTCGCCCAGT
>JAQGMV010000446.1 GCA_028292225.1 Betaproteobacteria bacterium
CCGGCAGGAACGATCCCCACGGCGGCGGCATCTGCTTGATCGCGTCGCCGAGCTGAGTGGGCAGGAGCTCCGGCATCACGAAGAACCACAGGAACATCTGAACGAGCAGCGGGACGTTGCGGAAGATTTCGACATACGCGTTGCCGAGCCGCACCACCCACGGCATCGGCGTGGTGCGCAGCGTGCCGACGATCGATCCGATGGTGAGCGCGAGCACCCACGCGCACAGGGCGAGGGCGAGGCTCCAGCCGAGGCCCACGATCAGATAGCGCAGCCAGGTGCCGGACCCGTCCGACGCGGTCTGCAGCAGCACATCCCACTGCCAGTTATAGTTCACAGAGGGCCTATGAAGAGAACGCGAACATCTGCTTCAGGTGTGGATCCACCAGGAGAACGCAAACATATACTTCAAGTATAGGTTCGCCAAGAAAAAGGGGGACCGCCGGGTCCCCCTGATGCTGCAAACGTCTTACTTGTAGGCGGTGGGATCGCCCGAGTCGGTGGGCCTGGCGACCACGTTCTTGAAGGTCGGCGTCATTGGCACGTTGTAGTTGATGCCCTTGGGCGGCACGGGCCGGGTGAACCACTTGTCGTAGATCCTGTTGATCTCGCCGCTCTTGTAGATCGCGATCATCGCGTTGTCGACGACTTTCTTGAATGCCGGGTCGTCGTGGCGGAGCATGATGCCATACGGTTCCGGTAGCGACAGCGCGTCGCTCGAGATGGTGTAATCGGACGGCGAGCGCGACTGGGCGACGAGGGTATAGAGCAGGATGTCGTCCATGATGAAGGCGACCGCGCGACCGGTCTCGACCATCTGGAACGCTTCGGCGTGACCGTTCGCGGGGATGATGTTCATCCCGAGGTTTTTGGCCGCATTCACTTCGGTGGCCTGCTTGATGTTGGTCGTGCCCGAAGTCGATACGACGGTCTTGCCTTTGAGGTCGTCGAGCGATTTGATGTTCGACGATTTCTTGGTCACCCAGCGGTTGGCGGTGAGGAAGTGGGTGATCGTGAAAGAGACCTGTTTCTGGCGCTCGATGTTGTTGGTGGTCGAGCCGCACTCGAGGTCGATCGTGCCGTTGGCCATGAGCGGGATGCGGTTGGCGGAAGTCACGAGCTGGTATTTGACCTCGAGCTTGGGGTTCTTCACCTCGGTCTTCACCGCGTCGACGATGCGCTGGCAGAGCTCGACGGCGTAACCGATCGGCTGCTGCTTGTCGTCATAGTAGGAGAACGGAATCGACGAATCGCGGTGGCCGATCGTGATCGAGCCGGTGTCCTGGACTTTTTTGAGCGTTCCGCCCTGCTGCGCGTAGGCGGCCGTCGAAAGCCCCAGCGCGGCTGAGATCGCGAAGACCAGAGTGGGAAATCGGTTCATGCAGGTTCTCCTGGATGTGTAAGGCTGATTATGTATGGAGAGTGAACGACTAGTCAGCGCCAATCTAGCGGAAGGCCCGGGGGTTGTCTAGCATGGCCTGGGGCCTCAAGGCCCGGGACTTGCGAGCAGGGCGTCCGGACGCTGCGAGCAGTTGCGGATGCGCGACCCGCTCGATCTCGACGCGCGTGCAGCACCGGCGGTTTACGCCGTCCCAACACTATTGCTTTGGAGATTCATCGATGACGTCATCCCCTTTCAGGCGCGAGCACGACCTTCTGGGCGAGCGCTCCGTCCCCGCGAATGCCTACTACGGAGTGCACACTTTGCGTGCGCTCGAGAACTTCGCGATCACCGATACGCCGATCTCGATCTACCCCGACCTCGTGGTTGCGCTCGCGTGCGTGAAGGAAGCCGCGGCGCTCGCCAACTACGAGCTCGAGCTTCTCGACGAGGAGAAGACCAACGCGATCACCCGCGCCTGCGTCGACATCCGGGACGGCATGCTGCTCGAGGAATTCGTGGTCGACGTGATCCAGGGCGGGGCGGGGACTTCGACCAACATGAACGCGAACGAGGTGATCGCCAACCGCGGGCTGGAAGTCATGGGCAAGGAGAAAGGGCAGTACCAATTCCTGCACCCCGTCGAGCACGTCAACATGAGCCAGAGCACCAATGACGTGTACCCGACCGCGGTCAAGGTCGCGCTGCACTTCGGCATCCACCGGCTTTGCGCCGCGATGGCCGAGCTGCGGCTCGCCTTCGCCGCCAAGGCGGAGGAGTTCAAGGACGTGCTGAAGATGGGGCGCACGCAGCTCCAGGACGCGGTGCCGATGACCCTCGGCCAGGAGTTCTCGACTTACGCGGTGATGCTCTCGGAAGACGAGCAGCGCCTGAGGGAAGCGTGTCTCCTGATACACGAGATCAACATGGGGGCGACCGCGATCGGCACCGGCATCAATGCGCACCCGCGCTACGCCGAAATCGTGTGCCGCAAGCTGTCGGAGGTGACGGGCATCGAGCTCGTCGTCGCGACGAACCTGATCGAGGCGACGCAGGACGCCGGCGCGTTCGTGCAGGTCTCGGGTGTGCTGAAGCGCGTGGCGGTGAAGCTCTCCAAAGTCTGCAACGACTTGCGCCTGCTGTCGTCAGGCCCTCGCGCGGGACTGAACGAGATCAACCTGCCGGCAGTGCAGGCGGGGTCGTCGATCATGCCGGGCAAAGTGAACCCCGTGATACCGGAGGTCGTGAACCAGATCGCGTTCGAGGTCATCGGCAATGACGTGACCGTCAGCTTCGCCGCGGAAGGCGGGCAGCTCCAGCTCAACGCGTTCGAGCCGATCATCGCGCACAGCCTCTTCAAGGACCTGAAGCACCTGCGCAACGGCTGCATCACGCTCGCCGAGCGCTGCGTCAAAGGCATCACGGCGAACAAGGAGCACCTGCGGCGGCTCGTGGAGAATTCGATCGGCATCGTCACCGCGCTCAACCCCTACATCGGTTACGAGCGCACCAGCGCCGTCGCGAAGGAGGCGCACGAGACCGGGAAAAGCGTCTATGAGCTGGTGGTCGCCAAAGGGTGGATGTCGACCGAGCAACTCGACGAGGTGCTCAGGCCGGAGGTGCTGACACAGCCCCGGCAGATGACGCCCGCGCCGAGCGGCGAGGAGGGGGGTACTCTTTAGCCTCGGGGCGGCAAAACGCACTGCATCACATCTCCCGATCATCAGACGGTTGCGCCGCGCCGGCCACAGCCTTCCCGCCCGCCTCGGCGCCGCTGCTGCGCTGGCGCTGAGCAGCGGTTCCCCTGCGGCGCTCGCCAAGGCCGGCTCCTGCGCAACTCGCGCACCGGCTCGACTCTTACAACCGCCCGTCAACGCGGAGAGAGTGTTGGGCGTGGCGCCACCGGAGAGGCTCGACAGTGCTCGTCGAATTCCCGGCCTTGGCGAGCGCCGCAGCGCGCCTCGTCTAATTGGTCGGGAAGGCCGTGGCCGACACGGCGGTTACGCTAAGAGTGGGAAGGGGGCTTTCGAGTACGATCGCATCGATGCGTAGACGGGCCGACGACATCAAATGAACAGCAAGCAGCAAGCGCCAGGGTCTCCGAACTCTGCGCGGGCCGCGCGCGTGCCAGACAATTGTCTGCCCCATTGCCCACAGCGCCAAGCGCTGTGTCGACCGCGGCCTTATCGCCCAATTAGACGAGGCGCCCTGAGAGGATTGACGAGGCCGGGGTTTCGGCGAGCACTGTCGAACCACACCGGTGGCTCCATCAGCGACGCTTCATTCGCGTCGATGCAGTTTGATAGAAACGAGCTGGTGCGTGAGTTGCGCAGCCGCCGGCCTCGGCAAGGCTCTCAGGGGAACCGCTGCGCGAGCGGTAGCGCAGCAGCGGCGACGAGGAGGGAGAGAAGGCCGGGGGCGACACAGCGCGCACAGTGTGGTGATTCGGCGCAGATGTGCGGCGGTGCATTACCCCGCTTCGCGCTAACACAGCCGACGGTGTTACGACACGAAGTCCTCGATCAGCTTGGCAAGCTTCTCCGGCTGATCGTGATGCATCATGTGCCCGCAATCCTCGAGCTCGACTTCGCGCAGGTCCTTGAACGCCGCCTTGCGCTCGGCAAGCTCCGCCGGGTGGTCTTTCAGCCATGTCGGTATGTGCGAATCCCTGCCATTGACGAGCAGGACCGGTGCGGTGATTCGGCGCCAGCACGCGATCGCTTCGTCGATGCGATAGAGGTAGGGGTTCGCGGCCTTGTGGCGCGGGTCGCTGCGCAGCTCGACGCCGCTGTCGGTCTCGTGGCCCCAGTGGCGCGCGAGAAAATCGGCTTTATCGTCGGGAAGCCGCGGATTGTTGGCCTTCAACCTCGCCGCGAGCTCGGCGAACGACGCGTAGGTCGAAA
>JAQGMV010000470.1 GCA_028292225.1 Betaproteobacteria bacterium
GCGACGTAGGCGGGCACGAGTGTCAAGTCAGATTCAACTCGGCTCCGCACCGCCGGCGTCGGATGCGTCGTCGGCGGTACGGCGGCGGCGCTTACGCCGCTTGCGCTTCTGCGGCTCGGCGCCGTCGCCGGTGAGCTGCGCGAACAACTCCCTTCGCTCGGTCTCGTCGGCGTGCTGGAAGCGCGTCCACCATTCGCCGATCGCCGGGTCGACTTCGCCGCTCGCGCACCGCAGGAGCAGGAAATCGTAGCCCGCCCTGAAGCGCGGATTCTCGATGAGCCGGTAAGGCCTGCGGCCGTTGCGCTGGAGGAAACGCGGCTGCATGACCCAGATCTCTTTCATATCGCTGCCGTAGCGCCGCGGGATCGCGAGCTTCTCGGCCTGCGACTGCACGACCTGGTCCATCGCCTGGTAGAGCGCGGGAATCTGCGGCATCCCGTCGCTTTCGAGCTTCTTCCACGCCGCGAGCACTTCGTGCCATAGGAGCGAGGCAAACAGAAAGCTCGGCGAGACCGACTTGTCGTTCTTGATCCGCGCGTCGGTATTGCGCAGCGACATCATCACGAAGCGCTCGCCCATCGGCTGGTCGAGTATGACGTCGAGCATCGGCAGCAGACCGTGGTGCAGCCCTTCGTGGCGCAGCGCCATCACGCACTCGTAAGCGTGCCCGGAGAGCAGGAGCTTCAGCATCTCGTCGAAAAGGCGCGCCGGGGGCACGTTGGCGAGCAGCGGCGTGAGCGACTTGATCGGCTCGCGGGTCGACTGGTCGATCTCGAGTCCGCGGCTCGCGGAAAGACGCACGGCGCGCAGCATGCGCACCGGGTCCTCGCGATAGCGCTGCTCGGGGTCGCCGATCATGCGCAGCTTTTTTTTCTTCAGGTCGTCGACGCCGTCGTGATAATCCCAGACCTGCTGCGTGGCGGGATCGTAGAAGAGCGCGTTGATCGTGAAATCGCGGCGAATCGCGTCCTGTTCCTGGTTGCCGAAGACGTTGTCACGCAACAGCCGTCCGTGCTCATCCGCGAACTGCTGGTCCTGTTCCTCCGCAGCCGCGGCGCCTGCGCGATACGTCGAGACCTCGACCGTCTCGCGGCCGCACATCACGTGGACGATGCGAAAACGCCGCCCGATGATCCGGGAGCGGCGGAAGAGCTCGCGCACCTGCTCGGGCGTGGCGCTCGTCGCGACGTCGAAGTCTTTCGGCTCCCAGCCGAGTATCGCGTCACGGACCGCGCCCCCGACGACGTATGCGGTGTGGCCGTTCTCCTGCAGCGTCTGCGTGACTTTGAGCGCGCACGGACTGATGCGCTCGCGCGCGATGCCGTGGGCGCTGTAGGGGACGATTTTCGGCTGGCGCGCCTTGAACATGCGGCCGGAGAAAACCTTGCCGAGGAATTTTGTGATCATGGAGTGAGGGTCAGCGGTTTGAGCGGGTGTTATACAGGCGTCCGCACGAAACCGGCGACTGCAAATTATACATCGGGGACAAACGATCGCCCGCCGCCGTCGCCGATCTCGCGCAAGGCGCAGCCGTAGGCGTGCTCGAGCCGCTCGCGCGTAATGACGTCGGCGGCGGGACCTGCGACAGCCGAACCGTCGCCGTTCAGAATCACCGCGTGCGTGCAGCTTCTTCCAATCCACAGCGGCTCGTGCAACACCATGACCGCGGTCTGACCTCGTTCGCGAACCTCGCGGCCGATGAGGTTGAGCACCTGCGCCTGGTGCGCGAGGTCGAGGTGCTGCAGCGGCTCGTCGAGCAGCACGATGCCGCACTGCTGCGCGAGGATCTGTGCGATGCGCACGCGCTGGCGCTCGCCTCCCGAGAGCGTAACGAGCTTTCGGGCGGCGAGATCGCCCGTGCCGACCTGCCCGAGCGCGGCGTGCGCGTGCGCGATGTCCTCGCATGAATAGCCGCTGAGAGGGCTTGCATGCGGGAAGCGCCCGAGCAGCACGTATTCGAGCACCGTTCCCCACCAGGTTCCGCTTTCCATCTGGAGCAGCACCCCGAGGCGGCGCGCCCGAGCTCGCGCAGACAGCGTATCGAGCGCAACCCCGTCGAGCGCGACCTCGCCTGCGGCCGGCGCCGCCAGCCCTGCGAGCGCGTGGATCAGGGTGCTTTTTCCGGTGCCGTTCCTGCCGAGCACCGCCCACGCCTGCCCCGGCTCGAATGCGACCGAAAGACCTCGGCAAAGCTCGCGGCCGGGGACTTTAAGCGTCAGATCGGTGCAGCTCAGCATCAGCGCTGCCTGGACAGCAGAAGCAGCATCGCGGGAACGCCGAGCAGCGCGGTGAATATGCCGACCGGGAGCTGCTGCGGGGCCCACGCGGTGCGCGCCGCGGTGTCGGCGAGCGTGAGCACCGTGCCCCCGAGCAGGGCCGAGAGGGGAAGCAGGATTCGATGACTGGTCGCACCCGCCAGACGTATCGCGTGAGGCGCCATCAAACCGATGAAACCGATTGCGCCGCCGAGGACCACGGCGGTGACCGTCGCGACGGCAGCGGCGGCGAAAACGCCGAGCTGGAGCGGGCCGACCGCCACGCCGAGCGAGCGCGCTTTCAGGTCGCCGAGCGCGAGCAGGTCGAGCTGGAACGATGCGGCGACGCCGAGCGCCGCGAGCGCGCCGAGTATCAGCCACGCCGGCAGCGCGGACGTGGTCTGCGACAGATCGCCCATGAGCCAGAAGAGCATCCCTTTGACCTGTGCGTCAGGCGCGAGGACCAGCGTGAGGCTGATGAGCGCGGACAGGCCTGCCGAGAGCACGACGCCCGTCAGGAGGAGGCGATAGACGTTCCAGTCGCCGCTGCGATAGGTCAGGCCGAACACGACGACGAGCGCCGCGACCGCGCCCCCGAAAGCCGACAGATTCATCGCCGCAGCGCCCGCGCCCAGCGAGAGTGCGAGGAGCGCGCCCAGGGAGGCGCCGCTCGAGACGCCGAGCACGTACGGGTCGGCGAGCGCGTTGCGCAACAGGACCTGGAGCAGCGCACCGGCCAGAGCGAGCAGGCCTCCGCACGCGAACGCGGCGAAAGCGCGCGGCGCGCGAAGGTTCCAGATGACGTCGTGAATGATGCCCGGCGCGGGAAAAACGATGCTGTCGAGCACCGCGGTGAAACCGATCGGCAGGCTGCCGAACATCAGCGCGGTCGCGAGGCTCGCAACCGACGCAGCCGCGAGCATGAAGCCCAGCAGCGCGGTGCGAGTCACGACGACAAGGTGATCACCGGCCATCCGTTACGCATCGCGTGCGCGCGCAGCGTGTCGTCGGGATCGACGGCGACCGGGTGCGTGACGCGCTGGAGCAGCGGCAGATCGTTGAGCGAATCACTGTAGAACCAGGATTTGTCGAACGTGTCGAGCGCGCGCCCCTGGAGCTTCAGCCACGCCTCGAGGCGCTGGACTTTGCCTTCGCGAAAACACGGAATGTCGGACACGCCGCCCGTGAACCGGCCATCGCGCTGCTCGGGCTCGGTCGCGATGAGGTGCTCGATGCCGAACACGCGGGCGACCGGCGCGGTGACGAAGCTGTTGGTGGCGGTGATCAGCACACGCAGATCGCCGGCGTGCCGGTTCACGAGCTCGCGCGCGGATTCGCGAACGATCGGCATGATCTTGCGGGTCATGAACTCGGCGTGCCAGGCCTCCAGCGTCGCACGCGGGTAGCGCGCGAGCGGTTTCAACTGGAAATCGAGAAATTCACGGATGTCGAGCGTGCCCGCCTTGTACTGGTCGTAGAAATGGTTGTTCTGCGCCTCGTACACCTCGCGATCGAGCACTCCCTGCTCGATCAGGAACTGCGCCCACTCGAAATCGCTGTCGCCCGCGAGGAGGGTATTGTCGAGATCGAACAGGGCGAGATTCAATTTGAGTCCTCGGTCGTGTCAGGATGGACCCGGCCTGCGATCGGACGGCGCAGCCGCGTCACTTGCCTTCGGCTGCGAGCAGCTCGCGCAGCAGCGGCACCGTCACCGGCCGCTTGGCCTCGAGCGAATAGCGGTCGAGCGCATCGAGCACCGCGAGCAGCGCAGGCATGTCGCGGCGCGCGTGGGTCAGCAGGTACTGGGAAACGTCAGGCTGCAGCGTAAATCCGCGCGCCGACGCACGGTCCGCGAGCGCCCGTGTTTTCTCCTCGTCGGTCAGCGCATGCACTTCGTAGACGAGGCCCCAGCCCAGCCGCGTCACGACGTCGGGCCGCAGGCCGAGCTGCATCGGCGCGACGTGTCCGGCGGCGAGCAGCGTTGCGCCTTTCTCCCTCAGCACGTTGTAGAGATTGAAGAGCGCGATCTGGCCGTCCTCGGACAAGCGCTCGACGTCGTCGATCGCCACCGCGTCCATGGCCTGCAGCGCCTCGCCCGGTGCATCGTCGGGCGTGCAGCGAAAGTAAGACACCGTTTTCGCCGTGCCCTGCAGGGCGGTGACAGCGGCTTTGAGCAGGTGCGTTCTTCCGCTGGCCCGGGCGCCCCACAGGTACACGCAACGCTCGGTGCAATCGGGACTGACGATCGCGCGCAGCGACTCGACGACTTCCGCGTTGCAGCCGACGACGAAGTTGTCGAACGTCGGCGGCGTAATGACTGAAAAATCGAAAGCGAGCTGTTTCACGCGAGGTTTTTACGGGCTGAAGTGACGAAAGACGCACGGCGCGGGACAGCGGCAGCGGCGTGGCCGGCTGGCTTCCTCCGTCCGCATTCGGAATGCAAGGGCCGGATTGTACACGGCGACGCGCGACGACAAGTTGCCGCTTGAACTCGCACGCGAAGAAGGCCGGGGTCAAGTTCCGGTAGAATTGCACCGACTTTTGCGCGCTGATGCGCTGCCTCGAACGATGGGCGCATACAGGCCCGGCGCGCCGGGCCTCCCTCTCTTGCTGATCGGTGTATGACTCACTCCACCCCCCCCGGATCCTCGCTCACGTATCGCGATGCCGGCGTCGACATCGACGCGGGCGATGCGCTGGTCGAGAAAATCAAGCCTTACGCCAAACGCACGATGCGTCCGGGCGTGCTCGCCGGCATCGGCGGTTTCGGCGCGCTGTTCGAGCTGCCCAAGGGTTATCGCGAACCGGTGCTCGTCTCGGGCACCGACGGGGTGGGCACCAAGCTGAAGCTCGCGTTCGAGCTGAATCGTCACGACACGATCGGCATCGATCTGGTCGCGATGAGCGTCAACGACATCCTCACGCTCGGCGCCGAGCCGCTGTATTTCCTCGACTACTACGCGTGC
Source organism: Betaproteobacteria bacterium (assembly GCA_028292225.1). Lineage (GTDB taxonomy): Bacteria > Pseudomonadota > Gammaproteobacteria > Burkholderiales > SG8-41 > JAQGMV01. Next base: position 5,222 of record JAQGMV010000470.1, read on the forward strand.
GGCAAGCTTGACGTCGCGACCGCGAGCCAGGTGGTGAAAGGCATTGCCGCCGGCTGCGAGCGCGCGGGCTGCGCGCTGATCGGCGGAGAGACTGCAGAGATGCCGGGCATGTATACGCCGGGCGAATACGACCTCGCCGGTTTTGCCGTCGGGGTGGTCGAGAAATCGCGGATCATCGACGGCTCGACCATCGCGCCCGGCGACGTGGTGCTGGGCCTTGCCAGCGACGGCGCGCATTCGAACGGCTACTCGCTCATACGCAAAATCATCGAGCGCCGGGGTATGGAACATTCGATCGGCGCCTCGGCGGCTGAGCAAGCACCGCTCGCGGATGTGGTGCTCGCTCCGACCCGCATTTACGTGAAGCCGGTGCTCAAGCTGCTCACCGAGGTCGCCGTCAAAGGCATGGCGCATATCACCGGCGGCGGGATCGTGGAGAACGTGCCGCGGGTGCTCGCGGACAACCTCGTCGCGCGGCTCGACCGGAAAGCGTGGCCGATGCCGCCACTTTTCTCGTGGCTGCAGCGCGAGGGCAACGTCGCGGACGACGAGATGTTCCGCGTCTTCAACTGCGGGATCGGGATGGTTCTCGTGGTGAGCGCCGCGGATGCCGAGCGCGCGGTTCAGGTGCTCGAGCAGCAGGGCGAGACGGTGTGGCGTATCGGCGTCGTGGATCAGCGCCGCGGCGACGAGCCGCAGACGATCGTCGGGTAACGCAGTGCCAGCCGCTAAGCGCATCGTCGTTCTGATCTCGGGCCGTGGCAGCAACATGGAAGCGCTGCTGGACGCGCGGGTGCCGGCAACTTTCGTGGCGGTCATCAGCAATGTGCCGGGCGCCGGCGGTCTGGCGATCGCGCAGGCGCACGGTGTCGGCACCGCTGTGGTCGATCACAAGACCTACCCGGATCGTGATGCCTTCGATGCCGCGCTCCGGGCGGCGATCGACAACTACAAACCCGATCTCGTCGTGCTCGCGGGCTTCATGCGCGTGCTCACCAATGCCACCGTGCGGCATTACGCCGGACGCATGCTCAACATCCATCCGTCGCTGCTTCCTGCTTTCCCGGGTCTGCACACCCACCGCCGCGCGCTCGATACCGGGGTTCGGGTACACGGCTGCACGGTGCACTTCGTCACGCCCCAGCTCGACCACGGCCCGATCGTGATCCAGGCCGCGGTGCCGGTGCAGGCCGATGACACCGAAGACGTACTCGCCGCGCGCGTGCTCGCGCAGGAGCACCGGGTGTATCCGCAGGCGGTGACCTGGTTTTGCGAGAACCGCCTGTCGGTGACGGCCGAAGGAAAAGTTCATGTCGACGCCGCAGGCCCTTCGACCGGCGCGTTGATCTCACCCGCCCTGCCGCGCTAGCGATGTGGCGCGCGAACGTCTCGGAAGCTTCGAGGTCTTTCCCATGATGAGAACCCGCACCTTGCATTGCGCCGTCTTTGCGCTGGCTTGCGCAGTCGCCGCGATGCCCCAGCTCGCGAGCGCCGCCGCGAAAACAGTCAAAGCCGCCTATAACGGGTTCGTGAACGGCATGCCGATGGGCACGATCACCGAGTCGTTCGAGGCCGACGGCTCCGCCTACAAGATCGTGAGCGACACCAAACCGACAGGGCTTGCGGCGCTCGTGTTGCGCACCCCTTTGCGCTTCACCAGCACCGGCCGGGTCGGGCGTGAGGGCCTGCTCCCCGCCCAGTTCGACGCGCGGCGCAGCGCCGCCGAAGCCCCGCAGGTCAGCGCCGAGTTCGACTGGAAGCAGAAGCAGCTCGTGCTCAGGGACAAGGACAAGACCCAGACGGTCGCCCTCCCTCCGGGCACGCAGGACCGCCTTTCGGTCATGTATCAGTTCATGTTCCTGCCGCCGGAGCGCCTGCGCCAGCTGGAATTTCCCATGACCAATGGCCGCAAGCTCGGCCGCTACCGTTACCGCGCGACCGAGGACGTCGAGATCGACACCGGAATCGGGCGGCTGAAAACCCTCCATCTCGTCAAGCAGCGCGACGAGCCCGGCGACACGGTCACCGAAGTCTGGCTCTCGCCTCAGCATCAATACCTCCCGGTGAAATTGCTGGTCGTGGAAAAAGAAAGCATGCGCATCGAGCAAGTCATCCAGAGTCTCGAAATTCGTGACTGAAGTGGCTCGCGCGGGAGCGTAGCCGTCGCGACGCTCCCCTGATCGGCATCAACCTGGAAAGAACAACAATGCATCGAAAACTCCTCGATAGCGCCACCGAGGCGCTCGGCCAGGTACTGAAACTGGAACATCCCGCCGACACCGTCCTCAGCGCTTACTTCAGGCAATTCCCCGCCCTCGGCCAGAGCGAGCGCGGCTTCGTCGCCGACGCGGTGTTCGGCGTGCTAAGGCACAAGCGCGTGCTCGACCACCTCACGTCGAACGGGAATGCGCGCCGGCTGCTGCTGGCGTGGCTCGTGCGGTTCTCCGGCAGCGCGGTGGGAGAGCTCGCTTCGGTGCTCAAGGCTTCGGAAGCCGAGTCGCTGCAGGCGATCCGTGACGCCGAGGTCGACGGCCTGCCGCTCGCGGTTCGCGCAGAGCTTCCGGACTGGGTCCATGAACGTCTCCAGTTGCGCCTGTCGGACGCCGAAATCCTCGCCCTGGGCTCGGCGCTCCAGCAAGCGGCGCCTCTCGACCTGCGCGTGAATACGGTCAAAAGCGACCGTGCGGCGGTGCTCGCCGCGCTGAAAAGCCGCGGCGTGTCCGCGGAAGCCACCCGCTATTCTCCGGTGGGCGTACGCCTGGCCGACAAGCCCGCGATCAACCGCGACCCGCTTTTCACGGGGGGCGCGGTGGAAGTGCAGGACGAAGGCAGCCAGCTCATTGGCTACCTCATGGCGCCGACGCGCCACGACCTCGTGGTCGATTTCTGCGCGGGCGCCGGCGGCAAGTCGCTCATGCTGGGCGCGCTCATGAACTCGCAGGGCCGGGTCTATGCGTTCGATATCTCCCCGACGCGGCTGGCGCGGCTCAAACCGCGGCTCAAACGCTCGGGGCTGTCCAACCTGCACCCCCACCTCCTGCGCAACGAGCACGACCCCAAAGTGAAGCGGCTGGCGGGAAAGATCGACCGCGTGCTCGTCGACGCGCCATGCAGCGGGCTGGGCACGGTACGCAGGAACCCCGACCTGAAGTTCAGGCAGTCCCCCGAGAGCGTGGCCGAGATGCAGGCCAAGCAGGCTTCCATACTGCGGGCCGCCTCGACGCTGGTAAAACCCGGGGGGCGCCTCGTCTATGCCACCTGCAGCCTGTTAAGCGAGGAGAACGAGGACATCGTCGCCTCTTTTCTGGGCAAGCACCCCGAATTCCGGCCGCTAAACTGCTCCGAGCTCCTGAAACAGCATGGGATTGCCGCCGAAGCCGGCGAGCACCTGCGGCTCTGGCCTCACATCCATGGCACCGACGGTTTTTTTGCGGCTGTCATGGAGCGTCAGAAGAACCCGGCAGCAGCCTGAAATCTCGCGTCAAAACGGGTTGCGGGAAGGCACGGTATGTGCCTGTAAATGCTTTGCCCATAAGGTGGAACTTAGATACACTCCACCCGTCAAAACTGGGCATTTAAAAACTCGAGGAGTCGCATGTTTACAGGGGTGTTTGATCTGTCGTGGTGGGGTTACGTCGTTTACGCGCTCGTAGTCACCCACATCACGATCGCCGCCGTCACGATCTATCTGCATCGTCACCAGGCTCATCGCGCCCTTGATCTTCATCCGATCCCGAGCCACTTCTTCCGGTTCTGGCTGTGGCTGACGACCGGCATGGTCACCAAGGAATGGGCGGCCATCCATCGCAAGCACCATGCCAAGTGCGAGACCGCCGAAGACCCGCACAGCCCCCAGACCCGCGGCATCCGCAAGGTCTTCTGGGAAGGCGCCGAGCTCTACCGCGCCGAATCGAAGAACCGGGAGACGCTCGAGCGCTACGGTCACGGCACCCCTGACGACTGGATCGAGCGCAATCTCTACACCCGTTTCAGTGCTTCCGGCGTGACACTGCTGTTCATCGTCAATTTCGCCCTGTTCGGCTTCATCGGCATCACGATCTGGGCGCTCCAGATGATATGGATCCCCGTGACGGCCGCCGGCATCATCAACGGCATCGGCCACTTCTGGGGCTATCGCAATTTCCAGCCGGCCGACGCGAGCCGCAACATCCTGCCGTGGGGCATCCTCATCGGCGGCGAAGAGCTGCACAACAATCACCACGCATACGGCACCTCGGCGCGCCTGTCGAACCAGTGGTACGAGTTCGACATCGGCTGGCTCTATATCCGCGTGCTGGAGACGCTCGGCCTGGCCGACGTCAAGAAAGTCGCGCCTCGCCTGAAGCTCTCGGCTGCCAAAGCCCAGTGTGATCACGAGACGCTGCAGGCGGTGGTCACCCACCGTTACGAAGTGATCACCAAGTACGCGAAATCGGTGCGCGCCACGTGCGCCGGCGAGATCTCCGCCCTGCGCGCGAGCGCCGTGAGCGTCGACTGGTCCGCGCTCAGGCGCTGGCTGCATATCGACACCAGCGCGCTTCCCGCGAAAGACCTCGAAGCCCGTGAACGCGTGATGAAGGCGAGCAGCCGCCTGACGACGGTCTACACGATGCGCGACGAGCTTGCCACCCTGTGGCAGCGTTCGACGGCCTCCAAGGAGCAGCTCGTTCATCAGCTCGAAGACTGGTGCAAGCGCGCGGAAGCGAGCGGTATCGATGCACTGCAGAACTTCTCGCGCAGGCTTCGCTGCTACGCCTGAACGCCTTTCCATGTCGTAAAAAAAGCCCGCTGAAAAGCGGGCTTTTTCTTTGACACGACGCCTGGCTGCAAAACAAAAAGCCCGCCGAAGCGGGCTTTTTTTACAGTGATCCAGGGAGCTGAGAAGCTACTTGATCACGCTTTCGTTTACCCCCTGCTCGACGTTGAGGAGAGGTAGGGGAGGAGCTGGTTACTTCCTCTGCAAAGGAACCAAAATCAAGTTTTACTTGATTTTGGTTTCTTTGTAGATCACGTGCTTGCGAACGACGGGATCGAATTTCTTGATTTCGATCTTGTCCGGCTTGGTGCGCTTATTCTTCGTCGTCGTGTAGAAGTGGCCCGTTCCAGCCGACGATTCCAGCTTGATTTTCTCTCTCATCTCAAATGCTCCTTAAGCCGCGCAGTTCCTAGATCTCGCCGCGAGCGCGGAGATCGACCAGAACGACGTCGATGCCTTTCTTGTCGATGGTGCGCAGGCCCGCGTTGGACACGCGCAGGCTGATCCAGCGGTTTTCGCTCTCGACCCAGA
>JAQGMV010000477.1 GCA_028292225.1 Betaproteobacteria bacterium
CGGAGCCGATGATCGTGCTCGCGCCCGGGCGGTTGTCGACGATGACGCGCTGGCCCACCTGCTCGCCGACCTTGTCGCCGACGATGCGCAGCAGGGTGTCGTTGCCGCCGCCGGCGGGATAAGGCGAGATGAAGCGTATCGTTTTGGATGGATATTGCTGAGCCCAGCACGAGCCGGCGCAGAATGCTGCGAAGAGGACTGCCGCGAGACGCATGGTCATGCGTGCGAGGCCGAGCGCAGCTTGGAAAGTTTCCCGCCTTGCACGCGAGGCGCAACTTCGTTGATGGTGATGAACTTCGGTAAGCCGGACATGCTGTTCCTCTATAGGCGACGCCACCGGCGCCGGTCCCGGGAACTTAACGTACTTATCAGCGGCTACCAACCCGGTCGATCCAACCTCACCCCGCCTGCGTGACGAACTTGCGCCACCCGCCGTAGCTCGAGATGTCGCGCGCGCCGTTGAGCGCGTAGCTCTCGCACACGAATCCCTTCACCTGCCTGCCGTCCGCGAGCACCACAGTGCCGATGGCAAGCGGGGAGGGCACGTCGGCGACGAACGCGCCGAAGTTTTTCACCGGAACGCTCCACAGCTCGACTTCGATCGTTGAGCCCGAGCCGTTGTGCGCGCGCGAGAGCCCCGGCTTGGGCGGCGTCGTGTCCGGCAGCGCGTAAAGGCGGTACTGCGGGGCTGTGGCGCACGCTTCGAGGAGGCGCGCGCCGCGCGAGGTGAGCTGGTGATTCAGAGGCATGCCGGACAGGTGCGCGCCGACGACTGCGAGGGTCACTCCGGAATCATCGGTCGCGCCTGGCGTGTCGTCCGCGCCGGGCAGCAGAAAGCGTGTCGCGCCGAGCTTGCCGACCGCGGCGTGGTGGAAGCGTGAGCCCCAGTGTGCGAGCGTCGGATCTTCGAGCGCGGGCGCGATCAGTGTGATGCCGAATGGCAGGCGGTCTTCGCGAAAGCCCGCGGGGATCGCAATAGCCGACAGATCGAGCAGGTTCACGAAGTTGGTATAGAGGCCGAGGTTCGAGTTGAGCGTCACAGGCTCGGCCTCGACTTCCTCGATGCGATAGATCGTCGGCGCCGTCGGCACCACCAGCATGTCGATGTGCCGCCACGCCGCCGAGCAGGTGAGCTTGAGCGCCTCGAGCCGGTGCTGCGCATCGAATACGTCGACCGCGGTAAAGCGCGAAGCCGCACCGATGATCTCGCGCGTGATGGGATGCATGAGATGCGCGGAGGTTTCGAAGAATGGCCTGATCGCCGCGAGCCGCTCCGCGACCCACGGGCCCCCGTACAGCAGGCTCGCGGTCTCGGCGAAAGGCGCATAGTCGATCTCGACGAGCTCGGCGCCGAGCGAGGCGAGCGTCTTGAGCGCGCGCTCGAAAGCCCGCCGGGCTTTTGTGTCGCCGCAGAACTCGAGCTGGTCCGCGCGCGGTACGCCGCAGCGGATGTGCGCAGCGGCATGCGAAACCGGCGCCGGCTTGTCGCTCCTGCTGTAAGGGTCGGCGGCGTCGTAACCCGCGGCGACGTTACAGACTTCCACCGCATCCTCTGCGGTGAGTGCGAAGATCGACACGCAGTCGAGCGAGCGGCAGGCCGGAACGATTCCGGACATGCTGATCAGCCCCCGAGTCGGTTTGAGTCCCACGACGTTGCAATATCCCGCCGGCACGCGCCCCGAGCCCGCGGTGTCGGTCCCGAGCGCGAAGCTGACGTGCCCCAGAGCCACCGACACCGCCGAGCCCGAGCTCGAACCGCCTGCGATGTAGCGCGAGTCGAACGGATTGGTGCACGCGCCGTAAGGCGAGCGCGTCCCCACGAGCCCGGTGGCGAACTGATCCATGTTGGTCTTGCCGAGGAGTATCGCGCCCGCGTGCTCGAGGCGCTGCACGGCATGAGCGGTCTGCGACGCGACGTACGTGAATGCCGGGCACCCGGCGCTCGTCGGATGACCCGCGACATCGATGTTGTCCTTGACTGCGAAAGGCACGCCGTACAGCGGCAGCGACTCGCCACGGGAGCGCCTGCGCTCGAGCTCCGCCGCACGCCACAGCAGCGCCTCGCGAGGCATGACATAGATCCACGCCGGATTCGCGCGGCTCAAAGCCTCGATCTCGCCGAGCGCGTCCTCCACGACGCGAGTCGGCGTGAGCTCCCCGGACTGGTAAGCGCCGGAAAGGCGCGAGAGATCGAGGCTGTAAGGAAGGGCCATTGCGCGTTCACTGAGGAATCGACGGGCAAGGCTCAGCACGACCTATGCCACGCAAGCGGGTCTCATCGCGAGGAGCCGTCCCCGATCGCCCTGAGCGTAGCGCGGCGAAGTCGAAGGGCGTGGCGACCTCGCGGCGCACGAACGCTGCGAGCGCCTCGGGTTGCTTCGTCACCGCGTTCCTCGCGATGACGTCCAACGACCACGGTCAACGCGCCTGGAGCGCACCGGCGCAGTGCGATGCGCGCCACGCCGGTGCGCGCATGAAGACGATTGAAGACAGGACCGTCACGTGTGCGACAGCGCGCTGACCGCTTTTATGGGTTCCTTACGCACCGCTGATCCGCCCCTCGCGACGTGTCCTCGACGCGGCGAAGCGAGCAGGAGCGAGCCGAAGTAAAGGGGGTTCAAGGAGGGAAACCTTGGTTTCCTTCCTTGGCGTTAACGGGTTTTCTTTTGGACGCGTCGAGTCCGAAAGAAAACCGGCGCCTCCGTCGGAGGCGCCGGCTGAAACGTTGCGCTGTTGCTGTGGGACAGCAGCGCAACCCGGCTGACTGGAGGAGGAGGAGCCATTCAGCCGTCGCACAGCCTCGCAAGGATGATGCCAGTTTGCGCTTGCGTCGCACGCAATGTGGCATCCATGTTGCATGGCTGAACGCGCGAGCGCTCAGTATTGCGCAATGCTGCTCGATGTCGTGGGCGCGACTCGTTAGTCAATGAGGACACGACATGAATGCAGCGGGCGGCTTCGTCTATTGGATTTCCTGGTTGTATCTCATCACCAACACGGTGCGCATCGTGTTCTACGCGCCGCAGATCGTTGCGGTGTGCAAGGCGGCCGATGGCGCGGCGTCGGTGTCGATCACTACGTGGGCTTTCTGGACCTTCGCGAATCTCACGGCGGCGCTGTACGGCGGGCTGGCGATTCACGATCGCGGCTTTACGATGATCTTCCTCGGCAATTTCGTCTGTACCGGCACGGTCACGCTGATCGCCGCGGCCAAGCGCGTGAAGCTGCACTGGCGCACGCAGAGCGACTGACGTCGAAATTCGAATGCGCGGTGAAAGCAGGTAAGCTACGCGCGCGCGTCGCGCCATCCAACTGTCGGGAGCCCGGTTTGAAAAGTCAGTACTACGCACCATTCGTTCTGCGCGGCGCGCTCGCCGCGTGTGCCCTGGCCTCACATACTGCCGTCGCCGCCGACGCGACCGACACCTATCCGCAGCGTCCGATCCGCATGGTCGTTCCTTTTCCGGCAGGCGGCCCGACCGACATCTCGGCGCGCATCCTCGCGCAAAAGCTCACCGAAACGTGGGGACGCCAGGTGGTCGTCGACAATCGCGGCGGCGCCAACGGCATCATCGGCCAGGACGCGGCCGCGAAAGCGAACCCCGACGGATACACCATCCTCGTGCAGTCGGTGGCTTTCGCGGTGAACCCGAGCCTGTACAAGCTGCCTTACGACACCGACAGGGATTTTCTTCCGGTGACGCTCGTCGCCGCGACGCCGCTGATGCTCGTGGTCAACCCGGCGGTCCCTGCCTCCAACGTGAAAGAGCTCGTCGCGCTCGCGAAGGCCAAACCGAATCAGCTCAACTACGCCTCGTTCGGCAACGGCAGCATCGCGCATCTCGCCGGCGAGCTGCTGAAAACCTCGGCAGGCGTGAGCATGACGCACGTCGCGTACAAAGGCGTGCCGCAATCGATCAGCGACGTGGTCGCAGGCCAATGCCAGGTGATGTTCCCGACGATCCCTTCGGCGCTGCCTTTCACCAAGAGCAATCGCCTGAGAGGTCTTGCAGTGACCTCGCGCCAGCGCACTGCCCTCGCGCCGGAGCTGCCGACCATGCCCGAAGCCGGCGTGCGCGGTTATGAAGCGTCGACGTGGTTCGGTGTGTTTTTCCCCGCGGGCGTGCCGCAGCCGATCGTCGGCAAGACACATGCGACGCTGCTTCGGATCATGGCGCAGGCGGAGGTGAAGTCGCAGTTCGATTCGCAGGGTTTCGAGCTGCAGCCGATGAAGCCTGAAGAGTTCAGGCGCTTCATCCGCGCCGAGACCGAGAAGTATGCGAAGGTGGTGAAGGCTGCGGGCGTCAAGGTCGAATAGCCGCGGCGCGGCTTCAGGCGGCGCCTCGCTCCTCGTACGTAGATCGTCTCCCCCCGGGCACATCCGATCCTGACGGTTTGCGGCGGCACCGCTTTCATATACCCTCTGCGGATCGCGCTGCACATAAAAAAGATACCGAGGGGCTCTGCGGCTCGCGATGCAAATCTCTCACGGAGGAGTCACATGCAATTGAACGGGCAGAACCTGTACGGCCGTTACACGGCTTTCATCCTTGGCGCGCTGCTGAGCTGCGCCTGCACCATTGCTTCGGCGGCCGAACCCGAAGTCGCTCCGGCTTCGCGCAATCCCGAAGCGAAAAATATGCGCCTCGTCGGCTGGAACGACCTGCAGGCGCGCAGCGCCTACCAGCCGGTCGTGCACCACCAGGGCAACCGCTGGATCGCCTACATCGGGCATCACGGCGGCACCACCGAGATTCCGCAGCCGCTGAATCCGCTCACCAATCAGAAGGAAAACAACGGCACGTCGATCGTCGATGTCACCGACCCGGCAAAGCCGCGCTATCTCACGCACATCCCGGGTGAGCCCGGAATGGGCGAGCAGGGCGGGGCGCAGATGGTGCGAGTCTGCGACGGGAAGACGCTTCCCAAAGCCGACGCGTCCAAAGTGTACATGCTGCGCACCGGCGGCAGCTCGTCTCAGCAGATCTGGGACGTCACGACGCCGGAGCGTCCGACGCTGCTCACGACGGTGATCAGCGGCCTGAAGGACACGCACAAGAACTGGTGGGAGTGCGACACGGGGATCGCGTACCTCATATCGGACGGCAGGCCCGACGGCTGGCGCACCAAGCGCATGACCAAGATCTACGATCTGTCGGATCCCGCGAATCCGAAGTTCATCCGCAACTTCGCGCTCGTCGGGCAGGAGCCGGGCTCGAAGATGGAACCCATGCCGCAGGACACGCACGGCCCGATCGTGCGGGGCAATCGAGTCTATTTCGGCTACGGGACGCTGCTCGCCGGAACGATCCAGATCATCGATCGCGACAAGCTGCTCAAAGGCAATCCCGCGTCCAAGGAGCCTTACGCGCCGACTGCCGAGAACCTTCTCTATCCGCAGATCAGCCGGCTCGATCTCTCGCCTTTCATCGGCGCGCACACGACCTTTCCGGTGCTCGGCATGGACGTGCCCGATCTGGAGCACTTCGGCAAGTACAGCAAGCGCGATTTCCTCGTCGTGGTGAACGAGTCGACGCAGAACGAGTGCCGCGAGGACTACCACATGATGTTCATGGTCGACATCACGACCGAGACCAAGCCTTTCAGCGTGTCGAACTTTCACGTGCCGGAGAAAAGCGGCAACTTCTGTTCGCGCGGCGGCCGCTTCGGCACCCACTCGTCGAACGAAGACATGGGCCCGATCTACTACAAGAAGATGGTGTTCATCTCGTGGTTCAACGCCGGAGTGCGCGCCGTGGACATCCGCAACCCCTTCTCACCCAAGGAGGTCGCCTATTACATTCCGGCGATCAACAAGAACACCTCGAAGCGCTGTGTGAAGACTGCGGACGGCGAGCGCTGCAAGATCGCGATCCAGACGAACAATGCGGAAGTCGACGATCGCGGCTACGTGTACATCGTCGATCGGGCGAATACGGGGATGCACATCCTCGAATTGACCGGGGAAGCTCGCAAGGTGGCGAACTTCACGAAGTAGCCCGCCACGCGGGCTCGAAGGCAAACGAACGGGGGGGAAACCAAGGTTTCCCTCCGACACCTCCCTTCCTTTCCATGCGTCATTCGGGCTTGCGGGCGTTCCGCTTCGTCCAGTACCCCTGCGCGGCCATCAGCACCGCGTTGATCCAGAACACCGACGGCACGCCGAAAGCGGTGCCGACGGCGCCGAATACCATCGGGCCGAGCACGCGCACGGCGTTGGTGGTGGTCAGGCGAATCCCGAGGGTGCGGCCCGAGCGGCCTTCGGACGAGCGGTCGAACATGAGCATGACCGTCAGCGGTGTACCGCACCCCATCCCGAGCCCGAACATGAACGCTGCGAGCATGAGCACCGCCTGGTGCTGGAACAGCGGCACCATCACGAACCCGATCGCTCCGGCGTAAAACGCATACATCAGCACGCGGTCGGGCTGCGCCTGCCTGATGAGGCGAGGCAGGAAGATGCGCACGACGAACGCGGCCGCCGCGAAGCTCGCCAGCACCCAGCCGATCGCCGAGGCGCTCATCCCGATCGTGTGGCCGTAGATCGGGATGTAGAACTGGAAAAGGTCCGTCCCGAGCTGGACCATCGCGCTCGCGGTCAGCATGCGCCAGATCGCCGGGTTCGACGGCATGTTCGACGGTGCTGCGGCTTTCGGCGCGCTGCGCCGGGGCTTGGGAAGGAAGCGCCAGCCCAGGGGCAGGACGACGAAAGCGGTCGCGGAAATCGCCACGATGACGAGCGCGGCGATCGCGTGGCTGTAGTGGTCGATCGAAAACCCGGCGATCAGCGGCCCGACGAAGCTCGTGGTCGCGCCTACGAGGCTGAAATTGCTGAAGTTGCGCGCACGCTGCTGGGGGGTGCTCAGCACGCCGACGAGGTTCTGCAGCGTCACGTGATAGAACGCGATCGACAGGCCGCACAGCGCCGCCGACGCATAGAACGCCCCCATGTCCCTGACGAAATACGGCAGCAGCAACGCCCCGGTGCCCGCGACAGCGCCGACGGTGAGCAGGCGGCGAGGCCCTATGCGGTCGCTCAGCGCGCCGATCGGCCACGAGAGCAGCAGGGGGAAGATATAGAACATCCCGCCCAGCACCCCGACCGAGGATGCCGGGGCGCCCAGCGTGAGCGCATAAAGCGTCAGCACGACGCGGCCGGCGTTCAATGCGGTGAAAGCGATGAAGGTGAGGGAAAGAGCGACTGCTATTTGCACGGTTGTAAGAAGTGCGCGGCTCGGCGGCGCGAAAAAGGCCGAAGTGTACGGTGTGTTCGGCCGGCCCGACATCGCTATCTCTTCGCGGCGCCTGTGGTTTGTGCTTCCCGGTCCGGCTGCTGTCGTTTTGCGGCGACGCACCCGCACCCGCACCGCGCTGTTTGCACACGAGTTTTTTCTGCGGCACGCGAGTTGCATCAGGTTAGCGCGTTGCCGGGCATTTACGGCGCTAACTTTCAGGAGATCACCATGAAATCGAAAGCCCTTATCGCGGTCGCAGTTACCGGCTTGTTCTGTTCTTTCGGCGCCTCGGCGGACGACACCAGCATGCGTGTGATGGGCGCGGACAACGTCACCATCGGCAGCCAGCTCCCCCCGAACGTCAGCGAGGCTCCGCCCTCCATGAGCACGGTCAATTCGCTCGACAATCGCACCGGCGGCTTCAAAGGCTGGGGCCCGATGGCCAATCTCGCAACGCCGGCGCAGCCGAACGAGGTCAATCCGTCGGCGAGTTACTTCAACCAGCGCGCAACCGAAGCCCAGCAGCTCGCCGAGGTGAAACAGGTGCGTGACCAGGTCTGGGTCGCCAATGCGCCGTTGCGCGCCGAGTACGAGAACATCGGCGCGACCCGCAGTCATGCGGGCGGTTTGGGCGGATTCTTCTCGCGCGACAAGCGCTAAGTCGCGCCAGCTCCAGTCTCCCGCGGGCGCCGGTGGTCATGCCGCCGTCCGCTCGAGCCGCGGTCCTCACGGCGGAAACAGAGCCGTGCCGCCGCGTGGCAGCAAGCAGTGGCAGCATGTAGTGGCAGGTGTGT
>JAQGMV010000487.1 GCA_028292225.1 Betaproteobacteria bacterium
CGTACCACGCCGCGGTGTCGATGTCGGCGCGCAGGAGCTCGAGCTGCGCGTTGTTGACGACCATGCGAAAGAAGAGCCACTCGCGGTACATCCCGCCGAGCAGCTCGACGTTCCCTTCACCGCTTTCAGCAAACGCTTTAAGCGCGCTGCCCAGCCCGTACCAGCCGGGAACCACATAACGGCTTTGCACCCACGCGAACACCCACGGAATCGCGCGCAGCGCTTCGACACTGCTCAGCTTGCGTGAGCGCGACGCCGGTCGCGACGCGATCGGCAGGCGGCTGATGTATTTGATCGGAGTCGCCTGCGCGTAGAAATCCCAGAACTGCGGATCGTCGTGGACGAGCGCCCGATAGACTTCGAGCGAACGCGCAGCCATGTGCTCCATCGCGGCCAGCCATTCGCGTCGGACGTCCTGCTGGGCCGTCCGGTCGCTCGCCGCGAGCAGCGCTGCGCTGACGATCTGCTCCATGTGGCGATGGCCCAGCGGAGGCACGCCGTAGCGGAACGAGATCACCTCGCCCTGCTCGGTGAACCGGATGCGCCCGTCGAAGCTTCCCGGCGGTTGCGACAGGATCGCGCGGTTCGCGCGCCCGCCTCCTCGACCCACGGTGCCCCCGCGTCCGTGGAAGAAGCGCACGCTCACGCCTGCGTCCCGGCACGCGCGCGCGAGGCGCGACTGCGTGTCGTACAGCGTCAGGTTCGCCGCCAGGAAACCGCCGTCCTTGCTGCTGTCCGAATACCCCAGCATGATTTCCTGGAAAGTGTTCCGCGCGGCGAGGTGCAATCGGTACGCAGGCTCTGCGAAAAGCTCGCGCACGAGCTGCTCGCAACCCTGGAGGTCGCCGATGGTCTCGAAGAGCGGCACGACGTCGATGTCGCTTTCGAGCAGCGGCTCCGCGCCATTCGAGCGCCAGCGCAGCAGCCCCGCTTCCTTCGCGAGCAGCAGCACTTCGAGCATGTCGCTCACGCCGTGCGTCATGCTGATGATGTAGGTGTTCACCGCGTCGGGGGACAGATGCCGCTGCGCCTGGCGCACCACCCTGAACACGTCGAGGACAGTGCGCGCCTGCCCGGGGATCGCCTGCTCGTCCGCGACCAGCGGGCGTGGATTTCGGATCTCGCGCGAGAGCAGCGCGATCTTCTCCGGTTCGGGAAGCGCGTCGTAGGCGCCGGCGGCGGGCAGCAACCGCGCCGCGAGGATCAATGCTTCCACCGCTGCTGCGTGCTCCTCGCTGTGCTGGCGGATGTCGAGTGTGCCCAGGTGGAAGCCGAAGGTCATCGCCTGCGCCGCGAGATGCGCGAGCGGACCGACCTCGGCAAGGACCGCGCTCTTGTTCCCCCGCAGGCTGCGCTGCATCAGCTTCAGGTCGTCGAGAAAATGCGCCGCACTTTCGTACGCTCCGGCGAGTGTGGCTGCGTGCGAGCCGGTCACTTTGAAATCGGTAAGCGTCTCGACGTGCGAGAGCGTCGCGCGCAGCCGCGCCTGTATGTAAACGAGCTTGAGCACATACGGCTCGAGCCGGTAACGACGAAGCTCGAGGGCGGACAGGGACACGAGGTGACTGTCGGCTTCGAGAGATTGGACGAGCTCGTCGCTCACCGCAGTCAGGCGTGCGCTCTGCGTGAGCTCGCGCCGCATCGCTTCGACGCGCGCCACATAGAAAGCGAGGATGCGCGCTTTATGTCGCCGCAGGGTCTCCCACGTGATCTCCGGCGTGACGTTCGGATTGCCGTCGCGATCGCCGCCGACCCACGAGCGGTACTGGACGAAAGGCCCGATCTCGAAGCGGTGGCCGGGATACGCCTGCGCCAGCGCGCCGCGTAAATCGTCGTGCAGCCACGCCACAACGTCGAAAATGGATCGCTCGAAGAAATACATCGTGTTCGTCGCTTCGTCGGCGACGGTGAGCTGCGATGCGCGAAGCTCGTCGGTCTGCCACAAGGCGGTGAGCTCCCACACGAGCGCGTCCGTCGTGGCCTGTTCGGCGTTCAGCGGCCCGTCCAGCCTCGGCGCGTCGGGCGGCACTGCGCGCTCCACGAGGGCATGCGCGATTCGTTGCAGCTTGTCGAGAACCGAGCGGCGGCGGGCTTCGGTCGGATGCGCGGTCAGGGTCGGACACACGTCGAGCCGGTCGAGCAGGGTCTGCATCCCGGCGGCAGACAGTCCCGCGCTTCGGAGGCTGGCGACGGCTTCGGCGATCGACTCGCTGCGGGTCGCGCTGCCGCCCCTCATCTGCCGCTCGCGGTTGACCCGCACGATCTCCTTCTGCTCCGCGGTGTTCATGAGCTGGAAAAGCATCGTGAACGCACGGATGAGGCGCTGGGCGAGTATCGGCTCGTTCAGCTCGGGCATCCGCTCGAAAAGAGTGCGCGGATCGCCTACGCTCCCGGTATAAAGGCGGCGGGCGATCGCCAGGAGCTGCGCCTCGCCCTGCTGCGCGAGCACGAGGCCGAGCAGCCCGTCGAGCAGCGCGATGTCCTCGGCCAGGGGCGTAGAGAGCTCGTAGCGGTGCGGCTCCAGGCCGAGAAACGGGAGGCTCTCGCTCACGGACACTCCTTGTCACAGCGCTTCGCTGGGGGCGGACGGTCGCTGCGATGCAAGGTCCGTGCGCGCGAGGCGCTCGGATACCCTGGCGCACGCATGTCATCGATAAAGCCAACCATGACCGTCCGCGCGTGGCGCATAAGCACTCGTCGCTGCGCTGCTCGCGCCGCTCGCGGTCCTGCTGTTCCTTGCATCGATCCCGCAGGATCCTCGATATCACGCGCGGGCTGATTCGCGCGCGATGCCGGGGCTGCCGAACTTCCTGAACGTCGCTTCGAACGCCATGTCCCTCGCGGTCGTCGCCCGCTTCACACCGCTCCGGAAGACTTGAGCGCATCGAGCTCGGCGGCGTCATAGCCGAGCGCTTTCAGGATCCCGTCGGTATGCTCGCCGACCGCCGGGATCGGGTCCATGCGCACTTCGACGCCGTCGAACGAAGCCGGCGGCAGCGTCGCGGGAATCGCACCTGCCGGTGACTCGACTTCACGCCAGCGGTTGCGCGCCTGCAGCTGCGGGTGATTCCACACTTCTTCGGGGCTGTTGAGCCGCGCGTTCGCGATTCCGGCGCTGTCGAGCCTCGCGACGACGTCTTCCGCGGTCAGCCCGGCGAAGACCTTTTCGATCAGCGCAATCACTTCGGCGCGGGCGGCGTTGCGTTTGGTGTTGTTGTCGTAGCGCGCGTCCTTCGTGAGCTCCGGCTGCTTCAGCACGCCGCTGCAGAATGAGGCCCACTCGCGCTCGTTCTGGATCCCGAACATGACGTGCTTCCCATCGCCTGCGCGAAAACGCCCATACGGCACGATCGTCGCGTGATCGGTGCCCGCACGTTTCGGGGCGTTGCCGCTGAAGTGCGTGTAATACAGCGGATGGTTCATCCATTCGACCATTGTTTCGAACATCGTCACTTCGATACGCCGGCCTTTGCCGGTGCGCTCGCGCTCGTAAAGCGCCGCGAGGATCGCCGCGTACGCGTGCAACCCCGTCCCGATGTCGGTGATGGAGATGCCGACCTTGCTCGGCGCTTCTTCAGTGCCGGTGACCGAGAGCACGCCGGCTTCACTCTGCACCAGGAGATCGTAGGCTTTCTTCCGTGCGTATGGCCCGGTATCGCCGTAGCCCGAGATGTCGCACACGATCAGCCGCGGGTTCCTCGCGAGCAGTGTGTCGCCGCCGAGACCGAGCCGCTTCGCCGCCCCCGGCGCGAGGTTCTGGATGAACACGTCGGCGGAATCGATCAGCCGGGCGAGGACCCCGGCAGCCTTCGGGTGCTTGACGTCGAGCGTGAGGCTTTCCTTCGAGCGATTGAGCCACACGAAATACGCCGATTGGCCTTTGACCGTCTGGTCGTAATCGCGGGCGAAATCCCCGACTTTCGGGCGCTCGATCTTGATGACACGCGCGCCCAGGTCGGCGAGCTGCCGCGACGCGAACGGCGCTGCGACGGCCTGTTCGAGACAGACGACGGTGATGCCTTCGAGGGGAAGCATGAGCACTCTCGTAAATCGTGAATGGTAAATGGTAAATCGTGATGTGGACGACGACTACGACTTACGATTCATTCATGATCCGAGCTCGAGGCCATGAACGGTGGATTGCATAGGGTGACGCGTGCCCGGATAACGATCACGATTTACGATTCGCCATTTACCATTTACGGGACTTATCAGTCTTCCATCGGATAACTCCGAAGCGCGTTCAGCCGCGGCTCGAGCCACGGAATCGCGCGGCTGCATCGCCAGGCGGCTTCGGATCGCTTCGACGTCGGACGGCGGGATGCTCACCGGGCCTCCGCGATGTCGAATCTGCTGCACGCGGGGCGCCTGCGCTACACGCGCGGTCACTTCTAGAAAGACCTTGGCATCCCCAGCACGTGCTCGCCCACGTACGACAGGATGAGGTTCGTCGAGATCGGCGCGACCTGGTACAGGCGGGTCTCGCGAAACTTGCGCTCGATATCGTATTCGGCAGCGAAGCCGAAGCCGCCATGGGTCTGCAGGCAGACGTTCGCCGCTTCCCACGATGCGTCGGCGCCGAGGAGCTTCGCCATGTTCGCTTCCGCCCCGCACGGCTTGTGCGCATCGAAGAGCGCGGCAGCCTTGTAGCGCATGAGATTCGCGGCTTCCACGTTCACGTAGGCGCGCGCGATCGGAAACTGGATGCCCTGGTTCTGGCCGATCGGCCGGTCGAACACCACGCGCTCGGACGCATAGTTGCGCGCGCGATCGACGAACCAGTAGCCGTCGCCGATGCATTCGGCGGCGATCAGGATGCGCTCGG
>JAQGMV010000508.1 GCA_028292225.1 Betaproteobacteria bacterium
TCTCGGCGCCTGCGGCGCTTCGCGAGAGTGCTTTGCTCACGGCATGAAAAACGAATTGGTGGACGGCGCGCGAGTCCCTGAAGCGCACTTCGGTCTTGGTCGGATGGACGTTCACATCGACGCCCGCCGGATCGAGCTCGAGAAAGAGCACGTAAGACGGGAAGCGCTCGTGATGCAGGACATCCTGGTACGCCTGGCGGATCGCGTGAGCGAGCACGCGGTCGCGAACGAAGCGGCCGTTGACGTAGACGTATTGCGCT
This sequence comes from Betaproteobacteria bacterium, assembly GCA_028292225.1. Classification (GTDB taxonomy): domain Bacteria; phylum Pseudomonadota; class Gammaproteobacteria; order Burkholderiales; family SG8-41; genus JAQGMV01. The sequence continues at coordinate 261 of JAQGMV010000508.1, forward strand.
TCACGCGTCGCACCCGCGGTCGAAGGCGAACCCACCAACCCCGACAGGCGCACCGGGCCGCTGGTTTCCTCCACCGGCAGCGCGGCTGCGGTGAACTCTTCGCCGACGATCGCGCCGATGCGCTCAAAAGGCGATTGCGGCTTCATATGCCAGCGCACCCGGCCGTTGTGCTGGAGCGAAAAAGCGGTATCCCATCGCGGGAGCGCGGTGCGCTTGAAAGCTTCCTCGCAATGCGCGTACTCGGTCGCTTCGGACTTCAGAAATTTGCGACGCGCGGGCGTGTTGAAGTAGAGATCGCGCACCTCGATCGCGGTGCCTGCCGCGAGGGTCGCGGGTTCGGGCGGCATCGAGTGCGGCCCTTCGGTCGTGATAGCCCATGCATGCTTGTCGTCCGCGCACCGGCTCGACAGCGTCAGGCGCGAGACCGACGCGACGCTCGCGAGCGCTTCACCGCGAAAGCCGAGGCTCGCGACGCGCTCGAGATCCTCGAGGCTCGCGATCTTGCTCGTGGCGTGCCGCGCGACCGCGAGCGGCAGTTCGTCGCGCGCGATGCCGCAGCCGTCGTCGCTCACCTTGATCAGGCTCGCGCCGCCGCCCGCGAGCTGGATCTCGATCACTCGGGATCCCGCGTCGAGGCTGTTTTCGATCAGCTCTTTCAATGCCGAAGCGGGTCGATCGACGACTTCGCCGGCAGCGATCTGGTTGACGAGAAGATCGGGTAGAACCTTGATCATCGGCATGCCGAATTATAGCGGGCCCGCGAGCTCGCCCGAACTCGCGGCGGTTCGCTGTTTGCGCTGCCGCGTTTTTCGGAAACCGATAAAGAGGCATTGCGCTTTGCTATAGTCCGACACGTCGTTCGCACGGTACGACCGTCGATATTTACCTGAAATCAAGAAGGGGAATCCATGCCTCAGGTCATAGGGGTGCCAAAAGAGACAGCCTCGGGTGAGAAACGCGTCGCCACGGTGCCGGAAGTCGTTGAAAAGCTCATCAAGCTCGGCTTCGAGGTCGCCGTCGAGTCCGGAGCCGGCGATGCCGCGAATTTCAGCGACGACGCTTACCGCGCCGCGGGCGCGCGGATCGTCGGTGATTCGGGCCAGTTGTGGGCGGCTTCCGACATCGTCTTCAAGGTACGCGCTCCGAGCGTTGACGAAATCGGCGTGATGCGTGTAGGCGCGACCGTCGTTTCCTTCATCTGGCCGGCGCAGAACCCCGAGCTGATGCAGAAGCTTGCGGAAAAGAAGCCGACGGTGCTGGCCATGGACAGCGTACCGCGCATCTCGCGCGCGCAGAAGCTCGATGCACTCTCTTCGATGGCGAACATCGCCGGCTATCGGGCCGTAATCGAGGCTGCGCATCACTTCGGCCGTTTTTTCACAGGACAGATCACTGCCGCAGGTAAAGTCCCACCGGCCAAAGTGTTCATCATCGGGGCAGGCGTGGCCGGCCTCGCGGCAATCGGAACGGCATCGGGGCTCGGCGCTATCGTGCGGGCGAACGACACGCGCCCCGAGGTCGCGGACCAGGTGAAATCGATGGGCGGCGAGTTCGTCGGCGTCGAGTACCAGGAAGAAGGTTCCGGCGTGGGTGGTTATGCCAAAGTGATGAGCGAGGGCTTCCAGAAAGCCCAGCGCGAAACTTTCGCGAAGCAGGCGAAAGAGGTCGACATCATCATCACGACCGCGCTGATCCCCGGCAAACCGGCGCCCAAGCTGATCACTGCCGAAATGGTGCAATCGATGAAGCCCGGCAGTGTCATCGTCGACATGGCGGCCGAGCAGGGCGGCAACTGCGAGCTCACCGAACCCGGAACCGTCGTGGTGAAGCACGGCGTCACGATCATCGGCTACACCGATCTGCCCAGTCGCCTCGCGAGACAGTCGAGCACGCTGTATGCGACCAACCTGTTCCGGCTTGCAGAGGAGCTGTGCAAGACCAAGGACGGCGTCATCAACGTCAACATGGAAGACGAGGTGATCCGCGGCACCACGGTTATCAAGGAGGGCAACGTCACGTGGCCGCCACCGGCGCCCAAGCTCTCTGCGGCGCTGCCGGCTGCCGTCAAACCGGCTGCGGCAGTCCCGGCGGCCAAGGGAAAAGGGCACGGCCACGGCGGCGGTGCTCCGGCTTCAGGGACGCGCACGGCAGTCATGTTCGGTATCGCCGCGGCGCTCTTCTGGTTCATCGGCGCAAACGCGCCCGCGGCCTTCCTCGGGCATTTCACCGTTTTCGTACTGGCGTGCTTCGTCGGTTACATGGTGGTTTGGAACGTCACGCCCGCCCTGCACACGCCGCTGATGAGCGTCACCAATGCGATCAGCAGCATCATCGCCATCGGCGCGCTCGTGCAGATTGCGCCGCCGATCGCCGGTGCAGGCGTGCCGCGGCCGGACGACTGGATCCGCTGGCTGTCTGTGGTCGGCATCGCGCTCACCGCCATCAACATGTTCGGCGGATTCGCCGTGACCCAGCGCATGCTGGCGATGTTCCGCAAATAAAGGAAGACCGCCAGCGCATGCCGGCGAGATTCCGCAAGTAAAGGAAAACCGCCAGCGCATGCCGGCGAGATTCCGAAAATAAGGAAGAACGAGAGATGTCTGAAAGCCTGGCGACCGTCTCCTATATCGGAGCGACGATACTTTTCATCCTCAGCCTCGGCGGCCTCTCCAATCCGGAGACGTCCAGGCGCGGCAATCTCTACGGCATGACCGGCATGGCCATCGCCGTGGTGGCGACCGTTTTCGGGCCGCATGTCACGCCGAGCGGGTATCCCTGGATCATCGTGGCGATGTTGATCGGCGGCAGCATCGGTCTGTATGCCGCACGCACGG
>JAQGMV010000051.1 GCA_028292225.1 Betaproteobacteria bacterium
GCGGGCGTCGATGTGAACGTCCATCCGACCAAGACCGAAGTGCGCTTCAGGGACTCGCGCGCCGTCCACCAATTCGTTTTTCATGCCGTGAGCAAAGCACTCTCGCGAAGCGCCGCAGGCGCCGAGATGCCTGCGGACGAGCCGGCGCTGGCCGCGGCCGGGTCAGTGCAATTCTCACCGCAGCGACCCCTCATGCGCCAGCAGCCGATGCCGCTGCACGCGGCTCAAGGCACCGCTTTTTACGACACGCTGTTCGGTGCCGCCGGGCCGGCCGCTGCGCCGGCGCCGGCGGTGTCGGACGCGCGCAATACCATGCCGCTCGGTGCAGCGCTCGCGCAGCTCGCGGGCATTTACGTGCTTGCGCAGAACGAGCACGGACTCGTGATCGTCGACATGCACGCAGCTCACGAGAGGATCATGTACGAGAAGCTCAAGGACGCGCTCGATTCGAGCAGCGTGCCGATGCAGCCGCTGCTCGTGCCCGTCGTGTTCAACGCCGAAGCGCTCGAGATCGCGACCGCCGAGGACCATCGCGAAGTATTGCTGCAGCTCGGCTTCGAAGTTGCGCCGTCGTCTCCGGGCACTCTCGTGGTCCGTGCGGTGCCCGCGATGCTCCAGGACGCCGATGCGCGAGCGCTCGCGCGGGATGTTCTGCGAGAACTGGGCGAGTTCGGCGCGAGCCGCGTGCTGACGGAGCGGCGCAACGAGCTGCTCGGAACGATGGCATGCCACGCTGCGGTCCGCGCGAACCGGCGGCTCACCCTTCCCGAAATGGACGCGCTGCTGCGCGACATGGAAGCGACCGAGCGCTCGGGGCAATGCAATCACGGCCGGCCGACGTGGCACCAGATCAGCGTCGCACAGCTGGATCGCCTCTTCATGCGCGGACGATAAGACCGTCGGCGCACGACCCGGTAAACGACACGGAGGAAACCGGAGGTTTCCTCGCTACGCTCGGCTCGCCGGATACGAACAGAGGGAAACCGAAGATTTCCCTCCGTAACCTCCCTTCCTTCGGCTATTTACCGATAACCAGACAGTGGCAAAACAAGCGAATCATCCCCCGGCGATACTTCTGATGGGCCCGACCGCGAGCGGCAAGACTGCGGTCGCGCTCGAGCTCGCGCGCGTGCTGCCGGTGGAGATCGTCAGCGTCGATTCCGCGCTCGTCTACAAGGACATGGACATCGGGACCGCCAAGCCCGACCGGGCGACGCTCGAAGCTTTTCCTCATCACCTCGTCGACCTGATCGAGCCGCACGAATCGTATTCCGCTGCGCGTTTTCGCGACGACGCGCTTGCGGCGATGCGCGAGATCACCGAGCGCGACCGCATTCCGCTGCTCGTCGGCGGCACGATGCTGTACTTCAAGGCGCTCGTCGAAGGCCTGAACGAGCTTCCCGAAGCCGACCCGATGATCCGGCTGGTGATCGACACCATCGGTGAAGAGCACGGACGCGGCGCCATCTTTAAGAAGTTGAAAGAGGTCGACCCCGACACCGCCGCGCGCCTCGATCCCAACGATGCGCAGCGCATCCAGCGCGCGCTCGAGATCTACTTCATCACGGGCAAGACCATGGGCGAGCTCCTGAAAAAGCCCCGCTACGTCTATTTCCCTTACACCCCGATCAGGATTGCGCTCGTTCCGGAGGATCGCTCGGTGCTGCACCAGCGCATCGAGCAGCGCTTCGAGAAGATGCTCGAAGACGGCCTCGTCGAGGAAGTGACGAAGCTACGCGACGAGCGTGGGCTGGACGCGACGGCGCCTTCCATGCGGTGCGTCGGTTACCGCCAGGTGCTGCAACACCTGAATGGCGACCTCACGCGCGAGGAGCTCGTGAGTCACGGCGTCGCGGCGACGCGCCAGCTCGCCAAGCGGCAGCTCACCTGGCTGCGGGCGATGGAGGACGTCGCACTTTTCGATTGTGTTGCCGAAGACCTGCCGCAGCGAGTGCTCGAATTCGTGCGGCGAGAACTCGAAGCGTGCTACGCACGCTCGCCGGTAAACCCCAAGGAGGGAAACCTTGGTTTCCCTCCTTGAATCTCCCTTCCTTTCTATAGCCAGAGCTTCAGGAGCGCGTGCGCTTTACTTCCGCATCGGCCGAGCCGCGTGCGAAGGTCAGGTTGATCTCCTCCCCCGCTGCGAGCCGGGCTGCGTCGTGCACGATCACGCCCGAAGGCGTCATCGCGATGCTGTAGCCGCGCTCGAGCACGAGATCGGGGTTGAGGTGCTTCAGGTGCGATTCGAGAGAGGTGAGGCGCGCCGCGGTGCTGTCGAGGCGGGCGCGCGCCGCATCGCGCAGGCGCCGTGCGAGATCGGCTCGATGGCGCTCGCACTTCTCGAGATCCGGACGCGACGCCTGAAGCTCGCGGGCAACCCCGCGCAGCCCCCACTCCTGCGCTTCGGAAAATCGCCGCCAGCCTCCGCACAAACGGTTCGCGAGGTGCGCGAGATGCTGGAGCTGGTGGGCGATGCGGGTGCCCGGGTGGACGAGGCACTTCGACAGGTAGTCGATGCGCTGCATCCGGTTCTCCAGGCCTCGCGTGACGATGCGTGACAGCCGAATCCGGCGCTGGCGGAGCTGATCGCAGAGCTCGAGCCGGTCGGGCGCCGCTGCCTGAGCGGCGGCGGTCGGCGTCGGCGCGCGCAGGTCCGCGACGAAATCCGCGATCGTGAAATCGGTCTCGTGCCCGACGCCGGAAATGACGGGAATCGCGCACGCGGCAATGGCGCGCGCCAGCGATTCATCGTTGTACGCCCAGAGATCCTCGATGCTGCCACCGCCCCGACACACGAGGAGCACATCGACTTCGGCGCGCGCGTTGGCAGTCGCCACGGCCTGCGCAATCCTCACGCCGGCGCCCTCGCCCTGCACCGGTGTCGGATAGATGATCACGGGTGTTCCGGGCATGCGGCGCTTCAGCGTCGTGAGCACGTCGCGCAGCGCCGCCGCCTGAGGCGAAGTCACGACACCGATCGATCTCGGAAAGCGCGGCAGCGCCTGCTTGCGCGCAGGGTCGAACAGCCCTTCGCGCTCGAGCTTCGCTTTCAGACGCTCATACGCTTCGAACAGTGCGCCCAGACCCGCGCGCCGCATCGCTTCGACGTTGAGCTGGAACTTGCCGCGTGCCTCGTACAGCGTCGGACACGCGCGCACTTCGACCTGCGCGCCGTTCTCCGGCTGCCAGCCGAGGAGCACGGCTTTCTGACGGAACATCACGCAGTCGATCTGCGCAGTGTCGTCCTTGAGCGTGAAATAGCAGTGGCCGGAATCGTAGCGTTTGAAGTTGGACACTTCGCCGGCGACCCACATGAGCGGCAGGTGGCGCTCGACGAGCTCGCGGGCGCGACGGTTGAATTCGGATACCGTGAGCACCCGGGGCGACGCGATCGTGGGCTCGGCCTCGAACAACGGGCTTGATGATGGTAAAAATGACACGGCAGTCGTCCTAAGCGGCAAAAAATACCCAATGATTCAAGGCTTCAGCAAGCACTTGATTTCGGATTCACAATGTGGTTCATCCACAGCCGTCACAAATCCGTGACAAAACCCTCGGGTTGCAGAGGGACATGCCCGGAGAAATGTCGTAACTCAATGATTATACTTCATAAAATCGCAGGTATAAATTTTAATCGGCGCAGGAATTTCCTATACCGCACCCCTACTTAGACTCCATTTTTACAGACTACCCACAATGTTATCCACAGACATTGTGGAAAAGCAAAAAACCTCTTCTCACGGAATGAGTTGGGGCACGATTGTCACCCAACACCTGAGCTTCGCTTGCTGAAAGGCGTCAGGCCGATTAAAGTGACGCCCACTTTCCTGGAGTGGCAGCGTGTTTTCAATCATCCAAGCGGCGGGTTGGCCTATATGGCCATTGATCGTGTGTTCAGTCATCGCTCTCGCCATCATCGGCGAGCGCACGTGGTCCCTGCGGCGCAGCCTCGTCATGCCGCGCGGTCTCCTGGAGCGCGTGGTCCAGGAGTACCGCCAGAACGGCGTCACTCCCGACATGATCAACCGCCTGGCAGCGGATTCTCCACTCGGCCAGATCTTCGCGGCCGGCCTGCGCAACGTGAACAGCACGCCGGCGATCATGAAAGAAGCGATCGAAGAAGCCGGACGCGCAGTGGCGATCGAGCTTGAGCGCTTCCTGACGACACTCGGAACGATCGCCGCGATCGGCCCGCTGCTCGGCCTCTTCGGCACCGTCATCGGAATGATCGAGATCTTCGGCTCGCAGACGCCGCAGGGCGGCAATCCGCTCGTGCTGGCGCACGGGATTTCGATCGCGCTCTATAACACGGCTTTCGGCCTCGTCGTCGCGATCCCGAGCATGGTCTTCTACCGCTACTTCCGCGGGAAAGTCGACGCGGTCCTCGTCGATATGGAGCTGCAGGCGCTCAAGCTCGTCGAGATCGTCCACGGCGATCGCCAGGCATGAACTTCAGGCCGCGCGCATACCGGGAAGAGCCGGAGATCAACTTCATCCCGTTGATCGACGTGCTGCTGGTCATCCTGATCTTCCTGATGGTGACCACGACCTATTCGCGTTTCGCCGAGCTGCAGATCAACCTGCCCACGGCCGAATCGAACAAGCCTCCCGAGCGTCTCGACCAGATCGACGTCGCCGTCGACGCGAAAGGAAAATACGCGATCAACAAAAGCGTGCTGCAGGGCGCGAACCGCGACACGCTGATCGCCGCGCTCAAAAGCGCTGCCGGCGGAATGAAAGACCCGGTCATCGTGATCAACGCCGACGCCGAAGCATCGCACCAGTCGGTCATACGCGTGATGGAAGCTGCCCAGGCCGCCGGCTACGGCAAGATCACCTTCACCACGCAGGCGCAGAACAAATAGTGAGGCGGAGGCGGTAAGGCCTCCCACCTCTCGCGTCTTCCCGAACATGTGGCTAGAGCGGCACTGGCAGCATCGAACACCGCTCAGTTACGCGCTCTATCCCCTCAGCCTGATCTTCAGAGTCGTATCCGCGGCGCGGCGCAGCGCCTACGCGCGCGGCATGCTGATCGCCCATCGTGTCGGTGTCCCGGTCGTCATCGTCGGGAACATCACCGTAGGGGGAACCGGCAAGACGCCGCTCGTGCTCTGGCTCGCCGCATTCCTCCAGCGCCAGGGCATGCGTCCGGGCATCGTCAGCCGGGGGTATGGCGGCGGTGCCGATCGAGCCCTGGAAGTCACACCCGCAGTCGACACGTCGATCGCCGGTGACGAGCCGGTGCTGCTCGCGCGGCGCAGCGGGTGCCCGGTGTGGATCGGGCGCGACCGCGTCGCGGCTGCGCGCGCGCTGATCAAAGCGCATCCCGAGTGCGACGTGATCATCGCCGACGACGGGCTCCAGCACTATCGGCTCGCGCGCGACATCGAGATCGCGGTGATCGACGGTGCACGCGGGCTCGGCAACGGTTACACCCTGCCCGCAGGGCCGCTGCGCGAGCCCGCAGCGCGCCTTGCCACCGTCGACGCCGTCGTGGTCAATGCGAACGATGCGCTCGAGGCGGCGTGGCCTGAAGCGTGCGTCATGCGCCTCGAAGGCAGCCGCTTTCGAAACCTCGCCGACCCGCAGCGGCATGCGCGCGCCGAAGATTTCGCGGGCAAACGCGTCGTGGCGATCGCCGGCATCGGGCATCCGCCGCGGTTCTTCGCGCACCTCGCGGCGCTCGGCATGACATTCGAAGGCCGCGCATTTCCCGATCATCATGCGTACCGTGCAGACGATCTCGCGTTCCCCCGCGCCGATGCGATCGTGATGACCGAGAAGGATGCGGTAAAATGCGCGGCGTTCGCATCGACCACGCACTGGGTGCTTCCCATCGATGCCGTCCCCGACCCGCGGCTCGGCCCGCGGGTGCTGCGCAAACTCGAGATCGCCCCCTCCAAATGAATCCACGCCTGCTCGACATTCTCGTGTGCCCGCTGTGCAAGGGGCCGCTCCTCTTTCGCAAAGCCGAAAGCGAGCTTCTCTGCAAACCGTGCCGGCTCGGCTATCCGATCAGGGACGACATTCCGGTCATGCTCGAGGACGAGGCGCGCAAACTTCCTCCCACGGAGGAAGTTTCGTGAGCGGTAAGCGGTAAGCCGTTTCGCTCGCACGTATATCCGGCGTCATCGCCGAAGAGGCGATCCCGTTCACCGCTCACCGTTTACCGGAATTATGAAATTCATCGTCGTCATCCCCGCCCGCTACGGCTCGTCGCGCTTTCCCGGCAAGCCCCTCGCCGACATCGGCGGCAAACCTATGGTCGTCAGGGTTGCCGAGCGCGCGGTGAAGAGCGGCGCTTCGGAAGTCGTCGTCGCGACCGACCACAAGGCGATTGCGAGCGCGGTCGAGCGGCACGGGTTCGAGGCGATGATGACCCGCAAGGATCACGCGACGGGGACCGACCGCATCGCCGAAGTCGTGCTGCGCCGCGGCTACGGTGCGCGCACGATCGTGGTCAACGTGCAGGGCGACGAGCCGATGGTGCCGCCTACGCTGGTCGCGGCCGTGGCGAAAAACCTCGCCGCACACCCGGAAGCGCAGATCGCGACCGCGTGTCACGGAATCGCCGACGCGGCCGACCTCAACAATCCGAACGTCGTCAAGGTCGTGCTCGACAATGCAGGCCTCGCGCTCTACTTCAGCCGGGCGCCTATCCCTTACGCCCGCGACGCATATGCGGCCGGTATATTGAAAGTGCCGAAAGGACTTCCGGTATATCGCCATTTGGGCATCTACGCGTACCGCGCGGCATTCCTGCGCGACTTCAAGCGGCTCAGACCCGCTGCGATCGAGCAGTTCGAAGCACTCGAGCAACTGCGCGCCCTCGCGCACGGTTATCGCATCAGCGTCGCCATCGCTCGCAACGCACCCCACGCCGGTATCGATACACCGCAGGACCTCGAACGCGTGCAGCGTCTGCTCGCTGCCGGCCGCCGCATTTCTTAAGCGGTCGAAACCCGCTATACTTTGGGGCACTTAAACGTTCGGCCGGCACTCTCGGGCGAGCCGTGCGTAAACCCAAGCCGGCACCTCCAGAAGAACGGCATCACACCTGCACTGCCCTCATGCGCATACTCCTCCTCGGCCAGCCGGGCGCCGGCAAAGGCACTCAGGCGCAGTTCCTCATCGGTAAATACGGCATCCCGCAGATCTCCACGGGCGACATGCTCAGGGCTGCGATCAATTCGGGGTCGCAGCTCGGCAAGGACGCGAAAGGCTACATGGACCGCGGCGAGCTCGTTCCCGATCCGCTCGTGATCCAGCTCGTGAAAGAGCGCGTGAAGCAGCCTGATGCCGCCAACGGATTCATCATCGACGGCTTCCCGCGCAATCTCGCGCAGGCCGAGGCGCTGAGCCACGCGGGCGTGGACGTCGACTACGTCATCGATTTCCAGGTTCCGGACGACGAGATCCTGAGGCGCATGAGCGGACGCCGCGTTCATCCGGGCTCGGGCCGCAGCTATCACATCGATTTCAATCCGCCGAAAGTCGCGGGCAAGGACGACATCACCGGCGAGCCGCTGGTCCAGCGCGCCGACGACAACGAAGCGACGGTGCGCAAGCGCATCGAGACTTACCACGAGCAGACCGCGCCGCTGGTCCAGTATTATCTCGACCTGGCATCGAGCGGTAAGCCGGCCGCGCCCCGCTACATCGACATCAACGGTCAGGGGCCGGTAGAGGAGATCCGGGAGAAGATCTTCAAAGCGCTGGATTCGAAAGCAAAAAACCAGCGCAGTTAAAAGAAATGCACCAAAGGAGTCGCAGGAAAGTGGCATAACGGCCGGCCGCAAGCGCTGAAACGGTCGATAACACAAGGGAGTGATCATGCAGTCGTTGGAGTCGTACCTCATCTTCGCGGTTGCCTGTGCGGTTGCCGCCCTCGTCTACGGGGCATGGTCGATCAAGTGGGTGTTGGCCCAGCCGAGCGGCAACGACCGCATGCGCGAAATCGCCGCCGCCATCCAGCAGGGCGCGCAGGCTTATCTCAACCGCCAGTACACAACCATCGCTGTCGTCGGCGCCGTCCTCTTTGTCGTCCTCGGCCTCGTGCTCAACTGGCCGACTGCGTTCGGCTTCCTCTTCGGCGCGTTCCTTTCGGGCCTCGCCGGCTACACCGGCATGTACATCTCGGTGCGAGCCAACGTGCGCACCGCCGAAGCCGCGCGCAACGGCATCAACGCTGCGCTCAAGATCGCTTTCAGGGGCGGCGCGATCACCGGCATGCTCGTCGTCGGCTTCGGGCTGCTCGGCGTCGTCGCTTACTACTGGTTCGCCGCGATGATGTGGGGGGGGGATGTCGCCCTGCATGCGCTCGTCGGCTTCGCTTTCGGCGGCTCGCTGATCTCGATCTTCGCGCGTCTGGGAGGCGGAATCTTCACCAAGGGCGCTGACGTCGGCGCCGACCTCGTGGGTAAGGTCGAAGCCGGCATTCCTGAAGACGACCCGCGCAATCCCGCGGTGATCGCCGACAACGTCGGCGACAACGTCGGCGATTGCGCAGGCATGGCCGCTGACCTGTTCGAGACGTATGCCGTGACGATCATCGCAACGATGCTGCTCGGCGGCCTGCTCTTCGCGGGCAGGCCCGGCGTCGAGACCGCGATCATCTATCCGCTCGTGCTCGGCGGCGCCTCGATCATTGCTTCGATCATCGGAACCTTCTTCGTCAAAACGAGCGAAGGCGGCAAGATCATGGGCGCGCTCTATAAAGGCGTCATCGTCTCGGGCGTGCTCGCCGCGGTCGCGTTCTGGTTCATCACCGACGCGATGATGGGCCCTGAGCTGCGCAACGCGCTCTTCGGCTCCGCGCTCGTCGGGCTCGCGCTCACGGCCGCGATGGTCGTGATCACCGAGTACTACACCGCGACCGAGTTCGCCCCGGTGAGGCACGTTGCTTCGGCATCGACCACCGGTCACGCGACCAACATCATCGCGGGCCTCGGCGTCTCGATGAAGTCGACCGCCCTCCCCGTGCTCGCCGTGTGCGTGTCGATCGGCGTCGCGTTCCAGCTCGCGGGAATCTATGGCATCGCGATCGCGGCCACCGCGATGTTGTCGATGACCGGAATGATCGTCGCCCTCGACGCCTACGGCCCCATCACCGACAACGCCGGCGGCATCGCCGAAATGGCCGACCTGCCGGACTCGGTGCGTGCCGTGACCGATCCGCTCGACGCGGTCGGCAACACGACCAAAGCCGTGACGAAGGGTTACGCAATCGGTTCGGCCGGCCTCGCTGCCCTGGTGCTGTTCGCCGACTACACCCACAACCTCCAGATCGCCGGCAAGGCCGCGGAGTTCTCCCTGTCCGACCCGGCGGTGATCATCGGTCTGTTCATCGGCGGCCTCGTGCCTTATCTCTTCGGCGCGATGGCGCTCGAAGCGGTGGGACGCGCCGCGGGTGCGGTGGTCGTGGAAGTGCGCAGGCAGTTCCGCGAGATCGCGGGCATCATGGAAGGCACCGCCAAGCCTGATTATTCACGCGCGGTCGACATGCTCACGCGCGCCGCGATCAAGGAAATGGTCGTGCCCTCCCTCCTGCCGATTCTGGTGCCTATCGTCCTGGCGCTCGTCATGAACTTTGCGATGGGCCCCGGCGCCGGCGTGCGCGCCCTGGGCGGCCTGCTGATCGGAACGATCGTGACGGGTCTCTTCGTCGCGATCTCGATGACGACCGGCGGCGGCGCGTGGGACAACGCGAAGAAATACATCGAAGACGGCAACCACGGCGGCAAAGGCTCCGACGCCCACAAGGCGGCGGTGACCGGAGACACGGTCGGCGATCCTTACAAGGACACTGCCGGCCCCGCCATCAACCCGCTGATCAAGATCATCAACATCGTGGCGCTGCTGATCGTGCCTTTGCTGTAATGCAGTGATGCAGTGACGAAGTAAAGCGGCCAGCTCCGAGCTGGCCGTTTCCTTTTTTACGCGCTTGTATAATCGGCGCGTTCATCAACCGAGGCGCGCTCATGAAATACACGCTGGGAGACAAGAAAGTCGTCTGCAAGGGCGATTACTGGATCGCAGACAACGCGGTGGTCATCGGCTCGGTCGTGCTCGAAAACGACGCGAACATCTGGTTCAACTGCGTAGTGCGCGCCGACAACGACGTGGTGACGATAGGCGAAGGTTCCCAGCTCCAGGACGGATGCGTGGTGCACGTCGACCCCGGCCACCCGCTCACCCTCGGCAAGAACGTCAGCGTCGGGCACATGGCCATGCTGCACGGCTGCACGATCGGCGACGGCAGCCTGATCGGCATCAAGAGCGTGATCCTCAACGACGCGGTGATCGGCAAGAACTGCCTGATCGGAGCGAACTCGCTGATCACCGAAGGCAAACAGATCCCCGACGGCTCGATGGTGATGGGCTCGCCCGGCAAAGTCGTGCGCCAGCTCACCGAGCAGGAGATCGAGCGCATCAACCGCATCGGCAGGAACTACGCGGCGCGGGCGAAGCGCTATAAGACCGACCTCAAGCCCGACCTGTCTTAAAGCAGTCCAAAAGCAGCAACGCCAAGGACGCAAAGGAAACTGCAAGGACGCAAAACTGCGCGCCTTTCAAAGGTTCTCGAACGCACATATCAGCGTCCTTGTTTTTTCCTTGGCGTCCGTCTTTTCTGTTTTTAGCGGTTCACTCGTCCACCCAGCCTTTGGCGCGCTCCACCGCCCTGCGCCATCGGCTCATCAGGGCCTGCGCCCGCTCCGTCGACATCGCAGGCTCGAAAACGCGCTCGGCGTGCCACTGCCGGTCGATCTCGGCGTCGCTCGTCCAGTAGCCGACGGCCAGCCCCGCGAGGTATGCAGCCCCGAGCGCGGTCGTCTCGTGTACTTTCGGCCGGACCACCGGCACCCCGAGCACGTCCGCCTGGAACTGCATGAGGAGATCGTTTGCCGTCGCGCCGCCGTCGACCCGCAACTGCGCGAGCGCGATTCCGGCATCGCTCTCCATCGCGCGCAGCACGTCGGCGGTCTGGTAGGCGATGCTCTCCAGTGCCGCTCGCGCGATGTGACCCGCGGTTGCGCCTCGCGTGATGCCGACGATCGCGCCACGCGCGTAAGGGTCCCAGTGAGGGCTGCCGAGCCCGGTGAATGCCGGCACGAGGTAGACCCCGCCGTTGTCGGGCACCGAGGCGGCGAGACTTTCGACTTCGACCGACGAGCGGATGATGCCGAGACCGTCGCGCAGCCACTGAACGGCGGCGCCTGCGACGAAGACGCTGCCTTCGAGCGCATACGCGCGCCTGTTTCCCGGCGTGCACGCTGCAGTCGTGATCAGATGGTTGCGCGACCGGATCGGCGTGGCGCCCGTGTGCATCAGCATGAAGCAGCCGGTGCCGTAGGTGTTTTTCACCATGCCGGGTGAAACGCAGCGCTGGCCGAAGAGCGCCGCGTGCTGGTCGCCCGCGATTCCGGCGATCGGAATCCGCGCGGCGAGGATATTGCCCGCAGTCTCGCCGATCACGCCGCTCGAGCCCCTCACCTCCGGCAGCATCGCTCGCGGCACACCGAACAAAGCGAGCAGCTCGTCGTCCCAGGCGCCGCGATGGATGTCGAAGAGCAGCGTTCGCGAAGCGTTCGTCACATCGGTGACGTGCACCTCGCCGCCGGTGAGCTTCCACACGAGCCAGGTATCCACGGTGCCGAAGAGGAGCCGTCCCGACACCGCTTGCTCACGCGCGCCGGGAACGTTGTCGAGTATCCATTTCAGCTTAGTCCCGCTGAAATAGGCGTCGAGCACAAGACCGGTCTTCGCGGCGATCGCTTCCGCGTGTCCCGCCGCTTTGAGCGCGCCGCAATCGCCGGCGGTGCGCCGGTCCTGCCAGACGATCGCGTTATAGACGGGGCGGCCGGTGTCGCGGTCCCACACGATCGTGGTCTCGCGCTGGTTGGTGATACCGATGGCCGCGACCTCGCGCGGTGCGATCCCGCCGCGCGCGAGCGCCTCGGTCACGACCGCGAGCTGCGTCGCCCAGATCGCATTCGGATCGTGCTCGACCCATCCGGGCTGCGGAAAGATCTGCTCGAACTCGGTCTGTGCCATCGCACGCACTTCGCCGTCGTGGTCGAAAAGAATCGCGCGCGAGCTCGTCGTGCCCTGGTCCAGCGCGAGGATGAAGCTCATGGGATCACCCGGAACACTCCAGTTGAAAGCTCAAACGGCCGATGAGCGCGGGTAAAAGCCTTACGGTCAGGACTTCACCAGCAAGCCGATCCCGCTCGCCATCAGCAGCACTGCGAGTATGCGCTGAAACGTTTCGGGGCTGACGCGGTTGCCGAGGCGCTCGCCGAGCCACGTCGCTGCCGCCATCACGGGGAGGAGTGCGACGACCATGATCAGCACCTCGCGGGTGTAATAGCCGCCCACCGCATAACCCGAAATCCGCGCGATCATCTCGATGAACCACAGCGTCGCCACGGTGGCGCGAAACTGCACGCGGCCGATGCCTCGCGCGTGCATGTAGATGACGATCAGCGTTCCCCCGCCGCCTCCGAAGAGAGTGTCGACGAAGCTCCCGGAGAAACCCACCGGAAGCGCCCACCGCTCCGAGCAGCGAAACTGCGGGAGGCCGAAAGCGTGTACGGCGAGCATGTAGGTCGCATACACGATCAGGAAACAGCCCAGCATGATGAGCAGCAGGCGGTTGTCCAGCGTCCTGAAGAGGAAGAGCCCTGCGATCACGCCTGCGATCGTCGGCAGCGCGAGGAGCTTCAGCTCGCGCCAGATGACATCGTGACGGTCGCGTACCGTGAGATAGATGAAGAGCACGAATACGAGGAGCCCCGAGAGCGGCACGACCACGTGGACGGGAAGCACCAGGGCGAGGAGCGGCGCCAGGATGAGACCCGCACCGAATCCCGACATGCCGCGGATGACGTAAGCCGCGAACGCGGCCGCGCCTATCCACAGGATTTGCAGTGGCGTGAGGCTTTCGAGCATCGATGCGCTTTAGGCGAGCGCGTAGTCGCGGCGGCCTGCCGCGGCGGACATGAGCAGCGAGAGCACGCCGCAGAGCGCGACGAGCGAAAGCAGCCCGTAGGTCAGCGTATAGCTCCCGGTGAACTTGAAGACCGTGGCGAAAACCGCCGGCCCGAGCAGGATGCCTGCGAAGTTCCAGGTCATCGCCGCACTCGTGGCGACGCTCACCATGCCGCGCGGGCTGCATCGGGCGACTTCCGCGAGGAAAAGCCCGTTCCAGCCGACGGCAGCGGCGCCGAAGATCACGAAGAACGCGGCGATCAGCGCGCCGGGCCACGCCGGATTGAGGAAAGCGATGACGAGGCAGCACGTCATCGTGGTCGTCGCGAGCTTGCGCAGGAGGCCGAGGCTGTCGCCGGTGCGGTCGGCGATCCAGCCCCAGAGAATACGGCCGCCGACCCCCGCACCCTGGATGAGCGAGAGCATCACGCCGGCCGCGACGAGGCTGTAGCCCGCGTCCTCCACTAGCATCGTCACGACGAAAGTGCCGAGGCAAAGCTGCACGAACGAAAGCGTCAGCGAAGCGACGGCCAGCCATTTCAGCACCGGATAGCGCCACAGCGCCGACAGCCCGGCGAGCGGGTTCGCACGCACCGAAGCCCGCGAGGTGCGGTCGTCGTCCCACTGCGCTCGCACGCGCTGGAGCCCCAGCGCCATCACGAGCGCGATGACGAGCACGACCGCGATCGCCCAGCGCCACCCGAACGCGAGCGTGATCCCCGGCGCCGCGAGCGCCATGATCATCCAGCCCATGGGCACGCCGGTCTGCTTGATCGAAAAGATGAGGTTGCGGTTCTTCGGCGGGCTGAAGCGGAACAGGAGGTGCGTCGACGCCGGCGTCATGAGCGTCATCGAAAGCCCGAGCAGCATCGAGGTCGCCGCGAGCGC
>JAQGMV010000058.1 GCA_028292225.1 Betaproteobacteria bacterium
GAGAAACTGATGAGAAGTTCTCGTACGTAGCGGGCATATCAGTTGCTCAGTTGGTGGCTTCGTCAATAAGGTGAAGCTCATGGCCGCGCGCAAACAATCGACCAAGGCAGCAGGTAAAGACAACTCCACGGGCTCGAAGTCCGCAGCCACGTCCGCCAGGACATCCTCGCGCGGGACGGTCAGCGGACCGACTCGCAAAGGCGGCGCCGCTGCGATCGTCGACGCGGCCACTGCAAAGATTGCCGGCACCGAGGCCGTCGCCGCGTCGTTTCTGCACAACGCGGCGAAGCCTTCGGAGTTCGCGCGCACCGCGGATGGGATCGAGCCCGCGGCGGGCCAGAGTGTAGAGCCCCCGCATCCGATGGTATCGGGCAGCACGCTGACCGAGGTGAACGCGTCGGAAAAAGTGGGCAAAGGCAATCCGCAGGTGAGCTTCAATCCCACGAACGGCCCGCTCGACCGCGTGCGCGTCGATTCGGGCGGGCGCGTCCTCACCACGAACCAGGGCGTGCCGGTCGCAGACAACCAGAATTCGCTCAAGGCGGGCCTGCGCGGCCCGACGCTGCTGGAAGATTTCATCCTTCGTGAAAAAATTACCCACTTCGATCACGAGCGCATTCCCGAGCGCATCGTGCACGCACGCGGCTCGGCGGCTCACGGCTACTTCGAGTGTTACGAGCCGCTGACGGATATCACCCGTGCATCGATCTTCGCCGAAGCGGGCAAGCGCACGCCGGTGTTCGTCCGGTTCTCTACGGTGGCAGGCGAGCGCGGTTCGACCGACACCGCGCGCGACGTGCGAGGTTTCGCGGTGAAGTTCTACACCGACGAAGGCAACTGGGATCTCGTCGGCAACAACATCCCGGTGTTCTTCATCCAGGACGCGATGAAATTCCCCGATCTGATCCATGCGGTGAAGCCGGAGCCGCATCATGCGATGCCGCAGGCGGCCTCGGCGCACGACACCTTCTGGGATTTCGTGTCGCTCATGCCCGAGTCGACCCACATGCTGATGTGGGTGATGTCGGACCGCGCGATCCCGCGGTCGTATCGCATGATGCAGGGCTTCGGGGTGCACAGCTTCCGTTTCATCAACGGGGCCGGCGAATCGCGTTTCGTGAAGTTCCACTGGAATCCCGCTGCGGGCACGCATTCGCTCGCGTGGGACGAAGCGGTAAAGATCTCCGGCGCCGATTCCGATTTCCATCGCAGGGACCTGTGGGAGGCGATCGAGGCGGGCGCTTATCCCGAATGGGAGCTGAGCGTCCAGATCTTCACCGAGGAAGACGCAGAGCGCTTCAGCTTCGACATCCTCGATGCGACCAAGATCATTCCGGAGGAGCTCATCCCGCTCAAGCCGATCGGGCGCATGGTGCTCAACCGCAATCCCGACAACTTCTTCGCCGAGACCGAGCAGGTCGCGTTCTGTACGGCGCACATCGTTCCGGGCCTCGATTTCACCAACGATCCGCTGCTCGCCGGTCGCATCCATTCGTACGTCGACACCCAGATCTCGCGACTGGGCGGGCCGAATTTCCACGAAATCCCGATCAACGCGCCGGTCGCGCAGGCGCACAACAACCAGCGCGACGGCATGCATCGCCAGGAGATCAATCGAGGGCGTGTCGCGTACGAGCCGAATTCGCTCGGCGGCGGTTGTCCTTACCAGGCGGGGATGAGCGGCGTCAGGTCGTTTCCCGAACCGGTCGAAGAGTCGAAGGTGCGCGGCAAGCCCGAGCGCTTCGCGGAGCACTACAACCAGGCCCGGCTTTTCTGGAACAGCCAGACCGACATCGAGAAGCTGCACATCATCAAGGCCTATCGCTTCGAGCTCACCAAGGTCCAGGTGACCGCGATCCGCGAGCGCGTGGTTGCGCAGTTGCTCAACGTCGCCGAGGAGCTTGCGCAGGCGGTCGCCGAAGGCCTGGGAATGACCGAGCTTCCCGAGCCGCTGCCCAAGGCGATTGCGCGCGATCCTAAGCCTGAAGTCGAAACATCCGGCGCGCTGTCTCTTTTCTCGAGACCGGGGCAGGTCGGCATCGCGACACGGCGAATTGCAATCCTCGTGGCGGACGGCCTCAACGGCGAGGCCGCGACTGCACTGCACGAAGGGCTCGCGGCGCAGGGCGCGGTGCCGCGATTCGTCGGGATCAAGCTCGGCCGGGTGAAGAGCACGAGCGGCGACCCGATCGAAGTCGAAGTGTCGATGGAGACCGCGCCTGCGGTGGTGTGGGACGCGATGGTGGTGCCCGACGGCGATGCGGCGGTCGACGCGCTCTCGCAGAGCGGTCACGCGATCGAGTTCCTGAAGGACCAGTACCGCCACTGCAAGACGATCCTGCTCATGGGGCGCGCATCGTCGCTGCTGCGGGCAGCCGGGATACCGGCGACGCTTCCGGACGGCGGCGCCGACCCCGGAGTGTTGCAGCCTGGTGCGGGCGACACCGATGCGGCACTCGATGCGTTCACCGCGGCGGTTGCGAAGCACCGGCATTTCGAAAGGGAGACGGATCCTCCGCTGGTCTGAGCAGGTTGTCATTGCGAGGAGCGGTCGGGTGAGGGGCAAAAAAAAAGGGCTGCCGTTGCAGCCCTTTTCTGTCTGACGAGCGCAGAGTACGGAAAGATAGCGCTCCACCCTGGATCAATCGGGGACAGACCCGTATGAACCAAGACCGGGAAAAACCGGGGTCTGTCCCCTGCGGGGTCAGTCTCCTTTCCGCTCCCGCTCCACCTTCGCCGCATCGATCGCGGTCTTCACGTCTTTCTTCTCTTCCGGCGGCGGCAGCACGGCTTTGAGCCCGAGCGACTTCAGCCACAGCTCGCGGCACCAGCCTTTGGTGTGATACAGGTGCTCGTCCTCTTCGTCCTCGACCTGCTCGTATGCATCCATCAGCGCCGCCTTCTGCTCGCCTTGAAGCGCTTTGGCGCATTCGCCGATGAGCTCCCAGTCGAAATGGTCCTTGGTCTCGGCGAGCACGACGCACTCGCATGCGACGAGCTCGGCGGCGGGCGGATCGGCTGCGGCGAGCGCCATCTTCATCGCGACGACGAGCGACTTCCCGGTGTGCTGCACGATCTTGCGTCCCGGCGTCATCTCGTCGGGATCGAGCCCGAGCGCCTCGCACGCCGTGGTGAGGAGCTCGACGTGCTTCTCGGTCTGCCCGAGATACTTCTCCCATTCTTCTCCGAGGTCTCCGTTGATGACGCATTCGAGCGCGGTCTGGTAGACGATCACGCCTCCGCGCTCGTGCTCCAGCGACTGGAGCAGCAGCTCCTTGAGTTGTGCGGGTGCCATCTATACTCCGTAAGGTTGGGATCACCTGACGAGGTGTCGGTGACAAGCCCGAAGTGCAAACCGCATGCCTCGCGAACGTAAAAGCAATAATGACATCGAGCACTAAGAGCTCAGCACTCAGGCAACCCGCGTTCACCCGTCTGTGGCTCGGCGAGACCGCGACGGTGCTGGCGTATCAGATGCTCGTCGTGGCCGTCGGATGGCAGACCTACGATCTCACCGACAGTGCGCTCGCGCTGGGCCTCATCGGTCTCTTCCATTTCACGTCGCAGTTCCTCTTCCTGCTGCCGGCGGGCCACGTCGCCGATCGCTATGATCGCAGGCGCATCGCGCTCGGCGCGCAGGTCGTCCAGCTGGGCGTCGCAGCGATGCTCGCGGCGGCGAGCTTCAGCGGCGCGCTCAGCAGCATCCTCATCTACGCGGGCTCGTTCTTTATCGGCGGCGCGCAGGCGTTCCAGTCGCCGAGCGTTCGGGCGATGCTGCCGGCGCTCGTGCCGCGCGCCGAGCTTTCGCGGTGCATCGCGTGGAGCGGGGCTGCGCGCAAGATGGCGGTCATCGCAGGGCCGGCGCTCGGCGGCCTCATCTATATGTTCGGCGGCGGCTATGTGTACGTGCTCAGTGCGATCTTCTTCGTCGTGTCGGGGATTTT
>JAQGMV010000071.1 GCA_028292225.1 Betaproteobacteria bacterium
TCGTCGGAAGCTGCGGGATCGTGCGCCTGGGCCCCGTCGTCGCGAGGGCGCGGAGCTTGCCTGCATCGATGTGCGGCACGACCGAAGGGCCGCTGCCGAACATCATCTGCGATTCGCCGGTCAGCAGTGCGACTGCGGCAGGACCGTTGCCCTTGTACGGCACGTGGAGGATGTTCACTTTCGCGAGCAGGTTGATGAGCTCTCCCGCGAGGTGGGGTCCGCCCATGTTTCCACTCGAGGCATAGGTGAGCGCGCCCGGCTTCGCGCGTGCGAGAACGATCAGTTCTTTCACCGATTTCGCCGGCAGCGAAGGATGCACCGTGAGGATGTAATCCGAGGTCGCAACGAGACTGACCGGCTGGAAATCCTTGAGCGGATCGTAAGTGAGCTTGAGCCCCGAGCCGGGAAGGATCGCGAGCGGTGCGACATTGCCGAGCACGAGGGTGTAACCGTCGGGCGCGGCTTTGGACGCGAGCTCGGTGCCGATGCGTCCGCTGGCGCCGCCGCGGCTGTCGACGATGACCTGCTGTCCCAACTGGTCGCCGAGCGCCTGGGCGACGATACGCGCGGTGGCGTCGGTGCCGCCGCCGGGCGGATACGGCGAGATGAGCCGCAGCGGTTTCGTCGGGTAGCTTTGCGCGCTTGCGAGCTGCGCCCCGCTGCACGCGAGCGCCGCGCAAATCAATACTCTGGCCAGCATCATGTCTCCTCCGTACCTGTTTTGCGCAGACGGCCTGCTTTCGGGGTGTTAGCGGCGGAAGGCGCCCGCGCTACATGACCTTCTTTTTAGCCTTCGAGATGGTGCTCGGGCTGCGCGGTCCAGACGTTGAACGCCGGCCGCGAGGTGATTTCTTTATACCACCGATCGATGTTGGGAAACGACGGGCTTTCGAGGTTGAAAAGACGCCACCGATGCACCCGCAGCCCGGGGGCGATGTCCCCGTAGGTGAAGTGTTCGCTACACATGTACCGCGTGCGGCCGAGCTGCTCTTCCATGATCGCGAGCCGCTTGATGAACTCCAGTCGCGCGTGCTCGAGCTTTTGCGCGTCGCGCTTGTCCTCAGGCAGGCGGATGAGGTGCATCACCATGTCGTGCTGCGGCGGCAGGAGCTCGTTGTTCTCCCAGTCGAGCCAGCGGCTCGCCGACGCGAAGATGCGCACGTCGTTGCCGTAGAGCAGCTCGGGCGCGTACTGCATCGCGAGGTAGCGGACGATCGAATTCGATTCCCACAGGACGAATCCCGCATCGTCTATGGTGGGCACGCGCCCATTCGGATTCATCGCGCGGTATTGCTCGGTTTCGACGAGGCCGAAAGGCGTATTCCCTTTGGACACGTGACCCTTCGGTCCCATGACCCCGCTCGCGAGGATGAGCTCGAACGGCAGCGCGATCTCGGCGAGGGTCCACAGCACCTTTTGCGTGCGGCCGGAGGTGGGCCGGCCCCAGAGTTTCAACATCGTGGTTTTTTCAGCTCGTTAACAACGAAAAGCCTCAACGCCAAGGACGCAAATGAAAAACAAAGGACGCAAAGGTTCAAATTGACCGGGCGTGGACGCTGTATTCACCTGGCGTCCTTGCTTCTTCCTTTGCGCTCTTCCTTTTCTGCTTTGCCGTTCATCCCCGTCCGGCGTATGGCATCTTGGTCGCCATGATCATCAGGTGATAGATGTTTACGTCGAGCGGCTGGTTGGCCATGTGCAGCACCGAGCGCGCGACGTCTGCCACGTCGATCATCGGCTCGACCCTGATCTCGCCGTCCGCCTGCTTGACCCCCTTGGACATGCGCGCGGCGAGCTCGGTCATCGCGTTGCCGATGTCGATCTGGCAGCACGCGATGTCGTACTTGCGCCCGTCGAGCGCGATGGTCCGGGTGAGGCCGGTGACGCCGTGCTTGGTCGCGGTGTACGGCGCCGAATCGGGCCGCGGGGCGTGCGCGGATATCGACCCGTTGTTGATGATGCGGCCGCCTCGAGGATCCTGTTCCTTCATCATGCGGAAAGCGGCCTGCGCGCACAGGAAGGTGCCTGACAGATTGGTATCGACCACGGCTTTCCAGCGCTCGTACGGCAGCTCATCGAAAGACACGCCGGGCGCGTTCTGTCCCGCGTTGTTGAAGAGCGCGTCGACTCGGCCGAACGCCAGTCTCACACTGTCGAACAGCGCTTTCACCGACTGCGGATCACCCACGTCTGCGATGACCGCGAGCGCGCGGTCCGCGCCCGCGCCCGATTCGGCTACCGCTTCGTCGAGCTTTTCCCTGCGCCGTCCGACGAGCGCCACGCGCCAGCCGTCCTTGAGGAACGCGAGCGCCGTCGCTTTTCCGATCCCGGTTCCCGCCCCCGTCACCACTGCGACTTTGTCGTTCATAGGTCCTCCTGGTCGTATGTTTCCAACTAGCGCCTGACTCGATAGGCAGCGAGGTCCGCTGTCTGTCTCGCATTCTGTTCCGTCGCGCCGTACGCGTCGAGCGCGCGCTTGCGTGCCTGGTCGATCATCCGTTCGTCGATCAGCACTGAAGCGTCGACGAAAGGCGCGATTTTCACCTGTGACGCCGAGAGCCCCGACATCAGCGAAGCGTAAGACTCGACCGCGATGCGGTACTGGCGAAGGTCCGCATCGAGCGCCTGTTTTCGCTGGACCGCTACACCCGTCCACGCACCGGCCCCGCGGTCGCCGCGGATATGCGAGGCGAGTGCCTCGACGCTCGGCGCGAGCCGCGCTTTCGCGAGCCGCATGTTCACGGCCCTGCGCATGATCTCGCGCGCGGTGACGAGGTAGTCGTCGGCTGCGTCGGCGAGCGCGGCGAACGACGAGGTGTTCATGCTGCGCAGCGTGTTCGCGTACGCTTCGATGGCCGTTGCGCTCGCTTCATCGCCGGCGGGATCGTGCCCCTCGGCCTGCCCCTGTACGGTTGCGCGCAGGCGCAGTGCGGCGTCCTTGACCATCGCCACGACGTGAGTGCGCCGCGTGTACTTCTCGTAGGCGAGGTAAGTGCCGATCGCGAGGATGACCACGGCAATGACGACCACAGCCGTACGTATATTGTTCTTGTTCATCGATAATCTCTGGAGGCGCGCAGCGTGCGATGGTACCTATGACGGCGGGGTAGAGTAAACCTCATGTAAGATCGAGCCCATGAAAGCGATGCTGCTCAAAGCGCCCGATACGCCGTTCGTGCTCGAAGACGTCCCCGATCCCTCGCCGGGTCCAGCCGAAGCGGTCGCAAAAGTATTCGCGTGCGGCGCGGGTCTCACCGTCCATCACGCGCGTGCGGGACGCATCAAGGTCGCATACCCGCGGATCCTGGGGCACGAGATCGCCGCAGAGATCGTCGCCGTCGGTGCGGGCGTTCGCAATGTGAAGCCCGGTGACGGCGTGACCGCGTATTTCTATCTCACCTGCGGCGAATGCCGCTGGTGCCGGATCAACCGCGAAACGCTGTGCGACAATTTCGGCGGCTACGTCGGACGAGAGATCGATGGAGGCTACGCGGAGTACATCAAGCTTCCGGCCTCGGCGTTCATCCCCATTCCCGAAGGTCTGGACTGGAAGGCGCATCCGGCGCAAGCCGGAGTCGTGTGCGATGCCATCGCGACTCCCATCAAGGTCACGCGCAAGGCGCGCCTGATGCCGACCGACACCGTTGCGGTGTTCGGCGCCGGCGGCGGGCTCGGCGTTCACATGCTGCAGGTCGCGCGCTGGGCGCATGCGAAACGGGTCATCGCGATCGACGTGGCGCCGTTCAAGCTTGCCGCGTGTCTGGAAGCCGGCGCCGATGCGACGATCGATGCGTCGGCAGGCCGAGTCGCCGAGCAGTTGCTCGAGGCCACCGCAGGCAAAGGGATCGACGTCTCGATCGATTTCGTCTGCAGTGCTTCCACTCTCGAAGCCGCGTGCGCCGCGCTCGGCAAAGGCGGCCGGCTCGTGACCCTCGGCGGCAACTCGTCGCGCTTTAACGTGAATCCCGGCGAGATGCTGCGCAAGGAGCTCGAGCTGCTCGGCAGCCGCTACGCGAGCAAGGAAGAAGTCGTCGAGTCGCTCGAGCTCGTCGCCCGCGGCGAGCTGTGGCCGATGGTTCGCGAGGCGGTGCCGCTGAGCGAGGCCGAAGCCGTGCACGAACGGCTGGCCAAAGGCCTGGTGACCGGCCGCGCGGCGCTGATGATGCGCTGAACAGCGCTACGCGCTTGCAGCCGCTGCCGTCGCTGCCGTGGTGGGCGGAGGCTGTGGCGCGCTCGTGACCACGCAGTTCCTGCCCTGCGCTTTGGCGCCGTAGAGCGCCTGGTCCGCTCGGCCGAGCAACCCTTCCAGCGAAGGCAGTTGCTCGCCGCTTTCCCCGGCGAGACCGATGCTGACGGTGATGTGGAGCTCATTTTCGCCGGCGCGCAGCGGCGTGTTGGCGATCTCTTCACGTATGCGCTCGGCGAGCGCGAGCGCGGCGGTCTCCGCGGTCCCCGGAAGCAGCACGACGAACTCCTCGCCGCCGTAGCGCGCGAGCAGGTCTTCCTTGCGCAGACACGTGCGCGCCAGGCGCGCGAAGCCTTCCAGCACATCGTCCCCGGCGAGGTGACCGTGCGTGTCGTTCACGCGCTTGAAGTGATCGAGGTCGAGCAGGAGCAGCGACACCGGCCCGCGCGTGCGGCGCGCGCGAGAGAGCAGCGGCTCGGCGAGCTCCTTGAAGGTGCGCCGGTTGTAGACCCCGGTCAGCGAGTCGGTCGTCGCCAGTTCGTGAGTCTCACGGTCGGCGCGCTCCTTGTGCATGAGAAGGAAGGCGAACGACGAGGCGATCGTGACTGCATAGAACGCGAGCAGCGATCCGCCGGGGGCGGGGCGCGGGCCGAAGGTCGGGAGGATGGCTTCGGGCTCGAACCATGCGGTGAAGGCAAGCCAGAAAAGCCCGCCTGCCATCACGAAAAAACTCCCGGCGAGCAGGAGCCGCGTGCGCTTCTCCGCCGACACGCGGTAATAGAGCAGGCCTGCGCCTGTGACAAATTGCGCAAGCCCGAACCCCAGCCCGCAGATCGCGAGCCGTGCGCGGGGCTCGCGGACGTAGATGACGACGATGAGGAATGCGATTGCCGCGGGACCGTACAGCAGCCAGCGAGGCGTCGGTTTGTTGTGGAATTCGAGCAGGGCGCTCACCTGCAACGACCAGCAATACACCAGGAACGCGGTCGCCACCGCGATCGAGGCGAAATCGGGAACGTCGTTACGTGAGACGACGAGGAGCCACGAGAAGCCCTGCACGATCAGCGAGCCGGTCCACGGACCGAGGCCCGCGCGAAACCGCCCGGCAAAAGTGATCCACATCGCGCCTGCCATCAGCAGGTTGCTGACGATCAGCACGACCAGGAGCGTGAGCGTGTCGAGCATGAGCTCTTTGGTGGAGTAGGGGCGCCGTCGTTTCGGGTTTCAGCGTGTCGGACTATACACCGCGAAACCACGCAAACTCGTTTCGCCAGAACACTTTAGCGGCCGGATTGCCGCATTCCGCAGGGCGTTTTTGAAGCGATTCGAGAACGGTGTCACGAGTGACATTTTATGCCGCCACGCCGGCCGCGGCGTGCCGTCACTGAGTTCGTTCCAGAGCGCGCGCCAAGGTCCAGGCCAGGAGCTTGCGCAATCCGCGCGCGGCGCTATCGCCGACCCGCGTGTGCTTCTGGTTGACCTCGAGCTCGATTCCCGCGTAATCGCGATCTGCGTGCAGGCGCCGCAGATGTGTCGTCAGCCCGTCCCCGGTGCCCCGATAAGGATAGTTGCGGCGGACCGTGAGGCCGGCATCCGCGTGACGAATCTCGTCCTGCCACGCGAGGCAAAGCTCGCGCTCTCGCGTGCGCGCCGGGTCGTACAGGAGTCCGACGTCGGCTCGCCGCACTTCGCCGTCGAGCTTCGGCGTGAAGCTGTGGCTCGACACGTGCACCACGCCGGCGCCTTCTGCGACCGCCGCCGCGACTTGCGCTTCGACCCGGTTGCGATAAGGCCAGTAGTACCGCTGGAGCAGGCGCTCGCGCTCGTCAGGCGGCAGCGTGCGGGTCGCCACCGACAGCACCTGGGGATGGCGCGGCGAGCGATTGAGCTCGACCAGCAGCCGGCTGGTCGTCGAGTACACGAGCTCGGCATCGAAAGCCTTGGCGAAATCGCGCGCCATCGCGAGCGCGCCCGGGTCGTAGCCGCGATGGGTCCCGAGCAGACCGTGATGCTTTTTGAAGAGCGGCCGGTATTGCGGCGGTATCTTGTTGCCGCCGTGCTCGCACGTGATGAGAAGACGCGTCACCGCGCGTTCTCATGAACGAGCGAGCAGGTCAAGGGGGTGCCGCCGTGCTCGAGCGCGATGAGAAGTGGCATGCCTGCGATTGTGCTGCACAGCGGGCGCCGGCGCTATGGATCGAAAGGCTCGCCGGCTTCGAGCGATTGCGCGAGCGCGGTGTAAAGCTCGTGCAGCGCACTGCGGCTCGGACGGGGACCGACCGCGCGCAGCAGGCGCCGTGCGAGAGGGCCTCGCGCGAACAGGTATTCGAGTGTCGGCCGCCATACGCCGGCGTACGGCGTGTTCGCGCGATCGAGGCGCTCGGCGATGAGCCGCCACAGCGCGCCCGCTTCGCAATCGCGGCGCTGCATCCCGAATACCGCCAGATAATCGGCCGAGCCGATGCGCGCGCGGTCGGCTTCGTGCGTGCACGCGATGAAGATCTCCGCGAGGGTGCGGGTCGGAAGCTGGGCCGCAGGCTCCGGCTTGTAGTACACGCTTTCACACAGTACTTGCGCCAGATCCATGATGACCGCGGCGAAAGCGACGTCGGCCTGCGGATACTCCTGCGTGTCGAGCACACGGATCTCGATCGCATTGCGTTCGAAGCGGGCGATCGCACCGCGGGCATTGAGCCACTCGTGCGCGAGCACGTTATCGGGGTCGTGGGGCGCAACCGCGCGGTACATCGGCGCGAGGACGCGCTGCTCGTATTCGGCGCGGGAGGACGCGACTTCGGGAATGATGCTGCCGTTGAGCTCGGGTACCGCATCGGCGTTTTTGCGGTAGGCCTCCATGCGGAAGTCGAGGATGCCCCCCGCGTGACCGTCGGTGTAAGGCGAGGCCGCCGCGAGCGCCGGAAGTATCGGCAGGATGACGCGAACAGCTGCGTGCAGGCGCGCGAACTCCTTGTCGCCGGCGAAAGGCAGGTTCACGTGTGCGCTTTGAAGGTTCGCCCAGCCGTGCGCGCGACAGTCGAACATGCGGTCGTAAGCGCGGTAGACCGCCGCGTTGTCGTGCGGCCAGATCCGGGTTTCGGTGGCGGGATTCATCCACGGATGCATGCCGCCGGGCAGCAGCCGGGCGCTGTAGCGCCCGAGCAGCCGGTTCATGCCGGCGACCTCTTCGTGCAAGCGTGTCGCGAGCCCGGCGAGGTCGGCCGTCGGCTGCACGTTCTTCAACTCGAGCACGTGCATGACGAGCTCGTTGGACCAGCCGAGCTCGCCGCGCGCGTAATCGTTTACGGGCCCGCTCGCACCGCTCGCGTCCCGCAGCACTCGATCCGCGATCGGAAGCACGTCGAGGCTCGCGCGATCGACCAGCATGTACTCGAGCTCGACCCCGCAGCCTTCGAACAGATGAAGGCATCTCAGCTCGATGCCGTCGTCATCCGAAAGATGGCGGGTCGGTGTTCCGGATTCCACAGCCGAAAAAGTCCCCTGCGCCCCCAGCCCGCTACGCCGCCACCCGCCTGCGTGCCGAGATGCGCCGCGCGAACACACCCATCACTTCGCGGTACAGCGCATCCTGCAGCACCTGATCTTCGTTGCCTGCGTCGACGTTGGGGTTGTCGTTCACTTCGATGAGATAGCACTGCTCGCCGACCTGCTTCAAGTCGACGCCGTAAAGGCCGCCGCCGATGAGGCTCGCTGCGCGCACCGCCGTGTCGATGACGATTTCGGGCGCTTCTCCCACAGACAGCGCCACGGTGCGGCCTTCGACGCGGGCCGAAGGGTCGCGCTTGATCACCTGCCAGTGGCCGGGCGCCATGAAGTACTTGCACACGAAAAGCGGCCTGCGGTCGAGCACGCCGACGCGCCAGTCGAAAAGGGTCGGAAGCCACTCCTGCGCGATCAGGAGCTCCGAGCGCTCGAGGAGCTGCGCCGCGCGCAGCATGAGGTGCTGCTCGCTTTCGATCTTGACCACGCCGAGGCCGAAACCGCTGTCGGGCTGCTTGAGGATGCACGGCAGCCCCAGCGTCGGGACGACCTGATCGAGGTTCTCGCGATGGACCATGATCGTCTTCGGGGTCGGCACGCCATGGCGCGCCATGAGCTCGTGCAGATAAACCTTGTTCGTGCATTTGAGGATGGAGGCCGGGTCGTCCATCACCGGCATGCCGAGCGCCGCAGCGCGCCTGGAGAATTCGTAGGTGTAATGGCCGACACTGGTCGTCGTGCGGATGAACAGCCCGTCGAAGTCAGAAAGCGTTTCGAGCGCGTCGGGCGAGACGATCTCGGCGCGTAAACCCACGCTGGGCGCGGCGTCGACGAATTTCTGCAGTGCGCGATCGTTGGACGGCCGGTCGGTCTCGCGCGCGTCGTGCAGGATGGCGACGGCGGGCACGTCGGATTCGGCGCTCGAGATGCGCGGCCGTCGGCGACCGGTGACGTATTCTGTCGCGGCGGCGAGCAGAAAAGCACGGTGCCGGGGCGGCGTGTCGGCGACCCCGATCGCCCGCGCTTCCTGCAGGCGCCAGCGCCCGTTCGCACGCTCGAACACCGCGCGCAACAGCGGCGCTTTGACGACGTTGAACAGGTGCTGTGCGAGTGTGGGGTGCAGCCCGGCGGGGTCGCGTCCGAAATAGGCATCGAGCTCGAAAACACTCGAAGCGGCGTGCTGGAGCGCGCGCTGGACGAGCTGATCGACTTCCTCGGCAAGCATTTCGAGATGCGCGGGCGCCTGCAGGTCCTCGATGGTCTTGACCTCCGGCAGCGGCGCGTGCCCACGCGCTTCGGCGAGCAGCGAGACGTAATAGCCGCGGCCCTGATAGCGGTCGGCGCGGCACAGGTTCACCACTTGCGCGTCGACCCTGCTGTAGGCGGGATCGGTGAGATAGGCACGCGCTGTGGCGACGCCGGCCCCCGGTATCTCGAAGGGCCAGTCCTGATCGTGATTGGCGACGAAAAGAATTTTCACGCGCGTTTTTGCGAGGTTGGCCCTGGCGGCGGATGGATGATGAGCAGGTTGGCATCGTGGGTGACGATGCCCAGAAGGACTGCGCCGACCGCCCGGTCGATGCTGATCCAGTACTCGTGCGAGGTCCCGTACGGGTGCGGCTGATACGGGTCGACGATGAGCACTCGCCGGTGGCTCGCGTCGTATCCCGCGATCACCACGAAGTGCCCCGAGGGCGCGCCCCTGAGGTCGTCCCTGGTGTCGGTGGGGCCGTATTCGCGCGCCGCGTGATACAGGTAAGTCGAGGACAGCCCCGTAACGATCGGGAAGCGGCGCCTCAGGATGCGGTGGATCAGCCTCGGCGAAAGATCCATGAAGCGCAGGCGCCCGCCGAGCCGGAGAAACTCGAGATAACCCGGCGTCACCTGCTGCAACCGGTCATCCTTCTTGATCTCGCGCTGGCGCTCGAGCCGCTCCGCGATGTCGGTGCCGCTTCTGCCGAACCAGGTCGGGTCGAACACCATCAGGTTGTAGGTGTAAATCGTCGCCCGGTAGCCTTTGCGCAGCGCATCGCATGCAAGAAAGACCGCGAAGGTGCCGCCGTGCTCCATGCGGTAGTTGCGCGCGATCACGTCCCCCAGCGGCTCGGCCTCGCCCCAGTAGCGATACACCGCGTGCAAGCACGTCGGCCCGCACGTGGTTTCGTCGGGCTGGGGCAGGGTTTCGATCGGCAGGCGGAATTCGCCGTCCCTGATCGGAGTCGATCGCTTGCGGCGGGTGACTACAGGGGTATCCATGCGACGCTCGGCTGTGACAGCCGCTCTCCCGTGCCCTGCTGTATGGCAGGCCAATTCATGCGGGAGGGTCTGCAGTTTTGGTGCCCATGGAGCGGCACCACGGCTCGAGCGTTAGCGTCGAGGGGCTGTGCCCCAGGAATCCTTCAAGGTCACTGCGCGATTGAACACCGGTGCGCCGGGTTTCGAATCCCGCACGTCCGCGCAGAAGTAGCCATGCCGCTCGAACTGGACGCGTTCTTCGGGTTGCGCGTCTTTCAACGCCGGCTCGAGCTGAGCTGTGACGATGCGCTTCGAATCGGGGTTGAGGTCTTCGAGGAAGTCGCGCTCGCGCCCGGGATGGGGGTCGCGGAAAAGTCGATCGTAGATCCGCACTTCGCCGGCGTGCGAGTGCGCCGCGGAAAGCCAGTGGATAGCGCCTTTGACTTTTACGGTCTCCGCGCCGGGTGTTCCCGACTTGGTGTCCGGCAGGTATTCGCAGTGCACGGCGGTGATCCTGCCTTCGGCGTCCTTGTCGCAGCCGGTGCATTTGACGACGTAGCCGTAGCGCAGGCGCACGCTGTTCCCTGGAAACAGCCTGAAGTAGCCTTTCGGCGGGATCTCTTCGAAATCCTCGCGCTCTATCCACAGCTCGCGGGAGAACGGTATCGGGCGTTTTCCCAGCTCGGGCTTGTTCGGATGGTTGGGCGCGTAGCACTCCTCGACCTGACCTTCCGGATAGTTGTCGATGACGAGCCTGACCGGGTCGAGCACCGCGATGCGCCGCTCGGCGCGCGTGTTCAGATCGTCGCGCATGCATTCTTCGAGCACCGAGTAATCGATCCACGAATCGGCCTTGGAGACGCCGATGCGGTCGGCGAACAGCCGAAAGCCCTCGGGCGTGTAGCCGCGGCGTCGCGCACCGGCGAGCGTGGGCATGCGAGGGTCGTCCCAGCTCTCGCAGTGCCGCTCCTCTATGAGCTGGATGAGCTTGCGTTTGGAGAGCACGACGTAAGTGAGGTTGAGGCGTGCGAACTCGATCTGCTGGGGCAGCGGGCGCAGCAGCAGGTCGCAGTCGGCGAGGCGCTCGAGCAGCCAGTCGTAGAACGGCCGCTGGTCTTCGAACTCCAGCGTGCACAGCGAATGGGTGATGTTCTCGAGCGCGTCCTCGATCGGATGCGCGTAGGTGTACATCGGGTAGATGCACCACTTGTCGCCCGTGCGGTGATGCGCGGCGGTCCGGATGCGGTAGATGACCGGATCGCGAAGGTTGATGTTCGGGGAGGCCATGTCGATGCGCGCGCGCAGCACCATGCTGCCGTCGGCGTGGCAGCCGTCGCGCATCTCGCGCAGGCGCCTGAGCGATTCCTCGCGCGGCCGGTCTCGAAAGGGACTGTTCCTGCCGGGCTCGGTCAGCGTGCCGCGGCCGACGCGGATTTCGTCCGCGCTCTGCTCGTCGACATAGACGTGACCGGCCTGCACCAGCGCTTCGGCCGCGGCGTACATGAAATCGAAATAATCCGAAGCGAAATAAAGATGCGGCTCCCAGTCGTAGCCCAGCCACTTGACTGCCGAGATGATCGAATCGACGTATTCCTGCTCTTCTTTTTCGGGATTGGTGTCGTCGAAACGCAGGTGGCACGCGCCGGCGTAATCGATCGCGAGGCCGAAGTTGAGGCAGATCGATTTCGCGTGACCGATGTGCAGGTAGCCGTTGGGCTCGGGGGGAAAGCGCGTGCGAATTCGCGCCGGATCCGGCGGCGCGACACGCTGAACAGACGCGGGCCCGGGCCGTCCCGCCCAATGGCGGGACGCGTGTTTGCCGCTCGCGAGATCCGCTTCGACGACGTGGCGGATGAAGTTGGAGACGGCGGGGTCGCCGGCATTGTGAGCGGATGGCGCTTTCGCGCGGGCGGGTTTGTCGGGGGCGGAAGGCATCATTCAGGCAGGTGTAGCAAAGCGCCATTCTAAACCAGCCCCATCTGCAGCTTCGGTCGGCAGGGTGACAACGTGACGAAGTGACGAAGCGATGAACGTCGGCGAGCGAGCCGCGCGCGGTCAATCCGGGCGGATGTTCGCCGCTTTGATCACTTTCGCGTACTTCTCGGTTTCACGTCTGAAGTAGGCGCCGAGCTCTTCCGGCGTGCTGCCCACCGGCTCGGCGCCGTCCTTGATGATGATCTCGCGCATGTCGGCAGCCTGCAGCGCCCTGACGATCTCCGCGTGCAGCCTGGCCACGAGCTCCTTCGGGGTTCCTCCGGTGGCGAACATCGCGTACCAGTTGTCGGCATCGAAGCCCGGATACAGCGATGCCAGTGTCGGCAGGTCGGGCAGCAAGGTCGATCTGCGGCTCGACGCGATCGCGAGCGGCCTTACCCGGCCCGATCTCACGTGCGGAATCACCGCGAGCTGTCCTGAAAATCGCAGCTCGACCTCGCCTGCCATCATCGCAGTCACCGCCGGTCCGCCGCCTTTGTACGGGACGTGCACGACGTCGATTCCGGCCGCCTGCTTGAGCATCTCGATCGCAAGATGGCTGGTGGTGCCGCTGCCGTTCGACGCTGCGTTGAGCTTGCCCTTGTGCTTCTTCGCGAGTGCGACGAGCTCCTGAACCGTTTTCGCCGGAACGCTGGGATGCACGACGAGCACGAGCGGCGCGGAGGAGAGCAGGCTCACTGGCGCGAGGTCTTTCAGCGGATCGAAGGGGAGCTTCTTCACGAGCGTCGCATTGACTGCGAGCGATGCGGAAGAGAAGAGCAGCGCATAACCGTCCGGAGGCGCTTTCGCGACGATCTCCGCGCCGATCAGCCCGCCTGCGCCGCTGCGGTTGTCGACGACGAAGCTCTGTCCCATGCTTTCGGTGAGCTTCTTCGCCAGCAGACGCCCCTGGATATCGGTGCCGCCGCCCGGCTGGAAAGGCACGACGATGCGAACCGATCTCGACGGCCAGCTCTGCGCCGACGCGGATGAAGCGAGCGCCAGGCAGAGGCCGACGAACGTCGTTGCAACAGCCGACCGGTGTGTCATGTCGAGTACGCGCGCCTGATAAGCTTGGCGCTATCGTATATCAAGCCGGTATGAGTCGTGAGGGAGACCCAGTGATGCAGGCATCCAGACGCAACGCGCGAACGTTCGCGAGGCTGATTGCAGCCGCGTCGTCCATTGCCGTGATCCACAACGCCGCGGCAGGCGAGAGCTATCCGGTGAAACCGGTGCGCGTCATCGCAGCGTTTTCGCCCGGGGGCTACGTGGACTTCACCGCGCGGCTCGTGTCGGGTCCGCTCGGCGCCGCGCTCGGACAGCAGTTCATCGTCGAGAACCGTGCGGGCGCGGGCGGCATCGTCGGAACCGAAGCGGTCGCACGCGCGGCCCCCGACGGGTACACGCTCGTCGTCGGCAGCGTCGGAACTCACGCGGTCAACCAGAGCCTGTACCCGAAGCTCCCGTACCACGTGCTTCGGGACTTTCAGCCGATCGCGCGGGTATCCGACGCGCCGAGCATTCTGGCTGTTCATCCTTCGCTGCCCGCGCGCTCGGTGAAGGAGCTGATCGCGGTGGCGCGCGGCCGGCCCGGTCAGATCAACTATGCGTCCGCCGGCGCAGGCACATCCACGCATCTCGCGGCAGTGCTCTTCGAGCACATGGGCCGCGTCAAGCTCGTGCACGTCCCGTATAAAGGCGGCGGTCCTGCCTTGATCGCGGTCGTCGCAGGCGAGGTGCCGGTGACGTTCGGGACCGCGGCGTCGGTCTCGCCGCACACCAAAAGCGGAAGGCTGAGAGCGCTCGCGGTGACGTCTGGACAGCGTTCGGCTGTGCTTCCTGACGTCCCGACGATCGCTGAAGCGGGGCTGCCTGGTTACGAGATGCTCAACTGGCTCGGGCTTTTCGCGCCCGCGGGCACGCCTCGCGTGCTCGTCGACCGGCTGGCCGGCGAAGCGATGAGGGTCGTTCGTCAGCCTGACGTGGTCTCCCGCTTCCACGCGCAGGCGTCGGAGCCTTCGCCTCTTGCGACCGACGAGTTCAGCGCTTTCGTGAAAAAGGAAGTCGAGAAGTGGGCAAAGGTCGTCGCATCGACGGGTATGACGGCGGAGTGAACCGCCGCAGGCACTTTGACCTGAAACACTTTTTTACAAAAGAATGTGGCCTTTGGCACAACGAATCCGGGCGGGTGTCCTCTACATTGCTGGACCGGCAAAGAAGAGCCCGACACCCCGATGGTGCGACTTTCGTACAACCCTAATGTGCTGCGGAGCTTCGCGCTTTTCTCCGCACTGACCGATTCGCAGTTCGGCACGCTGCTCGCTGCGCTACAGCATCGAAGCTTTCCCGCCCGCACGCGCATCATTCATGCGGGCGAGAACGCGGACGGGCTCTATGTGCTGATCGCGGGGCGGGTGAAAGTGATTTTTCACGACGGCGACGGGCGCGAGCTCATCGCGGCGTCAGTCGGGCCCAACGAGTTCTTCGGCGAAGTCGGTTTGTTCGATGGCC
Organism: Betaproteobacteria bacterium; assembly: GCA_028292225.1. GTDB lineage: Bacteria > Pseudomonadota > Gammaproteobacteria > Burkholderiales > SG8-41 > JAQGMV01. Next base: position 14,408 of record JAQGMV010000071.1, read on the forward strand.
GCGCGCGCGCCGCCAGCGTCGATGCGACCGAGCCGTGCGAAATCCTCTACGTGCCGCGCAAGGTCCTGCTCGATTGCGTCGAGCACAACGCCGCCGCCGCGATGTCGATGCTGCGTACGGTGACCGATCGCCTCGACGACGCGTACCGGAAAATGGCGGGACTCGCGCTGAGCGACGTCTACGGCCGGGTGGCGCGGGCGCTGCTGGACACCGGGCGCGAAGTCGAGGGCGAGTGGATGGTCGACATCGGTTCGGAGCAGGTCGCCGCGATGGTCGGCGCATCGCGCGAGATGGTCAGCCGGGTCGTCAAGGACATGATCGCGAAAGGCCTGGTGCGGCGATTGAAGCGCAAGCTCATCGTCATCGACCGGCTGTCGCTCGCGCATCGAAGCGATCGCGATCATCACATCGCGGCCCCGCCTCATCACGAGCGGCATTGAGCCCGACGCGAGTTCGCGCCTGAATTCCCGTCTGAATCCGCGCGAGCCGCGTGTGGCGCCGCGCGGCTCGACTGCTTAACGGTTCACGTTGTCCCGCGCCCGATCGGCCGCCGCATCGGTCCGGGCGGCCGCGCGATCGCCGGCGGCTTCGGTCCGGTCGGCTGCACGGTGCGCCGCAGCGCGTGTCCGGTTCGCCGCATGGCGGGTTTTCTTCTTGGCTTTTTTCGCTGTCCGCTTCACTTTCTTCTTGCCCGCGTTTACGCTGCGCTGCACGTCCGGATCGACACGGACTTCATCGGTGCGCGTCACTTCGGTCGCGCCCGCAGCAGCACACGCGATGCCGAAAAATGCAGCGACTCCACACGCCAAAAGCTTGTTCATTGCGCTCTCCCTCGAAGACAACCGGTGGTGGTCAGTCCCGGCTTGAGCAAAAGCCGGACCTGCCCGCTGTACACTGCACGCATTCACGGGTTGCGGGAGTATAGAAAATGGCTCAGATCCGGGTGATGCAGGCCGCCGCTTTCAAGGAGGCTTATCTCGAGCTCGTGCCGAAGTTCGAGCTCCAGACCGGGCACGAGGTGTCGTCGCTGTGGGTGCCTACGGTAAAGATCATGAGCAGGCTGAAAGCCGACGATGCGGCCGACATGGTGATCCTGTCGGCGGCCGGGCTCGAAGCGCTCATCGCGAACGGTCTCGTGAGCACACGCACCGATCTCGCCCGATGCGGCATCGGGGTCGCGGTCCGCGCGGGTGAGCCGCGACCTGATATCACGTCCGGCGAGGCGCTGAAGCGCGCGGTGCTCGCCGCAGAGTCGATCGTCTACTCGACAGGGCCCAGCGGAATCTACCTTGCGGCGCTGTTCGAGCGCATGGGCATCGCACGGGAGATCGCGCACAAGGTGAAGCAGGTGCAGGGCGAGCCGACGGGCGCGGTCGTCGCGCGCGGCGAAGCGCAGATCGGCTTTCAGCAGATGAGCGAGCTTCTTCCGGTGCCCGGCATAGACGTGGTCGGACCCCTGCCCGACGACGTCCAGGAGATCACGACGTTTTCCGCGGGGATCGTCGTCGGCGCGAAAGAGCCCGACGCCGCGCGTGAGCTCATCGGGTTCTTCACTTCAGCCGATTCGGCGCCGGTCATCACGAAGACCGGCCTGGAGCTCGCGTGAAGCGCTCGCTTCAGCGGCCGAGGTACCGCGTGGACAAACGGCGCTCGACCGCGCGCTTGCCGGATCGCGTCACGCGATAACCCCTGGCGCGAGGCATGCTCGCCACGACCTGTGCGAGCTTGCCGTCGATGAAGTGCAGCGCCGCACCGTCGTCGGCCGCATAACCGTCAGGCATCGCACCGCGCGCGACGAGCTTCTGGAAAGTCGGGCGGCGGCGGGTCTCGCTGTCGTAGTGCGGGCAGTTGCTCCCGGGCAGAAAACCGAGGCACGGCAGCGCGGTGAGCGGACCTGCGATCGAGTCGGTGACGCCGTGCTCGAACCAGCAGATCGAACCCGCGCTCGCGCCTCCGAGCACGACGCCGCGCTCCCACGCGGTACGCAGATGCGCGTCCAGACCCCAGTCGCGCCATACGGCGAGCAGGCTGCGCGTGTTGCCGCCGCCGACGTAGATCGCATCCTGCTCGAGGACGAACGATTCGAGGTCGCGAGGCGTGCGCGCGAACAGCGGCAGGTGCGTGGGCTTGCACGAAAACTGGCTGAAGCCCGCGTAGAAGCGCAGCCGCCCGGCCTCTGCATCGCCGTGCGCCGTCCCGATGAAAGCGACTTTGGGTTTTCGTCTGCCGGTGAGTGCGAGGAAGTATTCGATCAGCAGGAGGTTGTCGAGGTCGGGCGGCAACGCCATGCCGCCGATGGCGAGGATTTGTTTTTTCATTCTTGTAAATCGTAAATGGTGAATGGTAAATCGGACATTGGCGCGCTTCAGGTCCGCCGCGCGAATTCTACGATTTAAGATTCACCATTTACCAGGCCTACCCCTCGACCTTCACGTTCGCCGCCTTGATGACTTTGCCCCATTTCGCGATCTCGTCGCGCAGGAACTGCGTGAACTCCTCGGGCGTGCTGCCGACCGGATCGATACCGACCTGCACGATGCGATCGCGCACGTCCTGACGTTTGACGACGTTCACTATCGCGCGGTTGAGCGTGCCGACGATCTCGCGAGGCGTGCCTGCCGGTGCGAGTATGCCGACCCAGGTTCCGCCGACGACCTGAACGCCCGATTCGATCAGCGTCGGCACGTCGGGCGCGACTGCAGCACGCTTTTCCGACGCCATTGCGATCGCCTTGATCTTGCCGGCACGCGCATGAGGCAGCAGCGACAACGGCGTGTCCATCATGAACTGCACCTGGCCTCCGGTGAGATCGAGCAGCGCCGGAGCCGTGCCTTTGTAGGGCACGTGGACCATCCTGACCCCGGTGGTGAGCATCAAGAGCTCGGTCGTGAGGTGAGCCGCGGCGCCGACTCCGCTCGACGCGAAGCTGAGCTGGCCGGGCTTCGCCTTTGCGAGATCGACGAGCTCTTTGATGTTCCTGACGGGCAGAGAATTCGTGATACAGACGATGAGCGGAGCGGTGCCGAGCAGCGACACCGGCGCGAAGCTCTTCATCGCGTCATAGGGCAGCTTGGGGTAGAGGGTCTGGTTGGCGGCATGCGCAGGGATGACCGACGTGAGCGTGTAACCGTCGGGATTCGATTTCGCGGCGATGTCCACGCCGACGATGCTGTTCGCGCCCGGCCGGTTGTCGATGATGAGAGTCTGGTTGAGATCCTTGCCGACGTCCGTCATCACCATGCGCGTGAGCACGTCGGTGATGCCTCCGGGGGTGTAGGGAACGATCACGCGTATCGGCCGCGAAGGGTACTTCGATTGCGCCGGCGCGGCCTCAAAGGCGGCCATGAGCAACGCAGAACCCAGCGATAACGCGAACATCAAATACATGCTCATCGATCATCCTTTCGTGGGAAGCGTAGAGGCCGTTGAGCTATTCTATACCGCACATGACACCCCTCTCTTTCAGGCTGCTGCGTCTGCTCGCAGACGGCGATTTCCACTCCGGCGCAGCGCTCGCACGCACGCTCGACGTCTCGCGCGGCACGGTATGGAACGCGGTGCGCGCGCTCGAAGTCGCGGACCTCGGCGTCTACAAAGTCCGCGGCCGCGGCTACAAGCTTGCCGACGCGGTATCGCTGCTCGAAGCTTCGAGCGTCGCGCGGTTTGCGGGCGCCGACGCCGCGCGTTTGTCGATCGAAGTCGCTGACAACGTCGCGTCGACCAACAGCGAGCTCATGAAGCGTGCGTCCGTCGAAGCGCCTGCAGGCAGCGTGATCGCAGCCGAGTGGCAGCACGGCGGCCGCGGCCGCATGGGAAGGCCGTGGCACGCGGGAGTCGCGCGCGGGCTCTCGTTTTCGGTTCTGTGGCGCTACGTGCAAGGCGCGGGCGCCCTAGCGGGCCTGAGCCTTGCCGTCGGAGTGGCGGTCGTACGCGCGCTGCGTGAGCTCGGCGCCGCGCAAGTGCAGCTCAAATGGCCGAACGACGTCCTGTGGGACGGTCGCAAGCTTGCGGGCATCCTCGTCGAGCTTCAGGGCGATGCGCTGGGGCCGAGCACGGTGGTGATCGGCATCGGCCTGAACGTGCGATTGTCGCCGGCGATGAGAGCGCGCATCGACCAGCCCGCCGCCGATCTCGAGAGCGCGTGCGAGCACACGCTCGACCGGAACGCGGTGCTCGGCGTGATGCTGCGGCATCTGGTGCAGGTCCTCGACGCTTTCGGCGAAACCGGTTTCGCACCGCTGCGCGAAGAGTGGGAGCGTTACCACGCGCACCAGGGACTCGACGTCATGGTGACGCTGCCGAGCGGGCAGACCGACCACGGCATCGCGCGAGGCATCGCGGAAGACGGCGCGCTGCTATTCCAGAGCGGCAGCGCGATACGGCGGCTGCACAGCGCAGAGATCAGCGTTCGCGCCGGGAAGCCGGCGAAAGCCCGGGGCGCGCGCGCGGCACGGCCGAGGACGCGCGCATGAAGCTGCTCGCGATCGATGCGGGCAACAGCCGCATCAAATGGGGCTCGAGCGAGGCCGGCGAGTGGCTCGAGCGCGGTGCGGTGGCGACGGCGCAGGCGCACGAGCTGTCGGAAGCGCTCCGCCGTTTGCCCGCACCCGGGCGCATCGTGGTCGCAAACGTCGCGGGAGACACCGCCGGGCAATCGATACGCGATGCGCTCGCACCTTTCTCTGCGGCGCCGGCCTGGGTCGTCAGCAGGGAAGCGCAGTGCGGCGTGCGCAGCGGCTACGCTCAGCCTGCACAGCTCGGCCCCGACCGGTGGGCGGCGCTCATCGGCGCGAGGCATCTCTACGACGGGCCTTGCGTCGTGGTCAACGCGGGGACGACGATGACCGTCGATGCGCTTTCGGCGGACGGGCTTTTTCTCGGCGGATGCATCGTTCCGGGTTACTCGCTCATGAAGCAGGCGCTCGCGGGCAACACGGCGAGGCTCGGGCTTCAGGACGGCGCGTTCAGCTTCTTTCCGGACAATACCGGCGACGCGATCGCCAGCGGCGCCGTCAACGCGCTCGCAGGTGCGATCGAGCGCATGAAGCGCTACATGACCCAGAGCGGCGAGGCCGACGCGCTCGTCATGCTCTCCGGCGGCGACGCGGGCGTGCTGACGCCATTGCTGAACGAGTCGGTGCAGGTGGTGGATAATCTCGTCCTCGAAGGTCTGATGTGCATCGGAGCGAATGATGGCTGAGCGGTTCAAATTCAGCGCGAAAACCGTTTTCTTCGCGATGGTCGTCGTGAACGTGCTGTTCTTCGCCTACGCGCGGCTCAGCCTCGACAATCGCGCAGGCGCGGCCTCGCGGATCGAGGATCTGCAGATCAACCCGGGGCGCATCAATCTTCTGAACGCAGCGACTCGCGGGCCCGGCGGGCAGGCGCCGAAATCGGCGTGTCTCGAATGGGGATCGTTCGCGGCGATAGACGCCGGCAAGGCGGAGGTTGCGCTCGGCAGGCTGGGACTTCCACGCCCGCCGCTGCAGCGCACCGTCGGTGAAAGCGGGGGCGCGAAGCGCTACGCGTATTACGTTCGCGAGCCCGACGCGGGAACGGTGGCGCAGATCGCGGAATTGCAGCGATCATTCGCAGGGACGGAAATCAAGGCAGGGCCATGCCCGAGTTAGTGCAACACGGTGGTAAGCGGTGAACCGTAAACAGGGTACTCCTCGCGTAGGGGCGGCCGTGGCTGGTCTGCGCCGGGCATGTCACGGCGGGACGCGCCTCAGCTGGTAACGGTTCACCGTTCACCGCTTACGCTCAGCGCTGACGGATTTTCCCCAGCAACGCGGTCGTCGACCGCTCGTGCTCGAGCGGTATCGAGTGAACGCTGCCGCCCCACGCTTTCACTTCGGACGCGCCGACGATATCTTCCACGCGCCAGTCTCCGCCTTTGACGAGTACGTCCGGCTTCACGGTGAGGATCAGCTCGAGCGGGGTATCGGTGTCGAACCACGTGACGAGAGAGACGCCTTCGAGGGCCGCCGCGACGGCGGCGCGGTCGGCGAGCGCATTCACCGGGCGATCATCACCTTTACCGAGACGGCGCACCGAGGCGTCGGTGTTCAGCGCGAGGACGAGGCTCGCGCCGAGCGCGCGGGCCTGTGCGAGATACGTCACGTGGCCGCGATGGAGGATGTCGAACACGCCGTTCGTGAATACGATCGGGCGGGGAAGGGTACTGATGCGCGCCTGCAGTTGGCCGGGCTCGCAGATCTTGTTTTCAAACGCAGGCGTACCGTAGACCCCCGGTGCGCTCGAGGCTGACACGGCTGACGGTTTACCGCTTAGCACTCACGCGCGCTTCAGTCCTGCAGCTCGAACAATCGCACCACACGCGTCACTCCGCTTGTGGTTCGCGCAAGCTCGGTGGCGTCGTTCGCTTCCTGCTTTTTCACCAGGCCCATCAGGTAGACCGTGCCGGCGTCGGTGACGACTTTCACGTGCACCGGATTGAATCGCCGTCCGTCGAGAAAGCGGGTTTTCACTTTGGAGGTGATATACGAATCGTTGGCGCGCGCCGAGAACGGGGTCACCGGCCCGACCTGCAGCTCGTTGTAGGTGCCTCGAACGCCGTCGACGCCGCGCACGATGCGGTCGACTTCGGCCTTCGCCGCCGCGTCGGGAACCTCGCCGCTCAGCAGCACGAGCTTGTTGAACGAAGTCGAGCTCACGTGCGCATTCGGGAATTTCTCGCTGATGCGGTTGCTCGCCTTCAGCTCGATCGCCTGGTCGTCGGTCATGACCGCCGCGGGACGCCGGTCTTCGCCGACGAGGTAACCGCCCGTAGCCGCGGCGCCACCCAGGACGACGGCGGCACAACCATTCAGCAGCGGGAGCAGGGCAATGGCACTAATGGCGAAAAAAAGTCGCATTTATTGGACTCCGAGTAAGAGACAGTCGATGGCGTCGCAGATGCAATGCAGCGTCAGCAGGTGGACTTCCTGGATGCGCGCCGTGCTGTTCGAGGGCACGCAGATGTGGATGTCTTTCGAATCGAGGATCTCCGCGATTTTCCCGCCGTTGCGGCCGGTCAGCGCGACGACGGTCAGCCCGTTTTCGTGTGCGACCTCGATCGCCGCGATCACGTTGCGCGAATTGCCGCTCGTCGAGATCGCGAGCAGCACGTCCTCGGCGTGCCCGAGCGCACGCACCTGCTTGGAGAAGATCTGGTCGAAATCGTAGTCGTTGCCGATCGAGGTGAGGATCGAGGTGTCAGTGGTGAGCGCGATCGCGGCGAGCGGCGGGCGCTCCATCTCGAAGCGGTTGATGAGCTCGGCCGCGAAATGCTGGCTGTCGGCCGCGGAGCCGCCGTTGCCGCACGCGAGGATTTTGCCGTCGCGCTTCAGGCACTGAACCATGCGTTCAGCGGCGTCGGCGATGGGGCCCGCGAGGACATCCATGCTCTGCAGCTTGAGGTGCGCACTTTCCGAGAAATTTTCGCTGATACGGCTGATCAAGTCCATGGCGGCCTATTGTACAGACCGCGCGCGCGAGAGCCTACAACCGCGGGGGCGCGGAGTGTCTCCGGCTGGAGACGCTATTCGCCGAAAGCGTTGCGTATCCACTCGATACGCGGCGGGTTGCCTTCGATGAGCAGCGCGTCGAAGCGGCACGCCGGCATCGTCTTCAGGCGCGACAGGTAGTGCCGCGCTGCCCTGAGGAGGCGCACCCGTTTCGCCGCAGTGATGCTCGCTGCGGCGCCGCCGAATGCCGACGAGGCGCGCTGCCTCACCTCGACGAAGACGGTGGTATCGCCTTCGCGCGCGACGAGATCGATTTCGCCGAGGCGGCAGCGGTAATTTCGCGCCACGACGTTCAGGCCCTTGCGTTCGAGAAAGTCGGCTGCCATCGCTTCAGCCGCTTCGCCGCGGCGGTTCATCGGGGCAGTGTTGCTCGGCCGCGGCGGTTCATCGCGGCAGTGTCGCTTCGCCGCGGTGATTCATCACGGCAGTGGTCTGCCGGCCGCGGCGGTTCATCTGGGGAGCGTCGGAGGCTCGGGGGCGACGGTGAGCTGGCCGCCGACGATGACCGCGACCGGGAGCACGCGGCGTATCTGGCCGTCGGGCGCCAGACTCAGGCGCCCCGTGACCCCGTCGATGTCGAGGTCGCGCTTGCCGGTGTACAGATCGTGAGCCACGCGAAAAGCGTCGATGCCGAGCGCGCGCAGGCGCTCGAGATCGTCGGCTTCGCGCGGGCCGTTGCGTGCATACACCATCACGGCGGGATGATCGGGCTGAAGCATCCACGGCATGTCGACGAAGCGCACGTCGGCGAGATCGACGAGGGCGGAGACGCCGGCAGCGCCGGGGTTGAGTTGCGAGGTGCCGTACGCGGGCAGCGCTGACACCTGCGGCCTGATTGCCCGCGCCCGGCCTGCGTCGAGCGCGAGAAAAACCATGTCGGTGACGCCGAGCCCCGACGCCTGGCGGATCTTGTCGAGGCTCGCGGAGTCGGTTGCGTACGGGTAGTCGACGATCTGGTAGCCGCCGCCGCGCTGAAACTCGTCGACGAACGCATCCCGCATGCGCCTGCCGAGCGCCGACGGATCGGTGACGGTCAGCGCCTTGCGCCGGCCTTCGCGTATCGCGAGCTGGGCGATCTGCCGCGCTTCGGCCTCGACCTGCAGGCTCAGCGTGTACATGTTCAGCGGATTGGACGCGACTCCTTCGGGCACGTTGAGCGCGAGAGTCGGCACGCTGATCAGGTTCAGGGTCGTCGCGATCGCGGTCACGCCGCTACGCGTGAGCGGGCCGACGACGAAGCGCGCGCGGGCCGCGACGGCTTCGCGGTACGTGGCGACGACGTTCTTCGGGTCCTCGGTAACCGGATAGAGCCGAACCGCGAGCGGCGCTCCGCTCTCCTTCTTCGCGGCTTCGAGAAATCCGTCGCGCACGGCCTGCGCTGCTTTTGCAAAAACCTCGGAGCCGGTGGGGAGCAGGAGCGCGACGTGCGGTGCAGCGGCGGGATCGGTGCTCGCAGCGGGCGCGTCAGTGGCGCACGTACCGGGGCCCCCGTATAGTAGAGCGGTAAACCACAGCAAGATCGACCAGCAATGGAGCGCGCGACGGGGCATGACAGGACGCAGGCGACAAAGCCGACATTATATGTAGTCGCCACGCCCATCGGTAATCTCAAGGACGTGACGCTGCGTGCGCTCGACATCTTCCGCCATGCCGACGTGATCGCAGCGGAAGACACTCGCGTCACCTCGAGGCTCCTCAACCACTACGGTATCGACGCGAAAAAGCTGCTGTCGCTGCACGAGCACAACGAGCAGCGTAGCGCGCCGCGCATCATCGCGGAGCTCGAGGCGGGCCGCTCAGTCGCGCTCGCGAGCGACGCGGGAACACCGGCGTTCTCGGATCCCGGTGCGCGGCTGGTGCACGCGGTAAGGGAGGCGGGTTATCCCGTCGTGCCGATCCCCGGCGCGAATGCTGCCGCGGCGGCGCTTTCGGCGAGCGGGCTCTTCGGTCCGCACTTCCTGTTCTACGGTTTCCTGCCTTCCAAACCCTCTGATCGCCGCAAAGCGCTCGAAGCGCTGACCGCGTTCCCTTACATGCTCGTGTTTTACGAAGCGCCGCATCGCGTGATCGAGGCGGTCGTGGACCTCGCGTCCGCACTCGGCGGATCGCGCCGCATCGTCATCGCGCGCGAGCTCACCAAGCTTTTCGAGTCGATACACGAATGCGGGCTCGGCGCAGCGGCTGAATGGCTGTCGGGGAATGCCGACCGCGTGAAAGGCGAGTTCGTGCTGATCGTCGAAGGCGCACCACCCGATGACGATGCCGAAGCAGCGCAGGCGAAGCGCACGCTCGAAGTGCTGCTCGAAGAGCTGCCGGTCAAACAGGCGGCGGCGCTCGCCGCGAAGATCACGGGGGCGAGGAAGAACGAGTTGTATGCGCTGGCGCTGGAGTTAAAGCGCGAGTCGTAAACGGCGAACGGTAAACGGGGAGCGGGGCAGGCCCTGCGCTGGATGAGTGTCTTTACGGTTTACCGTTTACGGTTTACCGTTCGCGTCACTTACAACCTCATCCTTCCACGATGCAACGCATAACCCTCATCCGCCCCGACGACTGGCACCTGCACCTGCGCGACGGCGACCCCATGCGCGCCGTGCTGCAGGACACTGCGGCGCGGTTCGGACGCGCGATCGTCATGCCCAATCTGCGGCCCCCGGTCACGACCACCGAAGCCGCGCTCGGTTACCGGGATCGCATAGTCGCGGCATTACCGGCAGGCTCCGGTTTTCAGACGCTGATGACGCTCTATCTCACCGACAACAGCCGTCCCGAAGAAATCGCGCGCGCGAAGGCGAGCGGCGCGGTGCACGCGGTCAAGTACTACCCGGCCGGTGCGACGACCAATTCCGATTCCGGCGTCAGCGATCTCGCGCGGTGCTACCCGGTCCTGGAGGCGATGGCCGAGCACGGCATGCCGCTCCTCGTGCACGGCGAAGTGACCGACCCGGCGGTGGACATCTTCGACCGCGAGCGCGTTTTTCTCGAGCGGGTGCTGGAGCCGCTCGTCGCGCGATTCGAAAAGCTCAAAGTCGTCGTCGAGCACATCACGACCCGGGAAGCCGCGGATTTCGTGCGCACGGCGCCCGCGACCGTCGCCGCGACGATCACGGCGCATCATTTGCTGCTCAACCGCAATGCCTTGTTCGTCGGCGGGATCCGCCCGCATCACTACTGTCTTCCCGTCATCAAGCGCGAGATTCACCGTGAAGCGCTGGTCGCCGCGGCGATCAGCGGCGACTCCAAGTTCTTCCTCGGCACCGACAGCGCCCCGCATGCGCGTCACACCAAGGAGACGAGCTGCGGCTGTGCGGGTGTTTATACGGCGCACGCCGGGATCGAGCTCTATGCGGAGGCTTTCGACGCCGCGGGAGCGCTCGAAAAGCTCGAGAATTTCGCGAGCCGCTACGGCCCCGGGTTCTACGGGCTGCCGTGCAATACCGAGCGCATCACGCTCGAGAAATCCGACTGGCACGTGCCCGCAGAGATCGGCTTTGGCGCCGATTCGCTCGTGCCTTTCCGGGCCGGCGAGCGCGTCGGCTGGCGCATCGTGTAAGCGGCGGCGGCCCGCGAGGCGTTAGCTCAAGGAAATGGACCCGCTCACCGAAACCCACTCGCGAGTCGTCGCGCACGCGTGCTGCCCCCGGCTTCCTGCCGGAGATCTCTGGGTCTTCGGTTACGGCTCGCTCATGTGGGACCCTGGTTTCGAATACGTGCGCTGCCAGCGGGCGATGCTGCGCGGCTATCACCGCGCGTTCTGCGTGACCTCGACGCGCTACCGCGGAACGCCCGAACGTCCCGGTCTCGTGCTCGGGCTCGACCGTGGAGGGTGCTGCCGCGGCATGGCTTTTCTCGTCGCTGACGCGCACGTCGAAAGCGTCCTCCAGACCCTGTGGGACCGCGAAATGCCACGCAGGGTCTACAGCCCGCGGGTGGTGAAATTGGATCTCGGCGACGGGAAAGTGAGCGCTCTGACCTTCGTCGCAGATCGCGCGCACGATGCCTACACCGGGGCGCTCGAACTCGAAGCGGCGGCGCGCACCATCGCCGACTGCAGCGGCGCGCGCGGACCCAACGCCGACTATCTCTTCAACACCCTGCGTCACCTCGACGCCCTGGGCATCCGCGAGCGCCGGCTCGACGAGTTGTGCGACGCGGTGCGGGCGCTGCAACTTCCCCGGCGCTAGCGCCGGGGTCGTCGGGACCCGACGGGCGGTAAACGAACGGAGGAAAACCAGGGTTTCCCTCCGTAACCGCGCTTCCTACAGGGCTCGCTGGTGCTCGCTTTGCTGCTCTGAATCCGGACGACCCCCACCTTTACGGGAAAGCGGGAATAGTCGGTTCGAATCCGCCTGAAAGAGCTTCGGGGTGCCGGCGGGCGATCGTCTCGCAGATCTCCCGCACCCGGCGCATCGGCACGTCGACCATCATCAGCACCTTCCCGTCTGCCATATCGCGCTCGAACCCCTTCAACCGCGAGTTCGGCACCGAGCTTGCGACCATGCTCGACACCCACGCGCCGAAGACCGCGCCGCCGATCGCGGCGAGCAGGACCGTCATCAGCATGAGCGTCGCGCCTTCGGGCGGGAAAAAGACGAGCAGGCCGCCCGCCACCGCGCCGACGACGGCGCCGATGACCACGCCCATCTGCGCGCCGTGAACGATGTCGGTCTTCTGCAGGACGTTCGCTTCGGGCAAGTCGGGAGGCAGCGAGTCGCGTTTCGACAGGAAGTGGATGTGCCTGCACTCGATGCGCGCGAGCAGCAGGTCGTTGAGCATCGCCCTCGCGCATTCGACATCGGGCAGAACGAAGTAGAGTCTACGGCGCATAAGCATCGAAACCTCCTTCTGGCCGGGGAAAAAGCCGGCCCATGGGTGCAACTCTAAACCCGTGTGAAGCTGTTCGGAACCCCGGGCGTCCACGATGTAAAATAAAGGGGCGAAGCTGGCCAGGCAGCCGCTGCGTGCGGGTTTAACCGGCGATGCAAGTCGCCGCTCCGTACGTAGAGGAAAGTCCGGGCTCCACAGGGTACGGTGACGGGTAACTCCCGTCCGCGCATAAGGTGTCGCGGTCTTTGCCGCCGCAAGGCGGCAAAGAGTCTCGAATCGGAGAAGGGTGTGGCAACATACCCGACTCCATGAGAGATACCGCGGCGCTCAAGGCGAGGAATAGGGCCACAGAGACGAGTCTCACGTCGGTGCGCGCAAGCGCATCGGCGTGAGGGTGAAACGCGGCAACCTCCACCGGGAGCAACACCAAATAGGCGAGCGATGACGCTTCCCGCCGAGCTCGCGGGTAGGTGGCTTGAGCCTCCGGAGTAATCCGGAGGCCAGAGGAATGGCTGTCCACGACAGAACCCGGCTTATCGGCCGGCTTCGCATTCAGATCTTGGACGCTTCCGCGGCTCTGCGGCTTTTCGCCGCAGAGCCTTGGGCGTAACTGCGCGCGCGGAAAGGTCTCCGACGCTTCAGGGCATAGCGGCCCGCGGCCGAGACGCCTTAGGGGGCGTCACGGCCTGTTCAGGCGCCTGGCGCTATGTACCGTCCGCGCGGCCGTTTTCGAGCCTATCGGGCATCGCGCAGCGCACCCTGCACGTTCACGCGAGGCCCAACCGGGTTCTCCCACTTTGGGTGTACTTAAGGTTCTACTTTAAGTACGATCCCTAGCGCATTGCCTGTACAACTCAAACGAAGTTTGGTATTTCCCGGATGTGAAACCGGCGCAACACTCTGCGGTAAGTCTTTGTCGCCAAACCAGAAAAACCTCCGAAAGCGCTTGACCCCCCCCGGCACTTTCAATATAGTGGGACGAAGTGGTAGAAAGTGGGAGAAAGCGCCGTTTCCATAACCTGGGAGGCGCCGCCGGGCCCCACGGGGTGAGGGCGCTCGTGTTCCGCGGCATTTCGCAATTAAATCTGGACGTTAAAGGCAGGCTCGCAGTGCCGGCGAGGCATCGCGATGCCCTGCTCGAGCGTTGCGCGGGGCATCTGGTCATCACGGCCGACGCCGACCGCTGCCTGCTCGTCTACCCGCTCCCCGACTGGGAGCTCATCCAGCAAAAGCTCGAAGGGCTCTCGAACCTCGACCCGCGCGTGCGCGAGCTGCAGCGGCGGTTGATCGGTTTTGCCGTCGATGTGGACATGGACGGCGCCGGGCGCGTTCTCATCTCGCCGGCTTTGCGCGAGTACGCGCAGCTCGACAAAGCCGTGGTGCTGGTGGGGCAGGGCAAGAAATTCGAGCTGTGGAACAAGGACACCTGGGAGCAACTCATCGCGAGGCCAGGCGGCCTGACCCCGGGTGGCCTGCCGCCCGAGCTCGAGGGCTTCTCCCTGTGAGCGATGTTCACGCCGCCGTCCTGCTCCACGAAGCCGTAGAGGGCCTGAACGTCGCCAAAAGCGGGACCTACGTCGATTGCACGTACGGCCGCGGTGGTCACAGCCGGCTGATCCTCGCCAGCCTCGGTCCCGACGGGCGCCTGATCGCGATCGACCGCGACCCGCAGGCCGTGAGCGCCGCAGCCGCGATCGACGACCCGCGCTTCACGATCGTTCACGGCGCGTTCGGCCGCCTTTCCGAGCTGCTGGCCGCGCTCGGCATCGGCCGGGTGCACGGCATCCTGATGGACATCGGAATCTCTTCACCGCAGCTCGATCAGGGCGAGCGCGGTTTTTCGTTCAGACAGGATGCGCCGCTCGACATGCGCATGGACACCACCAGGGGCACGACTGCGGCGGAGTGGCTCGCCACCGCGACTGAATCCGAGATCCGGGAGGTCATAAGAAACTATGGTGAAGAACGGTTTGCTAAACAGATTGCAGCAGCGGTTGTTGAGGCTCGATCGCGAGGGCCTCTCGGCACCACTGGGCAGCTTGCCGCGCTCGTGGCAGACGCCGTTCCCACGCGCGAGCCACGCCAGGATCCGGCGACGCGCACGTTTCAAGCTCTACGGATTCACGTCAATCAGGAGCTTGAAGAGCTTTCGCTAGCGCTGCCCCAGGCGGCTGACCTGCTCGAGCCCGGCGGCAGGCTGGTGGTGATCAGCTTCCACTCGCTCGAGGATCGCATCGTGAAGCGTTTCATGCGCGAGCAGTCGCGCGCGGACACGATGCCGCCGCGGCTCGCAGTGCGCGCGCGCGACCTGCCGGAGCCGAGGCTGCGCATCGTCGGCAAGGCGCGCCGCCCGTCCGACGCCGAAGTCGCCGCGAACCCGCGGGCACGCAGCGCCATCATGCGTGTAGCAGAAAGAACCGCAGCGTAGCGACGTGGCCAAGCTCAATCTCATCCTGCTCGGCATCCTCGTCGGGTGCGCTCTCATGCTCGTCACCTCGCAGCACCAGGCTCGCAAGCTCTACGTCGAGCTGCAGAAGGAGCAGGAACTCGCGAGGCAGCTCGAGGTCGAGTGGGGCCAGCTCCAGCTCGAACAGAGCACCTGGGCGACTCACGCGCGGATCGAGAAGATCGCCGCGCGCAATCTGGGCATGCGGGTGCCGACCGCGGCGCGCGTGCAGGTGCTCGGGCGCAAGGCCGAGAACGAGCTCAAATGAAAGCGACTTCGCCCGCGCTGGCGCTCAAATTCTCGCCTTGGCGCTCGCGCCTGCTGCTGATCGGGCTGGTCGGCTGGTTCATCGCGCTCGTCGCGCGCGCGGTGTACCTCCAGGGCCTGCACAACGATTTCCTCCAGGCCAAAGGCGAGTCGCGCTACTCGCGCGTGCTTTCGCTCTCCGCCACCCGCGGCATGATCGTCGACCGCAACAACGACCCGCTCGCGATTTCCACCCCGGTCGAATCGGTCGCGGCGAGCCCTTCCGACATGGATGCGACCTCGGCCCAACTCGCGCGTCTCGCGCGCCTGCTCGAGACGGACCCAGCCGAGCTGAGGAAGCGGCTCGTCGACACCAAGCGCGATTTCGTTTACCTGAAACGCCAGCTCCCGCCCGATCAGGCCTCTAAGATCGTCGAGCTCGGCATCCCCGGCGTGTTTCTTCAGCGCGAGTACCGCCGCTACTACCCGGGCGGTGAGGTGATGGCCCATCTCATCGGCTTCACCGACATCGACGAGAAAGGCCAGGAAGCGCTCGAGCTCGCGTTCGATTCGGAGCTGACGGGCAAACCCGGAAGCCGCCGCGTGATCAAGGACCGCCGCGGCCACATCGTCGAAGACGTCGACAGCATCCGGAAGCCGCAGGACGGGCAGAAGCTCGCGCTGTCGATCGATGCGCGTATCCAGTACCTCGCGTTTCGCGAGCTGAAGGAAGCGGTCGCCGAGAATCGCGCCAAGGCGGGCGGCATCGTGGTGCTCGATGCGAACAGCGGTGAAGTGCTCGCGATGGCGAACCTCCCGACCTACAACCCGAATAACCGCAACAAGGTCGATACCAGGCGCATGCGCAATCGCGCGGTGACCGATCTGTTCGAGCCGGGTTCGACGCTCAAGCCTTTCACCGCGGCCGCAGCGCTCGAGGCCGGGCACTTCAAGCCCGAGACGATCATCCAGACCGCGCCCGGCTATCTGACGATCGGCAACCGTACCATCCACGACGCGCACGCGCAGGGCGCGCTCACGGTATCGCAGGTGATCCAGAAATCGTCGAACGTCGGCGCCGCCAAGATGGCGCTGTCGCTGCCGCCCGAGACCCTGTGGACGCTCTTCAAGAACGTCGGGTTCGGAACGCCGCCGGATTCGGGTTTTCCAGGCGAGGTCTCGGGCAAGTTGAGAGCGTACGCCACCTGGAAACCGATCGAGCAGGCGACGATGTCCTACGGCCACGGGATCTCGGTGTCGCTGCTCCAGCTGGCGCGGGCATACACGATCTTCGCCAACGACGGCGAGATCGCCCCGCTCACGCTCCAGAAACGCGACAAGCCGGCCGAGCGCGTGCGAGTCATCAAAGCGGAGACGGCACAGGCGTTGCGCGCGATGCTCGAGCTTGCGGTGCAGCCGGGCGGAACGGCGCCCAAAGCGCAGATCGCCGGTTATCGGGTGGGCGGCAAGACCGGCACCGCGCACAAGCTCGAAGGCCGCAGCTATGCCAACAAATACGTCTCTTCGTTCATCGGGCTCGCGCCGGCATCGAATCCGCGCCTGATCGTCGCGGTCATGATCGACGAGCCTTCGGCGGGTCAGTATTACGGCGGGACCGTCGCCGGGCCGGTGTTCAACCGCGTGATGAGCGGCGCGCTGCGTCTCATGGCCATTCCGCCCGACGCGCCGGTGAACAACGTCGTGCTGCCGCCGGCGAGCGAGCCTGAAGTGAAGGAAGAAGTGTGAGCGCGCAGCCGGCTGTCCATGCGTCGGCCGCGATACGCGCTCGCAGCGTCGACTGGGGCGCGCTAGCCGCGCTCGGCATGACTCGCCTCGTCAGCGACAGCCGGCAGGTCACGCCCGGCGACACTTTCGTCGCGTATCCGGGCGAGACGCTCGACGGACGCAAATTCATTCCGCAGGCGATCGAGCGCGGCGCGGCGTCGGTGCTGTGGGAGCGTCGCGACTTCCGGTGGCGCGCGTCGTGGAAAGTCAGGAACGCACCGGTCGAGAACCTGAAGCGGCACGCCGGCGAGATCGCCGCCGAAGTCTACGGGCGCCCGAGCGCACGCCTGTGGATGGTCGGCGTCACCGGCACCAATGGCAAGACTTCGTGCAGCCATTGGATCGCGCACGCGCTCACGCGGCTGCACCGCAAATGCGGGGTCGTCGGTACGCTCGGCAGCGGCTGGCCGGGAAGGCTCGAGCCGATCGGCAATACCACGCCCGACGCGGTGTGGCTCCAGGGGCGGCTGCGCGATTTTGTCCGGCAGCGTGCCCGGGCCGTCAGCATGGAAGTATCGTCGCACGGGCTCGCGCAAAATCGCATCGCCGGCGTCGAGCTCGACGTTGCGCTGCTCACCAATCTCACGCGCGACCATCTCGACTACCACGGGACGATGCGCAACTACCGCAACGCGAAGGCGCGGCTGTTCCGGCTTCCCGGCCTCAAACATGCAGTGCTCAATCTCGACGACGCATTCGGCGCGGCTCTGGTCGAGCCGACGCAGCGCCGCGGCGTGCGCACGATCGGATATGGCTTCAGCCGCACCCTGCCGCCGGCGCTGCGAGGCCGGCGCGTGCCTAGAATCGTCGGACGCAATCTGCGAATGGGCGCAGAGGGTGTGGCTTTCGACGTCGTGACGCCGTGGGGCGAAAGCAGACTCGAAAGCCCGCTCATCGGCCGGTTCAACGCTGCAAATCTGCTGGGCACGCTCGCTGTGCTGCTCGCAAGCGACAACCCGCTGGACGCTTCGGTCGCCGCGCTCGCGCAGGTGGGGCCGGTGCCCGGACGTACCGAGCGCTACGGCGGCGGACGGCGTCCCCTGGTCGTCGTCGACTACGCCCACACGCCCGATGCGCTCGAGAACGTGCTTCGCACCCTGCGCGAGCTGATGGGCTCGACAGGCCCGCGCGCCGGGAGGCTGGTCTGTGTCTTCGGCTGCGGCGGCGATCGCGACCGCGGCAAGCGACCGGTGATGGGCGGCATCGCGGCGACGCTCGCGGACGAGGCGATCGTCACGAGCGACAACCCGCGCACCGAAGACCCGCATGCGATCATCGGCGACATCCTCGAAGGCATGGCCGGGAACAGCGAGGTCGTCCTCGATCGCGCGAAGGCGATCGAAGGCGCAGTGCGTCGAGCGCGGGCGGGGGACGTGATCCTCGTCGCCGGAAAAGGTCACGAGCAGTATCAGGAAATCGACGGTATCCGGCATCCTTTCAGCGATGCGGCCGTCGTCCGCTCCGCGCTCGCGAGGCGCGCATCGTGAGAATGCATCTTTCCGAGGCTGCTCGCGCGCTCGGCGCCGCGGTCGAAGGCGCCGACGTCATGTTGAGCGGCGTCAGCAGCGACACTCGCACGCTTCAAGGCGGGAATCTCTTCGTTGCATTGCGCGGTGAACGTTATGACGGCCATCGGTTTTTGTCGGTCGCGGCCTCCGGCGGCGCCGCGGCGGCGATGGTCGACGCGGCTGGGCCGAGTGTAGCGGCCGGCGCGCTGCCGCTGCTGGTCGTCGACGACACCCGCCTGGCCCTCGGAAGGCTCGCCGCGCACTGGCGCAGCCGTTTTTCGATGCCGGTTGTCGGGCTGACCGGCAGCAGCGGCAAGACCACGGTGAAGGAAATGCTCGCGGCGATCCTGCGTGTAGCGGCCGGCGGAGCCGCCGATGCGGTCCTCGCCACGCGCGGCAACCTCAACAACGACATCGGGATGCCGCTCATGCTGCTCGAGCTCGACGCGGCGCAGCGCTATGCGGTCATCGAGATGGGAATGAACCACGAAGGCGAGATTCGCTACCTGACGACGCTCGCGCGGCCCGACGTGGCCGTCGTGAACAACGCGGGCAGCGCGCACATCGAGTATCTCGGTTCGGAAGAGGCGATCGCGCGCGCCAAAGGCGAAATCTTCGAAGGCATGAGCGCCAATGGCACCGCGGTGATCAATGCGGACGATCGTCACGCGCCGATGTGGCGC
>JAQGMV010000086.1 GCA_028292225.1 Betaproteobacteria bacterium
ACGCAGAATCTCGAGAACGAACCGGTCGGTGCGCTCAACCGGTTCTACAGCCGCGTCTACCACCCCGTGGCTGCGCGCTTCAGCGGCGCCGCACGCCGCCTGAAACAGCGCAACCGGCCGCTCTACAGAACCCTGCAGTACGGCGTCGTTCTCGGCGCCGCGTACCTCATTTTCTTCTGATGAGAATCGCCCGGCGCGCCCGGCCGATTCTCGTCTGAAGCTGCTTCAGACGAGAGCGGCCACTTTGCCCCAGAGGCTCT
Organism: Betaproteobacteria bacterium; assembly: GCA_028292225.1. Taxonomy (GTDB): domain Bacteria; phylum Pseudomonadota; class Gammaproteobacteria; order Burkholderiales; family SG8-41; genus JAQGMV01. The sequence continues at coordinate 261 of JAQGMV010000086.1, forward strand.
GCATGCTGGGGATCGCGCCCAGCTCCGGCCAGCTCACCACTTCCTTGATGCAGTAGTTGCCCTGGCTCGTGTCGCGCCTGACCGGCACGGCGAGCGGCATCCCGTTCACGCCGTGGATCGAGCATACGTAAGGTTTGCTGGCATTCTGCCCGCGGTGGATAACGACCGCGATCTCGCCGTTCTCCAGACGCACCGGCGTCCCTGCGGGGAAGACGCCGATCGCCTTGATGAACTGGCTCGCGAGGCCGTCGCGAACTTTCTTGCCCTGTTCGAGGAACAGCGCGCGCAATGCCGCGTTCGGGCGCAGCGGCGGGCGGTAGTCACGGCTCGAGATGCGCGCGCAGTAGATGTCGGCCAGCGAGACGAGCTGGGCCGTGAGCGGTATGTCGTCGCCCTTGCTCCCGTGCACGTAGCCGCTGCCGTCTATCGCTTCGTGGTGCGACACCACGGCCCGCAGCCAGACCTCATCTGTGACTTCCCGCCGACCCAGCAGATCCGCGCTGTCTTCCGGGTGGTTGTGGATGACTTTGCGCTGTGCGTCGGTGAGCGGATCTTTCTGCGCCTGCAGCTCGTCCATGAGCTGCATGATGCTGATGTTCATCGTCAGGGCCGCCGCGACGACGGAGGTGAGCTCAGGCTCGTGGATGCCGAGCTCGGCGCCGACGACTTCGCACGCGATCGCCGCGTCGACCGAGTGGCGCACCGAGTAGCGGCCGTTACGGTCGAGCAGGGTCATGGCAAGGGCGGCGTCCCGGCTGATCCGGCACGCTTCGCGTATCAGGTGGCGAATGCGGATGATCTGCTCGGAAAAACCGGTCGCCGGGGCGGTGGGGGCGGAAAGGATCTGCAGCCGGCGGCGGGCTTCCAGCACGAGCGCGACCGCCGAAGGTGTGACGTCGAAGGTGGGCGCGGGTTTTTCCCGCGGCGGCTCGAGCTCGGTGTAAAGGCCTCTCTCCATCAGGCCGTCGAGCTGGGTGGTGCTGGCGATGACCTGCCCGCGGCGCAGCAGCAGCCGTCCGTTGTCATCGTATGCATCCCAGGCCAGCACGCTCCCGATCGCAAGCTCGCTCGCCCCGATCCGTCGCTTTCCCATCATTCGCCCCCGCGTATCGTGGTTCACTGCCGCACGCCGCGCTTCGAGGCGCGGAATATGGATCAGCTTCCTCTGGTTAGAGGACGCCGTGTCACGAAATAACGGCCGCGGGACCGCAAGCTTGAAGGCAAAAAAACCCGCAGATCGAACCGGGCCGGCACGGGGGCATCGACGCCTCCCCTGAGCTGCGAATTAAGTCACGGTGGGCGGCTGTTGAGCCGCAGCCTTGCACGCGCGAGCGCACGAGCGATCGTCGCTCGTTTCCTGCGCTCGGCGGCGGCTGCGGCCCGGGCGAGACGCTGAGCTGCCGTTTCTGCCGCGCCGCCCTCGAGCCTCGCGTTTCGCGCCTCGCAGCGGCGCCGGGCTTCGGCCGTCGCAGCGTCGCGGCTATCGGCTTCCGGCCGGGGGTAGCTGCGCATGCTGATGCAGTCGACCGGACACGGCGCCAGGCACAGCTCGCAGCCGGTGCAGATCGAGGTGACGACGCTGTGCATCAGCCTGGCTGCGCCGACGATCGCATCGACTGGGCACGCCGCTATGCACAGCGTGCACCCGATGCAGCGCGCTTCGTCGATGACGGCGACCGCGGCTGCGAGAGCGATCTCTTCAGGGGCGGCCGGGCGCACGGTCCTGCCCGCAGAGCGCCGCGACGCATTCCTCGACGAGCGCCGGCCCCTTGTAGATGAGCCCGGTATAGAGCTGAACGAGGCTTGCGCCGGCGTCGATCTTTTCGCGCGCGTCTACGCCTGCCGAGATTCCACCCACGCCGATGATCGGGATGCGTCCTTGAAGCACCCGCGCGAGCTCGCGCACGACGTGCGTGGCCCGTGCTTTCACCGGTGCGCCGCTCAGGCCTCCGGTCTCATCGCCGTGGGGCAGCGCCGTAACGCCGTCGCGGCCGATCGTGGTGTTGGTCGCGATGACGCAGTCGAAGCCGTAGCGCTCGAGCAGGTCGCCGATTGCACCGATTTCAGCGTCGGCGAGATCGGGCGCGATCTTGAGCGCCAGGGGCACGCGCCTGCCGTAATCGTGGGCGAGCTGCTCCCGCTGACCGTGCAGCGCGGCGAGCAGCGTTTCGAGCAGCGTGGAGGCCTGCAGGTCGCGCAGGCCTTTGGTGTTCGGCGACGAGATGTTCACCGTGATGTAGCTCGCAAGCGGATAGACTTTGCGCAGGCACGCGACATAGTCGTCCGCGGCGCGCTCGAGCGGCGTATCGAAATTCTTTCCGATGTTGATGCCGAGCACGCCGCGCCACGATGCGCGGTGTACGTTGCGCACGAGGCGTTCGACGCCGAGATTGTTGAACCCCATGCGGTTGATGACCGCTTCTGCCCCGGGCAGACGAAACAGGCGCGGGCGCGGGTTTCCCGGCTGAGGCCGCGGCGTCACGGTTCCCACTTCGATGAAACCGAATCCCAGCGCGCCGAGCGCGTCGATGTATTCGCCGTTCTTGTCGAGGCCGGCAGCGAGGCCTACCGGGTTCGGGAAGCGGATGCCCATCACCTGGCGCGTGCAATCGGTGGCGGCGTGGGCGGGAGCGCGCACTAGGCCCACACGTTGAAGCGCCTTGAGCGTGCCTAAGGTCAGGTGGTGGGCAGTCTCCGCGTCGAGCGCGAACAGCGCCGGGCGAATCAGGGTGTAGGACATCCCGCTATTTTAGCGGGGGATCGGGTGCGAGGGACGAGGGATGAGCGATGAGCGATGAGGCGCGCGTCACTTCGACAGTGGCGCGCCGGCCGCGCCGATCTCACTGTCGGCAAGAGTCTGCCACTGGCCGTCGACGAGGCCCTGCATCGGCTGGAACTGGATCTTGTAAGCCATCTTGCGCGAGAGGCCGATCCAGTAGCCGAGATAGAGATAGGGCAGGTCGAGCTTGGTGCACAGCTCGATCTGCCACAGGATGTTGTACGTGCCGAAGCTCGCGGCCGGTACATCCGGGTCGAAGAAGGTGTACACCGACGAGACGCCGTCCTGGAGCTCGTCGACGATGCTCACCATGCGCAGCGCGCCGTCTTCGCGAAACTCGATCAGCCGCGAATCGACGTTGCTCTGGAGCAGGAAGTGGCGGTACTGCTCACGGCTGTCCTGGTCCATGCCGCCGCCGCTGTGGCGC
>JAQGMV010000089.1 GCA_028292225.1 Betaproteobacteria bacterium
CTTATCTGATCCCCGACACGCCGTTCGCCAATGTCGTGCCGGGACAGAAGGGCGTGAACATGGTCCCCATCAACCGCATGCTGCCGCGCTCATTCTTTACCAGCGTCCGCGACGGTGCCGTCCTGAAGGTCGGGCAGACGACCACCATCCGCGGAATCGCTTTCGGCGGCGACACGGGGTTGGGAAAAGTTTTTTTCTCCGCCGATGCGGGCGGCGCCTGGCAGGAAGCGCGGCTCGGGCCGGATCACGGCAAATACAGCTTCCGGCAGTGGGAAGCTCCGTTGAGCGTTGCATCGCCCGGGCCGCACGAGCTCATGATCAAGGCGGTCAACGCCACGGGCAATGCGCAGCCCGACAAGCCGAACTGGAACCCCAGCGGCTTCATGCGCAACGTGATCGAGTCCGTGTCTGTGCAGGCATCCTAGGTATTTCTCGGAGAAACGACATGCGAAAGGGCCTGCGCAACATCGCCGTGATCTCAGCGATGGCTGTCGTGTTGGTGATCGCGCTTGCGGCCCTCATGACCCGCCGGGCCCCGCCCGCCCCCACCGCGCCGACATGGGCCAAGGTCGAAGTCGAGCTCCCCGTGAGCCCGGTGATCTTCCCACCCGGTAAGGGCGCCGACATCGCCGATGCCCAATGCCTCATGTGTCATTCTGCAGGGATGGTTCTGCGCCAGCCGCCGCTCAGCCGGGAGGAATGGGCCGGCGAAATCACCAAGATGCGCAGTGCCTTCGGCGCACCCATGCCGCCGGATCAGGTGGAAGCCCTGGCCGGGTATCTGCACGGCATCAACGGCGCGCAGTCGCAGGGCGGCGCTTCCATCGTGGACGGACAAGGCAGTTGATCGTGCGATTCGCGTGCTTCCGGATTCACGCGCCGTCGGTCTTAAGGAGAGACGCGCTCGGCTCTCTGCGGCAGCAATGCGATGCAGGCGACTATGAAAACCGCCAGGACGCCCGAGGCGACGTAGCGGCTCAATGCGAGGCCGCCACTGGCATGGGGCTTGTCGAGCAAGTCACCGACTGTGGCGCCGAGCGGTCGCGTGAGTATGAATGCCGCCCAGAACAGCATGGTGTGCGATAGCCTGGTCCGGAAGTAAGCGGCAGCGACGAGCGCAAGGCCCGCCGCGAAGACGAGCGCACCGCCCTCGTACCCGAGCCCGAGCCCCGTCTCGCTATCTGCCATCCAGTCGCCCAGTGCTGTACCCAGGGTCTGGGAGAACATGATCGCGGCCCAGTAGAAGATCTCAGCCTTACGGGACGTCATCCTTTTGATCGACACCGAACCGAGCGATCGGTGCCAAAGAGCGAGCGTCCCCATCAACAGGACAAACAGGATAGAGGTACCGCCGAGATAGCCGATGCCCAATGAGCGATCAAAGAGATCCGCAAGCGTAGTGCCCGCCGTTGTGGTCGCGACGATCACGAACCAGAACAGGGCGGGGTGGAATTTTCTCGCAGCGATCTGGGCTCCCACCGCAACGACAAAGACCAGCGCGAAGATCGCCGTGCCCACCAGGTAGCCGAGGTTCATGGACATGGTCACCGCATCCCCGGCCGTCTCACCCAGGGTGGTCGCGGCCACCTTGATGACCCAGAACCAGAATGTGACCTCTGGAACCTTGCCGAGGCCTTCGGCGATTTCTCCGTTCATGTCATGCCCTTGTCTGCTTGTTTGCTTGTTTGCCTGGAACGCGCGCGAATACCTGACCGGATACGGGCGCGAGCTCCGCGAAGATGTGCGACGACATGTGAGCGGCGGTACCTTGCTGCCCTACGTACGGGCCATGGCACGAGGCTTAGGAAAGCCAGTGTTGTACCCACCATCCGGGAGAGCGCGGCGCTATGCGCCGAAGGAAACGGTCCCGCGGAAGGCGGTATCCGCCGGTCTGTGCAGGCCCATCGCCGGCTTCGTTATGAAGCGAGTCGCCTGAGGGCTCGGCCCGGCAGCGCGGTATGGGTGCACCGCTGCACTTGTGCGCGCCTCGCCCGGGGGAAAGCCGAAGCGCCGCCGGAACGCGCGGCTGAACGCGCTCTCCGACTGATAGCCGACTTGCGCCGCGATGTCGCCGAGCGGCAAGGCCGTGGCTGCGAGCTTGCGCCGCGCCAGCTCGAGCCGCAGCTCGGACAGGAATTCGAGCGGTGGCCTGTGCGCGAGCTTCTGGAACATGCGCACCAGACTCGCGCGGGAGGCGTTGGCGCACACCGCCAGTGCGTCGAGCGTCCAGGGCCTGCCGAGGTCCTCCAGCATGGCCACCACGGCGCGTCCCGCCTGGCGATGCGCGAGCAGCCCGATCAATCCATCGCCCGCGCGTTCCCGCTCGAGATGTACACGGACCACCATTACGAACAGCGCGCTCGCGAGGTCGGTCGCAATCGCACTCACGCCGGCGCGGGCAGACTCGATCTCGTCCTTGATGGCTGCGATCAGCCGGCGCATGCGCGCCGCATCCGGACCGTCGGTGGTCGTGATGACGATCGCGTCGGGCAGCGCGCAGAGCACGAGATTCTGGTGCGCCTGCTCGAAAGCGAGACGCCCGCAGAGGAGCTCCGTCTCGGACTCGGTCGTCGCGCCCGATCGAGCTCGGGCGTCGTCCCCGGGAACCACGCCAGGCCGCGACGCTCGTCCTCGCACGATATGGCGCGCGCCTCGCGGCAACACGACAACGTCTCCCGCGTAAGCCGGAATGGAGCGGCCGAGCTCCACCAGCTCGATCACGCACGCGCCGCTCGTGACGATGTGGAAAGGCGCCGATTGGCCGCTTTCGGCCTCGTGATCGCACTTCCACTGCGCGCCGAAGCGGCAGAGCGACTCCACCTCGGGCCGCACCCGGAGAAGCGGTGCAAGACCGCTCAACGTGTCGAACAAGTGATCGGGAAGCATTTGCGTGTATCCGGTTCTGGTCAGCACATCGCTGTCATGAAGAAGCTTGCGCGCGAAGGCCGTACGGCAGTGTTAACGTGAGATTACGGTTCTGTCACACGCTCTGACTCGAAGACCGGACCATCGCCCTCACGATGGAGGCCCGGGTGCTGCTCGCGCTGAGGAGAAGCGAACGTGCGCGGAGGGACGACTGAATCATGCGTGGGGGCGGTCTTCGTGCGCGCGCGCTTCCAGCCCCGTGCCGCCGCGCGAGCGTGTTTTCCAGAGCCTTTCGGGCTGCGCGGCGAACACGGTGCTCGGGTCTGCCGGGCTTACTTCCCATGCCCCGGCGCGAACTTCCTCGTCGAGCTCGCCCGGCGCCCACACGATCAGTCCTGCGAAGTAGCGTGCGTCGTTCGGCGTCGTCTCGATGATGCGATCGACCGCCGCCCCATCCATGACCATCGTGAGCCCCGGCATCAGCTCCAGGACGTCGGCGGTATCCGCGGGCGGCGTGCGCACGACCGCGAACAATGTCTCCGGCATGATGGGACCGCCGAAGTAGACCGGATCGGCCACCTTGCGCGACGGCGCATGCTCGGGAAACGCTGTCGCGAGCGCCAGATTGCTCGGCCGGTTCACGATGAACCCGATGTGCATTCCGTTCGGGAGCGGTGCAGCGAAGAGCACGGTCTCGCCGAGCACCGAGCCGTCCAGGCTCGGGGTCGCAACCAGCGTCGTCGGCGCCGAGAGGTCGGCCGCCGAGACCGGGCCGGCGGCGCAGCCGAGTACGACCAGGAAGATTGCGAGAGAACGCGTGGCAGAGGCGGTGATCTTCATTGCGGGCTCCTTGATGGGTTGTCCGGCATTCCCGATACGACGAGCCCATGATCAGGGGAGCGCGTTCCACAACGGTGTCAGATCGCGCGCCGACGATCACAATTGCCACGCTTCCCGTCCCGATCGATCCGGCGCGCGGTTCCACCATCCCCTCCTGCAGCCCGTGAGCCGATTGATTCGCACGGTCACCCGTCTGAGTCTTGCAGCCATTCGCGGCTTGCCGCCCCGCAACTATGCTGCCAGTGCTCAACATCAGGTTCCGGACGCCACGCCATGGACATTCATCACTCATCCAGCATTCGTCAGCCTGGGTCCCTCCTCGTCGTCGCCGCCATCGCGCTCTCGCTGGCGTCGATTCTCGCGGGTTGCGGACAGCAGGGGTCCGGTATGCAGAAAACGCCCACGCGCTACCAGGGCAAGCCGGACACTGCGCCGTGGGAGAGCAGCCGCTGGCACGACAACCGCGACAATTGGGAGCGGGCGATCACCGCGCGTGCTCAGGACCAGAACGAGTACGTACGGATCCCGCAGTAGGAGCCCGGGAAATGGACTCGCGCCTGTATGCGGTCGCATGCTCGATGCTCTGCTCGGCGCTGCTGTTTACGGCTTCGGCAAGCATCGCGCAGGGGCCGTCCGTGGCGGGTTCCGGGACCCGCGATCCCGCCACCGCGGAGGCCGAGCGCCAGGTCGCGCAGCCCCTGAACAACGCACCGGTCTGGCGTGGGGTGCGCTCCGGCGAGCCTGCGATTACGGCGGTACGCGGCCGCGAGGCTGCCGTCCTGATCCAGCCGACGATGAAGTTGCCCTTCGAGCCCGCCGTGACTGCCGGCGAAGCCTGGCGTCTCGCGCGGCCGCCGCTCTCGACCCTCGGCGGCACGCTTGTCGCGCTCACCCTGTTGGCATTGTTCGGCTTTTACCGCTGGCGCGGCTCCATCGGAGTGCACGAACCGCC
>JAQGMV010000111.1 GCA_028292225.1 Betaproteobacteria bacterium
GGCTTTCGCGACGAGCGAGATCGGCGCGAAATCGTTGATCGGATCGAAACCGAGACGCTTGTAGAGGTGAGGATTGGCGACGAGCGCTGCGTTGCTGCTCATCAGGAGGGTGTACCCGTCGGGGGCCGTCTTCGCGGCGACTTCGTGACCGAGATTGCCGCCAGCGCCGGGACGGTTGTCCACGACCACCTGGCGGCCGAGCGTATCGCCGAGCTTCTGTGCAACGATGCGGCTCAGCACGTCGGTCGTGCCGCCGGGCGGGAAAGGGGCGACCATTCGGATCGGCTTCGAGGGGTAAGGCGCTTGTGCAAAAACCGCGGAGGAAAAAAGCAGTGATGCGACGAGCAGACTGCGTGTTGCGCAACAACCGTTTGACATTCGTTACTCCCCGGGGATATGACGGGCAGTTTAGCTGAAGTCCTGCGCTTGTTACGTGCGCGAGGCCGCAACGCACGTGCTTGAGAGGATGTCGTTGCGAACGTAAGCGTGCGCCACGAGGTCGCCCCTTCGACAGGCTCAGGACAGGCGCCGTCGAATTCCTCCTCGCGATGACTTTGTCACATAATAACCACACCATGCCCACATCCATTCCACGAACGATCGCCGAGGCTACGCGCCTCATCCAGTCACGCGAGCTCTCGCCGGTAGCGCTCGCTCGTTCGATGCTCGAGCGCATAGCGACCACCGACCGCGTCATCTCGTCGTTCCTCACCGTCACTGCAGACGAGGCGATGGCGCAGGCGCATAGCGCCGAAGCCGAGATTGCCAAAGGCCGCTATCGAGGGCCGCTGCACGGCATTCCTTTCGGCGCCAAAGACAACTACGAGACGCGAGGCATCCTGACCACCGGGCATTCGCGCGCGTATGCGGGCCATGTCCCTCGCGATAACGCGGCGGTCATCGATCGCCTCTACGAAGCCGGGTCCGTGCTGTGCGGCAAGCTCGCGCTGCACGAGCTCGCGCACGGCGGGCCGTCTTTCGACTTGCCGTGGCCTCCCGCGCGCAACCCGTGGAACCCCGCGCATTTCACCGGCGGCTCGAGCAGCGGGTCCGCCGCGGCGCTCGCGGCAGGCCTCGTGCTCTTTGCACTCGGCAGCGACACCGGAGGCTCTATACGCACGCCGGCATCGCTCTGCGGTCTGGTCGGCATGAAACCGACTTTCGGGCTGCTGAGCCGCTACGGCGTGCTGCCGAACTCGTGGAGCCTCGACCACTGCGGGCCGATGACGCGTACGGTCGAAGACTGCGCGATCGTGCTGGAGGCGATGATCGGACACGATCCGCGCGACCGGGCCAGCGTCTCGGTCCCGATGCCCGATCTGCTGCGTTCGTTGAGACTCGACTTGAGCGGCGTGCGAATCGGCGTGGTGCGTCATTTCTGGGAAGAGGAGATCCCGGCGGCCCCGGCGCTCGCAGCCTCATCGGAAGAAGCGCTGCGTGTGCTGGAAAGTCTCGGCGCCCAGGTCGAAACGGTGAGGTTGAGGCCGGTGCGCGAATACTGCGACGCGTGGACCCTGATCGAAGCGCCCGAGACTTTCTCGGTCCAGCGCGAGGCGCTCATCGCGCGGCCGCACGATTTCGGCGACGTGTTTCACGAGCGCACCCTGATCGGGTGCCTGATCCAGTCTTCGGACTACGTCGACGCGCAGCGCCTGCGCGGGCGGATGATCGATGAAATGCAGCCGCTCTGGGAGAAGTATGACGTCCTGTTCACGGCCGGCGCCGGACCCGCGCCGCGCCTCGATCCGAAGCTCGCCGCGTGGCCGAGCCCCAATCGGTTTTCGCCTTTTGCATTGATCGGTGCACCCGCGATCGTCGTCCCGGGCGGTTACAGCGACGACGGCCTTCCACTTTCGATACAGCTCGTAGCGAAACCGTTCGACGATGGGAAGCTGCTTGGCGTCGCCCACGCTTACGAGCAGGCGACGCAGTGGTGGCGCAAGCGAGAGGCGGCGCCGACGTCGTTCGGCGTGCCTGCGCCCATCGCGTATGAAAAGCCGCAGCGCTCGATTGCGGGCATCGATTCGCGCATCGTGTCCCTGTGCGAGCGCGCCGCAGCCAGCGCCGGCTTGCGTCTCGGCGACGGGCATCTCGCGATCCTCTGCGCCGCCGCGCCTCACCTGCTCGAGATAATCGCCCGCCTTCGCGGCGCGGCAGGGACGGCGGAGCCGGCAAGCGTGTTTTCGTTGGCGAAAATGTAGAAATAGAAAGCGTGCGCTAAGATGGTCGCCGCACACATAACCACGCTGGAGGAGATCATGGCTGCTTCGTTGCTGGTCGCACGTGCGTCACTCGTCGTCTCACTCGCTGCGATCGCGGCCCTGCTTCCGCAACTGTCCTCGGCGCAAACCGCGTCGACAGGCCCAGCCCTTACCGCGCCCGCCAAGCAGGTCCGGCTCATCACGACGTATCCTCCGGGCGGCGCCTCCGACATCATGGCGCGCATCATCGGGCAGAAGCTCGGCGAGATCTGGGGGCAGACGGTGATCGTCGAGAACAAGGTCGGTGCGAACGGCTCGATCGGGATCGAGTACGCCGCGCGCCAGCCCGCCGACGGCAGCTCGTTCGTCATCGGCAACATGGGACCGGTGTCGATCAACCCGCTCATCTCGAAAGTGCCTTACGACATGGCTCGCGACTTCCAGCCGGTGGCGCTGGTCGCGATCGGCCCGACCGTGCTCGTGACCAACGGCAACTCACCGGCGAAAAACCTGATGGACTTCGTCAGGATGGCGCGCGAGAAACCCGGCACGATGAACTTCGGCACCGCAGGGCCGGGGACGCTCGGACATCTCGGCGGCGAGATGATGAAGCGCCTCGCGAACATCGACATCGTCCACGTGCCTTATAAAGGCGGCGTGCTCGCGATCCAGGACCTGCTGGGCGGCTCGGTGCAGCTCGTCTTCGCCGATCCGCAGCCCATCCTCCAGCACATCAAGGTCGGCAAGGCGAAACCTCTCGCGGTGACCGGGGCGAAGCGCTCGCCTGCGGTGCCCGATGTGCCGACCTTCGCCGAAGCGGGCCTTCCCGGCTTCGTCGCCGAGAACTGGTGGGGCGTGTGGGTTCCCGCTGCGACACCCAGGGCTGCGGTCGAGCGACTGCACGCGAGTCTCGCGAAAGCGCTGAGCGGCGCCGACATCCGCGAGAAATTCGAAGGTATGGGGATCGAGCCGAGAACGACGTCGCCCGACTCGCTGCGCGACTTCACCCGCAGCGAGAGCGAAAAATGGGGCAAGCTCGTGAGAGAGGCGAACATCAGGGCCGATTGACGGCCCGCAAACACCTCACTCGCCGGTCCAGCGCGTGAGGGTGAACGAGAACGTGGCGCCTTCGTCGACTGCGGCTTGCGCCCAGATTCTGCCGCCGTGGCGAACGACGATGCGGCGTACGTTGGCGAGTCCGATGCCGGTGCCTTCGAATTCCTCGGCCATGTGCAGGCGCTGGAAGACCCCGAACAGCTTGTCGCCGAATTTCATGTCGAAGCCGACGCCGTTGTCGCGCACGAAGACCGTCATTTCCCCGCCTTCGTCTTCGGTCGCGCCGATCTCGATCCGCGCGGGATCGCGCGGCCGGGTGTACTTCACCGCGTTGCCGAGCAGGTTCGCGAAGACCTGTTTCAGCAGGGCGGGATCGCCGGCTGCCGCGGGCAGCGCAGCGATGTTCCACTCGATGTTGCGTCCCCGCACCGCCATTTCGAGGTCGCGTATGCCGTTACTCACCAGGGCATCGAGGTCGACCCGGCTTTTGCGCATTTCGGCGCGGCCCGTGCGGGAAAACGACAGCAGGTCCTCGATGAGCTGGCGCATCCGCTTGCTTTCGGTGCGGATCACGTCGACGTAGCGCGCAGCCTGCGCCGAGAGCTGGCCCTGCGTATCGTCGATCAGCATCGCGGCATAGCCGTCGATGTGCCGCAGCGGCGCGCTCAGATCGTGCGAGACCGAGTACGAAAAAGACTCGAGCTCCTGGTTCGCGTCCTTGAGCTTCGCGTTGAGCAGCTGCAGCGCATCCTGGCTGCGCCTGAGCTCCTTGTTGCGCTGTATCGCGGCGTCATAGGTCGACAGCAGCAGGTTGAGCACCTGCGGCCGGTCGGCGGTAATGAGGTGCCGCTGCCCATTGAAGTAGATTTCGACCCCGGCGCCTGTTTCCTGCGCGCGGCGCATCGCGGTGTTGGTGATGGCATAGTGCACCTGGGCGAGCAGGTAGTGCTCCTCGTAGGGCTTGATGATGAAATTGTCGGCGCCGCACTCCAGGCCGCGTATCACGTCCTGGGGGTCGGACATGGTCGTGACCAGGATCACCGGGGTGTCGCGCAGGCCGGGATGGGCCTTTACCCGGCGTGACAGCTCGTAGCCGTCCATCTCGGGCATGACGACGTCGCTGATGATGAGCGTCGGCTTGAGCGTCTCCGCCATCTCCAGCGCCACGCGGCCGTTGGCGGCTATGGTTGTCGGGTAGCCCTGCTGTTCGAGCATATATCTGAGCCGCTGCGCCTGCGTGGCACTGTCCTCCGCTATCAGGATGTTGATCGCCGCGGCAGGCGTGCCGCTCGTGGCGGTACTGGTGCTCATGTTCTTAAGCCTCGTGCGTCTCGGGTTCTCTGATTGACCAGAGTGATGATGGTCTGGGCGATGCGCTCGGGCGGCAGCACGTGCGTTGCGCCGCCGAGCTCGATCGCGGCGCCGGGCATGCCGTGGACCGCCGAGCTTTCCTTGTCCTGTGCGATGGTGATGGCGCCGCGGTCTTTCATCGCCTTCAGCTCCTCGGCGCCGTCCCTGCCCATCCCGGTCAGCAGCACACCCAGGGCGTTCGCGCCGCACGTTTCCGCGAGCGACCGAAACAGGAATGACACTGCGGGCCGCAGATGGTCGTGCGGCGGCTCGCGGCTCAGGACGATGGCGCCGCCGTTGCCCACGCCCATATGGAAGTCATCCGGCGCGAGGTAGACGTGGCCGGGCTGCGGGTACGTCCCGTGGGAGGCGATGTGTATCTGCAGCGCCGTCGTATGGTTCAGCCACTCCGCCATGCCGGCGACGAAACCTCGCGCGATGTGCTGCACGACGAGGATGGGCGTGGCAAAGTCCTTCGGGAGGCTCCCCAGGATCGTCTGGAGCACCGGCGGTCCGCCGGTCGATGCGCCGATGCCGATCAGCCTGAATTCGGCGGCGCGGGGCGTGGTTTGCGCGGGGACGTTCGGCGCGGGCCGCAGCCGCGGGTAGCGGCGGACGACTTTTACTTCGGACATGAGCTTGACCGTCTGCAGCAAAGTCGCGGAAGTGTCCTCGAGATTGCGGTCTTCGCGGCTCGCCGGCTTTTCGACGCACGCGATCGCGCCCGCCTCCATCGCGCGAAACGTGACGACGGTGTCTTTGATGTTCGCGGTCGCGCTGCAGATGATGATCGGCACCGGGTGCGATTCCATCATGAGCCGGGTCGCTTCGAAGCCGTCGAGCCGGGGCATGTGGATGTCCATGACCACCACGTCGGGCTGCGTCTCGCGGACGAAATCCAGCGCCGCCTGCCCGTCGCGAACCGCGCCGATCACCTGGATCTGCGGATCGGATTCGAGCAGGTGAGTGAGGAACAGGCGGGTCGTGACCGAATCCTCGACCAGCAGCACGGCAATCTTGCGGGTTTGCACGTTGGCGGTTCCTAGATGAGGCGGGAGACGGCCGAGAGCAGGTTGCTCTGGTCGAAACTGCCCTTCACGATATACGCGTTGGCTCCGACTTCCATGCCGTGCTCGCGGTCTTCGCGCGTTGCCAGCGCCGTCACCAGGATCACCGGCAGCGCTTTGAGTCGTCCGTCCGCGCGTATCCTCGCGGTGAGATCGAAGCCGTTCAGCCGCGGCATCTCCACGTCGGAGACGAGGAGGTCGAAATTCTCGGTGCGCAGCAGGGTCAGCGCGTCCATGCCGTCGACTGCCAGCTTGACCCTGTAGCCGGCGGACTCGAGGATCGTCTTCAGCAGCATCCTCGAGGTGATCGAGTCTTCGGCGACGAGTATCGACCTGCTTTCGGTCCTCGCGGGCTTTGCCGGCGCGGCGGTCCGCAACTGCCCGCGCGGCATTTTGCGGGCGGATCTGAACAGGTCGCTCACGTTGAGCACCGGCGCGATCGCGCCCGACCCGAGCACCGTCGCAGCCGCGACGTTGCGCACGCGCACCAGGGGTTTGCACAGGGGCTTGAGCAGCACCTCCTGCTCGCCCAGCACGGCGTCGACGCCGAAAGCGATACGCTGGTCTCCGCTCGCGAGCACTACGACGGGCGGTCCCCCGGCAGGCGGCGGCATGCGCTGCGCGACCGGGAGCTCCAGTATGTCTGCGAGTTGCACCAGAGCCACGGCCTTGCCGTCGACGGTAAGGGTATCGCGGCCTTCGACGCTTTTCACGTCCTCGGGCCTCGCAAGAGACACCCGCTCGACCTGCGCCGTCGGCACCACCAGCAGGCGGCCGGCAGCCTCGACGAGTATCCCGCGAAAGGTCGCCACCGTGGCCGGCATGACCAGGCGGAAAGCGGTGCCTGCGCCGGGCAGGCTCTCGACCGTCACCAGCCCGCCGAGCTTCTCGGCTTTCTCCCGCACGATGGCGAGCCCCAGCCCGCGCCCCGAAACCGCAGTGACGGCCGGGCTGGTCGAGACGGCCGACTCGAAGATCAGCGCCTGCGCCTGTGCTTCGGTGAGGCAGTCCGCATCGAGCGCCGAGATCACACCGTTCCTGACCGCCGACTGCCTGACCCTTGCGGTGTCTATGCCCGCCCCGTCGTCGGTCAGCAGCAGCTCGGCTTTGCTGCCATTGATCCGCGAGACGGTCAGCGCGACTGCGGCTCGTGCAGGTTTACCCGCGCGCGCGCGCGCCTGCGGCGATTCGACGCCGTGGTCGATGGCGTTGCGCAGCAGATGGATGATCGGGTCTTTCACCTCTTCGAGGATGCGCCTGTCGATTTCGACGTCCTCGCCATGGATCCTGAAGTCCACCTCCTTGCCCTGGTCGCGGCACAGGTCGCGCACGAGCTTGGGGAACGCCGCCGAAATCGTGCCGAACGGCAGCAGCAGCAGCGTCTTGGATTCCTCCAGCAGGTCGTCGGTCAGCTTGGCTGCGGCGTGGCGGTCGTGCTCGGCGGCGTGGCGGATCAAAGCGATCGTGTCTTCGATCGATTTGAGCGTGTGGCGTCCCGATTCGAGAAAGTCCATCAGCCGCCCCAGGGCGGGCGCTGCGCGCGCGCCCGTCGGCAGCGGCGTGTCGGATGGGCGCTGGCGCATCTGGCGCACGTCAGGCTCGAGCGCGGCCCATGAATCGCGCCACGCCGTGATGCGGTTGCCGAGCGCCTGCAAATCGGCCACCCGCTGCGCGGCTGCGAGCTTGACCGACAGCAGCTCCTGGGACTCCCTGAGCTGGGCTTCCAGCTTGCGCACCGGGATGCGCACGGTTTCGTGTGCGTCGGTCTCATTCGGCGTGGATGCCGGCCGCGCTTCGGTCCTGGGCTGTGCGGCGGGGGCCGGCGCGGCTGCCGGCTGGGCCGCCGAGGAGGCGTGCATCTGCGCGCGCGGCGGGAGCTGCTGCGCAGGCGCCGCTGCGGAAGGCGCCTGCGCGGCGCGTGGCTGTGCCGTAGCGAGCGCGATCGCCTCGAGCTTGCGGTGGACGCTGTCGAGCGACTCGGTGCCGTGCGTGCCGCCGCGCTGCTTCCACGAGGCGAACACGTCCTCGATCGACTCGCACAACGCCTCGACCTGAATGAGATCCACCGCTCTCGCGGCGCCTTTCAGGCTGTGCGCAGCGCGAAACACCGCTTCGACGATTTCGCGAGCGGCCGCGGACCCTGGCGTTTTCTCCAGTTCCAGCAACCCGCTCGACATCGTCTGCAGGTGCTCCTGCGCTTCGATCTGAAACGTGGCGCGCAGCTGCTCGAGGAAGGCTTCGTCGTTGATGCTCATCGCGCGTCCGCTATACCTGGTAGCGCTCGATCATGTGCTTGAGACGCTGGCCGAGTTCGTTCAGGTTGCGCGCCGCCTTCTCGAGCTGATTCGCGCTCGCCACGTTCTGTGTGCTGGAGAGCTTGATGCTGTCCATGGCCGCCGCGACCTGATCGACGCCGACCAGCTGTTGCTGGCTCGACGCGGCGATCTGGGTGGCCGCCTGCGCGGCTTCGTTCACGCTCGCGGCCAGTGCCTGTATGGACCCGCCCGCCGCTTCGGTCTGTCGCGTTCCGAAGGAGACGGCTTTGGCGCCTTCTTCCGTCGCCATCACCGCGCTCGCCGTCGCCTTCTGGATGTCCCCGAGTATGGTGCGGACCTGGTTGGTGGCTTGCCGCGATTGCTCGGCCAGGCTTTTCAC
>JAQGMV010000114.1 GCA_028292225.1 Betaproteobacteria bacterium
ATCAAGCACCGCAAGGAGCGCCAGGATTCCAAGCGCGGCAAGGTTTTCACGCGCCTGATCAAGGAGATCACGGTCGCCTCCCGCATGGGCGGCGGGGATGCCGACATGAATCCGCGGCTGCGGCTGGCCGTCGACAAGGCGCAGCAATCGAACCTGCCTAAAGACACGATCGAGCGCGCCATCAAGAAAGGCTCGGGCGAGCTCGAAGGCGTCAATTACGAGGAAGTGCGCTACGAAGGCTACGGCATCGGCGGCGCGGCGGTGATGGTCGACTGCATGACCGACAACCGCACCCGGACGGTCGCTGACGTGAGGCATGCATTCACCAAGTACGGCGGCAATCTCGGCACCGACGGCTCGGTGTCGTTCCTTTTCAAGCATTGCGGGCAGATGGTTTTCGCGCCGGGAACCGACGAAGACAAGCTGATGGAAGCCGCGCTCGAGGCCGGCGCCGACGACGTGGTCACCAACGACGACGGCAGCCTCGAAGTCATCACCGGGCCCTACGAATTTGCGGCGATACGTGAAACGCTGCAGAAAGCCGGATTCAAGCCCGAGCTCGCGGAAGTCACGATGAAGCCGAGCGCCGAGAGCGCGCTCACCGGCGACGACGCCGCGCGCATGCAGAAGCTGCTCGACGCGATCGAAGCGATCGACGACGTCCAGGACGTGTACACCACCGCGGCGATCGATACCTAGCATGGGCGCCGCGAGCGTGCTTCCTGTGCCGGCCGTGCGGTAAATGGTCGCCGCCGCGCCCCTCACGCTCCAGCCCTCAAGCCTCTCGGCGGTCCGCATATTGGGTATCGACCCGGGCCTGCGAATCACCGGCTTCGGCGTGCTCGATCAATCCGGACAGACGCTCGCGTACGTGACCAGCGGCTGCATCAAGACCGCGGCCGGCGGGGAGCTGTCGACGCGCCTGAAGACGATACTCGATGGTCTTGCCGAAGTGATCGCGCAGTGCCGCCCCCAGTACATCGCGATCGAGAAAGTCTTCGTCAACATGAATCCGCAGTCCACGCTCCTCCTCGGACAGGCCCGCGGCACCGCGATCTGCGCCGCGGTCATGCACGACCTGCCGATCGCCGAATACACCGCGCTCCAGGTCAAGCAGGCGGTGGTCGGCAACGGCCACGCGCGCAAGGAGCAGGTGCAGGAAATGGTGAAGCGTTTGCTCAAGCTCGGCGGCGCGCCCAGCCCCGACGCCGCCGACGCGCTCGCCTGCGCCATCTGCCACGCGCACGGGGGACACGGCTTCGGCACCGCAGCTACGAGCGGCTATCGCATCCGGAACGGCAGGCTCGTGTGATCGGGCGCATCGCAGGCAGGCTCATCGCCAAACATCCGCCGCAGATCGTGGTGGACGTGCACGGCGTGGGCTACGAGCTCGACGTGCCGATGAGCACGCTGTACCAGCTTCCTGCAACCGGCAGCGAGGTCGCGCTGCTCACCCATCTGCTCATTCGCGAAGACGCGCACCACCTCTACGGGTTCTTCACCGAAGGCGAGCGCACCCTCTTTCGAAAGCTGCTGAAGATTTCGGGCGTTGGCGCGCGCACGGCGCTGGCCGTGTTGTCGGGCATGAGCGTGGCCGATGTCAAAAACGCGGTCAGCCAACAGGACAGCGGACGCTTCACCCGTGTACCCGGGATCGGGAAGAAAACGGCCGAGCGTCTGCTGCTCGAATTGAAGGACAAGCTCGACATCACGGTGGTCGAAGTGCAGTCCGAAGCCTCGACCGCGGGCAGCGACGTGATCAACGCGCTGCTCGCGCTCGGATACAACGACAAGGAGGCGCAGTTCGCCGTCAAGAATCTGGAGAGCGGCCTCACCGTGACCGAAGGCATACGGCAGGCATTGAGAGTTTTGTCGAAAGCCTGACGCGCCCTGTCTCGCGCGTTCGGACTCGATCCGATATAGTGAACCCGCGCTTTTTTCGAATCGCATCCGCGCGCGTTGAAGCGCCTTTCCCATGATCGAAACCGACCGCCTCATTTCAGCAGCCGCAGCGACGCCTCAGGAAGAGGTGATCGAGCGCGCGTTACGCCCGAAAGCGCTCGAGGAGTACATCGGCCAGGAAAAAGCGCGCGGCCAGCTCGAGATCTTCATCGAAGCGGCGAGAAAGCGCGGCGAATCGCTCGACCACGTGCTGTTGTTCGGACCGCCGGGCCTGGGCAAGACCACGCTGGCGCACATCATTGCGCGCGAGATGGGCGTCAACCTGCGCCATACGTCGGGACCGGTTCTCGAGCGCGCCGGCGATCTCGCCGCGATACTGACCAATCTCGAGCCGCGGGATGTGCTCTTCATCGACGAGATCCACAGGCTGTCCCCGGTCGTCGAAGAGATACTGTATCCCGCGCTCGAAGACTTCCAGATCGACATCATGATCGGCGAAGGTCCTGCCGCGCGCTCGGTCAAGCTCGATCTGCCGCCTTTCACGCTGGTCGGGGCGACCACGCGCGCGGGCATGCTGACCAATCCGCTGCGCGACCGCTTCGGCATCGTGGCGAGGCTCGAGTTCTACAACGACGACGAGCTCACGCGCATCGTCACGCGCTCGGCGCGGCTGCTCGATGTACATATAGAAGAACAGGGCGCGCGCGAAATCGCGAGCCGCTCGCGAGGCACCCCGCGCATTTCGAACCGCCTGCTGCGGCGGGTGCGCGACTTCGCGGAAGTCAAAGCACAGGGCCGCGTGACCCAGGAAGTCGCGGACGCGGCGCTGCGGATGCTCGACGTCGATTCCGCGGGCCTGGACGTCATGGACCGAAAGTTGCTGCAGGCCGTGATCGACAAATTCGACGGCGGCCCGGTCGGCGTGGACAACCTGGCCGCCGCGATCAGCGAGGAGCGTGACACCATCGAAGACGTGCTCGAGCCCTATCTCATCCAGCAGGGGTACCTGCAGCGCACGCCGCG
>JAQGMV010000125.1 GCA_028292225.1 Betaproteobacteria bacterium
GCGGCTGGATCTGCTCGAGCTTGTAAGGCGAGTCGACGTGCTGCGCCTTGTTCTTCTCGATGACGAGATAGATGTTGGGCGTGGTCACGAGGATGTTGTAGCCGTCGGGCTTTTGCGCAGCGACGTACGCGGTGCCGACCGCTGCGGTGGCGCCCGCCTTGTTGACCACGGGGGCGGGCTGCTTGGTGAGCTTCTCGATGACCGCCGACATCGGCTGCGCGGTGATCTGGTTCATTCCGCCGGGCGGATTCGGGACGATGATCTGGATCGCTCGCGAAGGATAAGCTTCCTGCGCGAGCGCGCCGGTGGAGGCCAGGGCGAGGACGACAGCGGGCAGCAGGCGATTCATGAACACTCCTCCAGTGGATTGGATTTTGACGCCGGCAGGTCGGCCCGCAGGCATTGATATTGTGACTGGACCGTAACGCCCGGCAATGCGCGTGTCAACGTCACGATCTCGTGAGTAAGACAACGGTGGCACGTTGATCCGACGCCCCGAGCTGCGCCTCGCGACCGCCGAGAAAAGCTCAACGACGACGATACCCCCAATATAGAATCGGTCTCCTTCGTCCCCCTTCGTGTCCTTCGTGGTTGATGCTGTTCCGATTTCCGTGCCGCCGCTGACTCGCGCCCAGGCGCGCCGCGCCGGGATGCGCGACGCGCTCGGCGTGCCCGGTGCGGTGCTCGCCGCCGGAATGCTCGGTTTCGGCGCGCTCGCGCTCGAATCCGGGCTGAGTCTCCTGATGGCGCTCGCGTGCACTGCGGGTATCTGGGCGCTGCCCGGACAGATCGTGCTCATCGAAATGCACATGTCGGGGGCGCCGGGCGCGTTGACGGTGCTTGCAGTGACACTGACCGCGGCGCGCTTCCTTCCGATGGCGGTTTCGCTGATGCCGGTTATCCGCGATCCGGGATACTCGCGCGCGACGGTGTACTCGGCGGCGCAACTGCTCGCCATGACGAGCTGGGCGTGGACGATGCGGCGTTGCGCGGACCTGCCTCGCGAATCGCGTCTGGCGTACTTCATCGGATTCTCAGCGACATGCTGGACCATAGGCGTCGCAGCCACCGCGATCGGCTACTACCTCGCGGGCTCGTTCTCCCCGCTCATGCGCATGGGCTTCGTGTTTCTGAACCCGGTGTACTTCGTCGTGCTGCTGGTTGCGGACGCGCGCACCGTGCTCGCGGTGTGCGCCCTCGTCTGCGGCGCGATCGCCGGACCGCTGCTGTATTACGCGAACCCGCAATGGAGCGTGCTGCTCGCAGGACTGATCGGCGGCACCGCGGGTTACGTCATCCAGCGCGTCCTGACGGGGCGCCGTGCCTGAGCTCTGGCTGGTGGTCGTCGCAGCCGCGCTCGGAACCTATCTCTGGCGCGGGCTCGGCGTGCTCCTGTCCGGCCGCATCAAGGTCAACAGCGAGCTTTTCAACTGGGTCGCGTGCGTGGCGTATGCGATGGTGGCGGGCCTCATTTCGCGCATCGTCATCGTGCCGGGCGGAATGCTCACGCAGACGGGACTGGCCGAGCGCCTCATCGCGTGCGTGCTGGCGGTCGCGGCGTATTACCTCAGCCGCCGCAACCTGCTCGTCGGGGTCAGCGCCGGCGTCGCTGCGATCATGGCGATGGTGGCGCTGCATTAGAATGTGAAATGATGAATGCGGAATGGACCCGGGGCGCTGTCCCGTAATGCCGTTCCATTCATCATTCATCGTTTCCTATTCATCATTGATTTCCAATGCCTGAAATCATCGTCTCCCGTGACGGCGCCATCGCAACGATCGCTCTGCACAATCCGCCCAAACTCAACGCGCTGACGGTGTCGATGTGGCAGGCGCTCGCACGTGAGATGGAGGCGGCGTCCGCCGATGAAACCCTGCGGTGTGTCGTGCTGCGGGGCAGCGGCAGCGATGCTTTTGCTTCGGGTGCCGACATCGCGGAGTTCGCGATCGCCCGAGACACGTTCGAGCAGGGCCGGGTGTATCACGAGGAAACCGTGCACGGCGCGTTGAAAGCTGTCGCCGAGTGCCGGCATCCGACCGTCGCGATGATCCACGGCCCGTGCGTCGGAGGGGGGCTCGAGATCGCGTCGCAGTGCGACCTGCGCATATCCGCGGCGTCGGGCCGGTTCGGGGTTCCGATCAACCGGCTCGGCTTCGCGATCGCGTATACCGAGCTCGAAGCGCTGCTGCCGCTGGTGGGTCGCGCGGTCGCGCTCGAGATCCTGGTCGAAGGCCGTGTGTGGAACGCCGAAGAGGCTTTTGCCAAAGGCCTGCTCACCCGCGTCGTGCCCGATGTGAAGCTCGAAGAAGAGACTTACGCAGCCGCGTGCCGCATCGCCGAAGGCGCCCCGCTCGTCGCGCGCTGGCACAAGCAGTTCATCCGTCGCTTAACCGCGAAGGCCCCGCCGCTGACCGAGGCCGAGCGGCAGGAAAATTTCGCGTATTTCGCGACCGAGGACTATCGCATCGGCTACGATGCGTTCCTTTCAAAGAGGCGGCCGAAGTTCGTCGGTCGCTGATCGCACACCCGCTTTCAAGGATCTGAA
>JAQGMV010000189.1 GCA_028292225.1 Betaproteobacteria bacterium
GGCCAGGTCGAGCGCCGGATACACATCCTGGAAGGCCGCAACATCGTCTTCCTGAACATCGACAAGGTGATCAAGGTCATCCGTGAATCGGACGAGCCCAAGCCCGATCTGATCAGGGTCTTCGGGCTCACCGACATCCAGGCCGAGGACATCCTCGAGATCCGCCTGCGCCAGCTCGCGCGGCTCGAAGGCATCAAGATCCAGAACGAGCTCAAGGAGCTCCGCATCGAAAGGAAGAGCCTGAAGGAGCTCCTCGACAGCGACACCGAGATGAAGAAGCTCGTCGCGAAGGAGATCCGCGACGACGCGAAGAAATACGGCGACGATCGCCGCACCCTCATCGAGGAAGCGAGCCGATCGGCGTTCGAGCGCCAGGTCGTCGATGAGCCACTCACGATCATCGTCTCGCGCAACGGCTGGGTGCGCTCGCGTCAGGGCCACGGGCTCGACCTCTCGGGCGTCACCTACAAGACCGGCGATGCCGAATACGCGATCATCGAGACGCGCTCGGTCAACTACATCGCCGCGATCGACTCGACCGGCCGCGCGTTCAGCGTGCAGGTGAGCGACATTCCGGGCGGCAAGGGCGACGGCGTCCCGTTCACCTCGGTGATCGAGCTCGCGCCGGGCGCGCGCCTCGCGCACATCGTCGACGCCGCCCCGGGCAAACGCTATCTCGTTGCAAACTCCGGCGGCTACGGCTTCGTCACGAAATCGGAGGAGCTGCTCTCGCGCATCCGCGCGGGCAAGGCTTTCATGACGCTGCAGGAAGGTGAAGAAGTGCTGCACCCTGCGGAAATGCCGAAGGACGCGCAGATGGCCGTCACGCTATCCGGGCACGGCCGCATGCTGCTCTTCAAGGTCGACGAGCTCAAAGAGCTCGCCCGCGGCCGCGGCATCACGCTGATGGGGCTGGATCCCGACGAGAAGATGACCGCTGTCGGATTCGGAAACTCGAAAGCGGTCACCGTATTCGGAAAATCGAAGTCGGGCGCGGACAAGAGCGTGCGCGTGAGCGGCGGGGATCTCGAGAAGTACATCGTGCATCGCGCGCGAAAGGGGTGTCTGCTTCCGGGCAGGCTCGTTCCGACCGCAGTGAAGGCCTGACGCCGATTGACTGTCGCCGCTCGTGCTACGGCGCGAGCGGCGGCTCGGCCTCTATGTTCTGGCCCGCCACATGCCGGTACAAGGCATTCGCGCGATTGACCAGCGACGCTTCGCTGGTGCCGATAACGGTTTTTTTGACCGCGCTCGCCAGGTAATAATCCCAGGTGCCGTTCGCGCGCCGGTGCAGGAACTGGACGGTGCGCAGATCTCCGGGCGCCACGCTCGCGAGAAAACCGTTGAAGCCCGTGATGTTCCGGGTCTGAACGACGATCCGGTCAGGGCCTGCAGCCGTGGCCTGCAGGCGATAGACAAGCTCGCGTTTGGAGCGGTTGTCGGTCTGCGCGTAGAACAATTCGTTTCCGGTGGCCATTTCGGCACCGCTGAAGTCGCTGCGCCGCCTGTAGCCTTTGTCGGCCTTCTCGAGCGCATACGAGCTCCGGATCAATTCCTCCCATTTGCTGTCCGTGGTCGACCAGTAGCGCAGTCCCTGGATCTTTGAAATCGCGCCGAGGCGTTCCAGGAGCTGCCCCGCGTCCGCTTTCGAGTGGAAAGTCCCTGACAACACCACGACGGCATCGAACGCGTCGCCGAGGTCGGCCGCGCACGGCGCCTCGATGCGCGCCGTTTTGTTTTTGGGGACCTGAGCCGATACCGCGGGCGGCGACCCGGCCGGAGCGTACGCAGGAACGGGAGCTGACTCACACGGCGCCTTTGGAACGATTCCCGCAGCAAAGCCGATACCCGGCGCGAACAGAGTGAGCAGGACAAAAAGCTTCATGTATCGACTCCTGGGTGCGCCGCGGTACGGCGCGGCATTGGGGAAAGTGGCGCCAGCTGCCCTGAATGCAGGAAGCGGACCGGAAGGTCGGATATTTCGATGAGTGAGCGGTGCAGGCGATGACGAGGCGAGCCAAAGCACGTAGCATCGGCCGGGTGCAGTGACATCGGGAGCGACGCGCATGTACAGGTGGCTTGCGATCGTCCTTGCGGCAGCGTCGCCTTCGGCATCCGCCGCCGATTTTCCGTCCCGCCCCATCCGCATGGTCGTCCCGTTCAGCGCAGGCAGCGCGAGCGACCTGCTCGCGCGCATGATCGCGCCCAGGCTCGCCGAGTCATGGGGCCAGCAGGTGGTCGTCGACGACCGCCCGAGCGCGGGCGGTACCGTCGCGGGCGGCATCGTCGCCGCTTCAGCGCCCGACGGTCACACGCTGCTGCTCACTTCTTCCGCCTTCGCAGGTTCGGCCGCACTGTACGACAAGCTGCCTTACGACACCTTGAAGGACTTCGCGGGCGTGACCCTGGTGGCGGTCACCAACCTCGTGCTGGTGACCGGGCCGAACGGCCCGAAGACGGTGAAAGAGCTGATCGCGCTGGCGCAGCAGAAGCCGGGCCAGATCAACTACGGCTCGTCAGGGATCGGCAGCGGCACGCACTACGGCGGTGAGCTCTTCAAGCTCGCCGCGAAGATCGATACCGTGCACGTGCCTTATCGCGGAGTGCCCGAAGCCCTGACGGACACGATGAGCGGCCGCATCCATTTCTCGATGTTGCCGACACTCGTGGCGAGCCCGCTCATCCGCAGCGGCCGCCTGGTGGCGCTCGGCGTCACGTCACAGCAGCGCCTGCAGGCCATGCCCGAAGTGCCGACGATCGCCGAAGCGGCCCTGCCGGGGTTCTCATACGACGGATGGTACGGCGCGTTGTGCGCCGCGCGCACCCCGCGCGCGATCATCGCCAAGCTCTCGCGGGAGATCGGCCGCATCATCATGCTGCCCGACAACCAGGAGCGCATCGCCCGCGAAGGCTCCACTGCGCGAGCGTCCACGCCCGAGCAGTTCGACAGGCTCGTGCGCGACGAGATCGTGATGCGCGGCAAGGTATTCAAAGCGGCAGGCTCGAAAGCGCAGTAATCGGGGACAGACCCCGATTTCCGGCATGAGTCGGGTTCGTCATCGGTTCGATCATCTCTCGGGAGGCGTGTTGTTTTCCTTCGTGATAAGACATTGCCTTGCTCTCGTCCTGAGCATTTCCGCCGCGTATGCGGCGCAGGCGCCCTACGACCTCGTCCTTCGCAACGCGCGCATCGTCGACGGCACCGGCAGCCCATGGTACCGGGCGGATCTCGCGGTGCGCGGGGACACGATCGCGCTGGTGGCGCCGTCCATTACCGCGCCTGCCGCACGCGTGATCGACGTCAAAGGCTATGTTGTCGCGCCCGGGTTCATCGACCTGCACACGCATGCGATACGCGGGATCTTCGAGGTGCCGACGGCCGACAACTACGTGCGCCAGGGCGTGACGACCCTGCTCGAAGGGCCGGATGGGTTCTCTCCGGTGCCTCTCGGGCCGTTTCTCGACAGGCTGGAAGCACTGAAGAAGTCCCTCAATATCGGCAGCTTCATCGGGCACGGCTCGGTGCGCGCGACGGTCGTCGGCCTCATCTCGCGCCGCGCGTCCGCCGATGACATGGCGCGGATGCGCGAGCTGGTGGCGCAGGGGATGCGCGACGGCGCTTTCGGCCTGAGCACCGGACTTTTCTACGTGCCGGGTAACTATTCGCCGATCGAGGAAGTCATCGAGCTGCAGAAGGTGGTGAGCCCGTGGCGCGGACTGCACACCTCGCACATGCGCGACGAGGCGTCCCGCGTGCTCGACAGCGTCAGGGAGACGATCGCGATCGGCGAACACGGCGGCGTGCCGACCCAGGTCTCCCACCACAAGATCATCGGCAAAGCCTACTGGGGCCGAAGCGTCGAGACCCTGAAGCTCATCGACGAAGCCCGCGCGCGCGGCGTCGACGCGACCATAGACCAGTATCCGTACACCGCGTCGAGCACGTCCATCCACGGCGCGCTCATACCGGCCTGGGCGCAGGAAGGCGGAATCAAAGAGATGCAGAAGCGGCTGAGCGACCCGGCGCTGCGCGCAAAGATCAAGGAGGCCATCGCGCAGCTCATCCGCTTTGAGCGCGGCGGTGGCGATCCCGCGAACGTGGTGCTGGCGCTGTGCCACTGGGACGCGTCGCTGGCCGGCAAGAATCTATCGCAGCTCGCCAAAGCGCGGGGTATGGACCCGACGCCTGAAAACGCGGCGGAAATCGTCGCGTGGATCGTGGACAACGGAAGCTGCCAGGGCGTCTTTCACGCGATGAGCGAGGAGGACCTGCTGCGCATCATCGTGCACCCCGCCACGATGGTCGCGTCCGACGGGGAGGTGCCGATTTTCGGACGCGGCGCGCCGCACCCGCGCAGCTACGGCACGTTCGCGCGCGTGCTCGCCGTATACGTACGTGAGAAGAAAGTCCTGACCCTGGAGGACGCCGTGCGCCGCATGTCATCGATGCCCGCGACACGCATCGGTCTCGCGGACCGCGGCATCATCCGGCCCGGCATGAAAGCCGACATCGCCGTGTTCGACCCCGCGCGCGTTCTCGACGCCGCCACGTTCGAGAAACCGCACCAGTATGCCGAAGGCTTTTCACACATGATCGTGAACGGACAGGTGGTGTACGAGAACGGCGCAATGACCGCTGCGCGACCCGGACGCGTGCTCTACGGGCCGGGCAAGTCCGCGTCGCGGACTCAGTGACGCAGCCCGCCGCGCGTGGAACAATAACGGCCGGCGTTCATCCATCGTTTCGCATTCGTCACTGAAGTGGGGGTACCCATGGTCACACTCGAATTTTACGATCCGTCCGGCGCGCTCGAAGTCTCGGTGCGGCACGCGCCCCGGCTCGACACGCTCGAAGGCAAGCGCATCGGCATCATCACCAACGATCAGTGGCAGGCTTATCGGATGATGCCCGCGCTGAAGCAGATGCTCGAGCAGGACTTCCCCGGAATCGAGGTGCTGCCGGTAGACGCCTATCCGCAGGGCAACCTCCTCATCGGCACCGAAGAGACCGCTGCCGCGGTGAGGAAAAGCGGCGTCGACGCGGTCATCGTCGGCAACGCGAGTTGAGGGGCCTGCGCCACAGCATGCGGCCGTGCAGCCGCTAGGATAGAAAGCCTCGGAATCCCGACGGTCACGCTCACGCGGGCCGATTTCGTGGGCGTCATGAAGAACGCCGTTTCGGGCATGGGCTTGGCACCCGACGCTGCGATGGTCACTTTTCCCATCGACATGTTCCTGCCCGGCAGCGACATCTCCGCAGTCGGGCTGCGCAAGCGTGAGTTCTACAACGGGCTTACCCGGTGGAAGTCGGCGTTCGAGCGCGAGAGCGGCGACGCGAAGATGGTGAGCGTAGAGGCGCCGAGCTATGAAGAGGCGATCATGAAGGCGAACAACCTCATGATCACCAACCTGTGGGGCGACGGCCTTCCGGTGTGGCCGGCGACCCCGCAGCGCGTCGACTGGATACTTCAGGGCAGCGTGCTCCCGCGTACCCACGTGCTCGGCAAGTTCCCGCCGCGCGGGGGTATCACGACGATCGAGACCTGCGCGATCGCCCTCGCGATGGCGGGTGGACGTCCGGAATACCTCCCGGTGCTCATCGCCGCCGTGGAGTGCGTGCTCGAAGCCAACTCGAACTTCGATCAGTTGCAGGCCACCTCCGGCGCGCCTTTTCCGGTCGTGATCGTCAACGGTCCGATCGCCAAAGAGATACGCCTGAACTCGGGCTTCGGCTGCCTCGGCCCGGACCCGCAACAGCCTGCCGGCGCGAGCATCGGCCGCGCGCTGCGCATGCTGCAGCAGAACGTCGGCGGCGCACTCCCGGGTGTCGGCACGATGGCGATCTGGGGTGCGATGCGCTATACGAATGTCGTTTTTGCCGAAGACGAGGAGGGGCTGCCCGAAGGCTGGCTGCCTCACGGCACCGAGCGCCACGGCTTTGATCGCGGCACCAACTCGGTCTCGCTCGTCTTCGCGACCGGCGTGACCAACGTTCGCCGCCGCAGCGCGCGCAAGGAAACGCCGGAGGAGGACGTGCTGCAGGGGCTGTGGCGTATGGCCGATTACATGCGCACGCCGAATCTCGGCGGCCTCATGGGTTACGAGGAAGGCACTCCGGGCATCATGCTCGTGCCGCGCGTGGTGGCGCAGATGATGGCGGAGCAGGGCTGGAACAAGCAGAAGCTTCGCGAATTCCTCTATGAGAACTCGAAGATCCCGCTCGAGCACCTGAAGCGCGGCGGCGCCCTGTCGTGGTTCGAGATCGATTCGAATCCGATCACGCGCGAAAGTGTTTCGCACGATCCCTGGCCGGTGACGCTGAAGCCCGAGAACATCGTCTTCGTCGTCGCGGGCGGCTCGCATCCGACGCACGCGTACTGGCTGCAGGGTACCGGGCCGCACGTGCATGGCCGCGTCATGCGCGTGCCCGAGACGTTCGACCGGCTGCTCGCCGCCGCAGATCGCGACCTCGGTTGCGCGTCCGACGAGTGCCGGATCTGACGTTGCGACAGCGAATCGCCGTCGGGCTCTACCGGCTGAACCGCTACTGCGCGGCGCTCCTCGAGCGCGCACGCGGGCGGCTCGACGCGCACGCGGAGAAGCAGAAGAACGGCTGGGCCGCGAGCATGGAATACAAGCGTCGCTACACCAACCCCGAGGACGCCAAGCGGAGCCGGCGGGCCACCGACACCTAACGCTGCTATATCGCGGTGCCCGGTTCTGCGCCCGGCGCGATCATCTGCATTTCGCCGCCGCCCATTTCGGACTGCATCATCAGCAGCTGGAGCAGCAGCATCTGCATGGCCGCCGCTTCTTCGGCGCTTGCGGCGCCTCCCTGCGTCATCGGGCCGACCTCGAGCACGATGACGTCGTTCGTCGCGCCTACGGCTTCGGGAACCTCGGCAGGAGAGGCCGCCCGGGGCTGCGAGTCCTGGACTTCGGGACCCGCGTACGCGCCGCCCCAGGTGAGGCAGAGGCCGGCTGCGGCCGCTGCGAGGGTTTTCGAAATCATTGCCGTCTCCTGCATCAGAAGTAACGGCCTGTATCTCGCAAACACCGTGCCACGGCGGCGGGCACCACGCTGGTGCTCGCGGCACCGTATTTGCCCTTGCGTTGCGGACCCGCAACAGCTTCGTCATAGTGCTTTCATGAATTCAGCGCTCATCGATCCGCCCCCGCTCGAGCTCACGGTGCGGGTCGGATGCAAGCTCGTATATGAGACCACGGCGCGCGCACCGCTGCTGCTCGTGTTGAAGCCGCGTCTCGACGTGCGCCAGCTCATTCTCGAAGAGAAGCTCGTGTTCGGCGCCGGCGTACCCACCGAGCAGCTCGAGGACACGCACGGCAATGTCGTATATCGCCTGATGCTCATGTCCGGCCGCACCGAGATCGTTCACGATGCGATCTTCGCGGTGCCTCGCGCGCTCGACAACTTCGGCCTGGCGGACGACGTGGTGCCTATCGAACACATGCCCATCGAGGTCCTGCGCTATACGATGCCGAGCCGCTATTGCGACTCCGACAAGCTGATGAGCTTCGCGTTGGAGAAATTCGCGCACATTCCGCGCGGCGTCGAGCAGGTGCGGGCGATCACCGACTGGACCCACCGGAACATCGAGTATCGCTACGGGTCGGGGAGCGCGGTGATCTCCGCCTGGGACGTCGTCGAGCGCGGCTTCGGGGTGTGCCGCGATCTCGCGCACGTCGTCGTCGCGCTGTGCCGGGCGCTGAGCTATGCGTCCCGCTATGTGTCCGGACACGTGCCCGACATCGGGGTGTTCGATCCGGGAATCCCGATGGACTTTCACGCGTACGCCGAGGTGTATCTCGGCGGCCATTGGCATACGTTCGACGCGCGCTACAACCGGCCCCGCATCGGCCGCGTGAAAATCGCGCACGGGCTCGACGCGGTCGATGGCGCCTTCTCGACCCTCTACGGCGTGGCCACGCTCGCGAGCTTCGACGTTTGGGCGTATCAGGTCGAGCACTCGCGGGTGCGCGTCGGCGATCCGATCGACCTCACCAAGAGGCTCGACGGCACCGAACAGCTGAGGTCGAGCGCGTACCCGTAACGTTCGCGTTGTAATATCTCCGGCTCACCGGAGATTCCCACGTGAACAAGAGCACCGACCTGCCCGCGGTCGCGCCGCGCCACAAGCTTCCCGATTTTTGCGGCGCGCATCTCGTCGCTCGCGCATTGAAGCGCCACGGGGTCGAAGTGATGTTCGGCCAGAGCCTGCCCTCCGCGCTCTATCTCGTCACACCCGAATTCGACATCCGGCAGATCGCGTACCGCACCGAGAACGCGGGCGGCGCGATGGCGGACGGCTACGCGCGCGCGACCGATAAGGTCGCGGTCGTAACCGCGCAGAACGGGCCTGCGGCGGCGCTGCTGGTCGGTCCGCTGGCCGAAGCGCTGAAGGCTTCGGTCCCGATCGTCGCGATCGTTCAGGACGTGCGGCGCACCCAGACCGACCGCAACGCCTTCCAGGACCTGGACCACCTCGACATCTTCCGCGGCTGTGCGAAGTGGGTGCGGCGCGTGACCGAAGCGAGCCGCATCGAGGACTACGTCGACATGGCTTTCACGGCGGCTGCGGGCGGAAGGCCCGGACCCGCGGTGCTGCTGTGCCCGCAGGACCTGCTGCTCGAAGCAGTGAAGGCCGATGCGGCTCCCGCGCGGCGCGCGGTGCTCGGGACGTATCCGCTCGACCGCGGCGTCGCCGATCCGTCGAAGATCGAAGAAGCCGCGCGACTGCTCTCGGCCGCGAAGAACCCGCTCGTCGTCGCCGGCGGCGGCGTGCATCTGTCGCGGGCGTATGACGCACTCGCGGCGCTGCAGGAGAAAGCCGGCGTGCCGGTCGCAACGACCGCGATGGGCAAGGGGGCCGTGGACGAGCGCCATCCGCTTTCGGTCGGCGTGATCGGCTACTTCATGGGAGTGCGCGCGAACGCCCGGCACCTGCGGCCGCTCGTCGACCGCGCGGACGTCATCCTCTTCGTCGGCGCACGCAGCAATCAGAACGGTACCGATTCGTGGACCCTGTTTCCGAAATCGGCGCGTTATATCCACATCGACGTCGACGGCCAGGAAGTCGGGCGCAACTACGAAGCGCTGCGGCTCGTCGGCGACGCGAAGCTCACGCTGGCTGCGCTCGCGCACTCGCTTGCCATTCTGGACCTGTCGAACCGCGCACGCGCTCGCCCCGCGGTCGAGAAAACCATCGCTGATGCCAAACGCGCGTTCAGGGCTGAGTCGGACGCGATGTCAGCCTCGGACGCGTCTCCGATGAGGCCCGAGCGCGTGATGCGGGAGCTGAGCGCGATGCTCACGCCCGATGCGCTGGTCGTGTCCGACGCGAGCTATTCGCCGATCTGGGCAGCGAACTACCTCACCGTGGAGCGCGCGGGGCAGCGATTCCTCGCAGGCCGCGGGCTGGCAGGACTCGGCTGGGGATTCCCTGCCGCGATCGGTGCGAAAGTTGCGCATCCCGACCGCCCGGTGTTCTGCATCAGCGGTGACGGAGGTTTCGCGCACGTGTGGTCGGAGCTCGAAACCGCGAAGCGCATGGGCGTGAAAGTGACCGTGATCGTGCTGAATAACCAGATCCTCGGCTACCAATGGCACGCGGAAGACGTGCTGTACGGCGACCACACCAGCGCGTGTCAGCTCGCGCCCGTCGACCATGCGGCAATCGCGCGGGCGTGCGGATGCGAGGGCATCCGGGTCGAGAAAGCCGCGGACATACGCCCGGCGCTCGAGCACGCAATCCGGTCGCCGGTTACGACGGTCATCGACGTGATGATCGATCCGAAAGCCTATCCGCCCATCACGATGTTCGACGGGAAGATCAGTGCCTGATGTACACGCGACATGCGAACCGGGAGCGATCATCATTCCGGACGCGCGCGAGGGCAGGTGATCCGGAATCCGGAATGACCGAAAGGGGCAGTGACGGATGATCAGGAAGTTCGCGCTGACAGTTGCTGCGGTTCTCACGCTGCCGATGCACACTTACGCGCAAACCGCTACGCCGCGATTCCCCTCCCGCCCCATCCGCATCATCGTGCCGTTTCCACCGGGCGGCGCGACCGACATCATGGCGCGCACGATCGGGCAGAAGCTCACGCAGCGCCTGGGTCAGCAGACCATCATCGACAACCGCCCCGGCGCCGGCGGCAACATCGCCGCGGAGATCGCCGCGCGGGCGGCGCCGGACGGCTACACGCTCTTCTTCGCCGCAAGCGCACAGCTTGCCGTCAACCCGAGCCTCTACGCGAAAGTGCCTTACGACCCGGTGCGTGACTTCGCGCCGGTCATCCTCGGAGGCTCGGTTCCCAACATCCTCGTCGGGCATCCTTCGCTGCCGGCGAAATCGCTGAAGGAGCTCATCGCGCTCGCGAAAGCGAAGCCGGGGCAGTTGCAGTACGCATCGCCCGGGAGCGGGTCGACCGCGCATCTGTCCGCGGAGCTGCTCAAGATCGAAGCGGGAATCGATCTCGCGCACATCCCGTATAAAGGCGCCGCGCCGGGTGTCGTCGACGTGCTCGGCGGGCAGGTGCCGCTGATGTTCGTCAGCATGCCGTCGGTCGTCGGCCATGTGAAAGCCGGCAAGCTCACTGCCATCGGGATGACCGGCGCGAGGCGCTCGGACGCGGCGCCCGACGTGCCGGCCTTCGCGGAGACCCTGCCGCGCTTCGAATCGAGCGCGTGGTACGGCATCGTCGCACCCGCGAACACGCCGCGCGAGGTGGTGACGAGGCTCAATCTCGAGATCGCGGCGATACTCAAGCTTTCCGAGGTGAGGGACATCCTCGCCGCGCAGGGAATCGACATCACCGGCGGCACACCGGAAGACTTCGGGCGCACCATCAAGTCCGAGCTCGGGAAGTGGGCGAC
>JAQGMV010000224.1 GCA_028292225.1 Betaproteobacteria bacterium
AGGAGCTCGCGGATGCGGCGGATCAGCAGCACCTCGTGGTGCTGGTAATAGCGGCGGTTGCCGCGGCGCTTCACGGGCTTCAACTGGGTGAATTCCTGCTCCCAGTAGCGCAGCACGTGCGGCTTCACGCCGCACAGCTCGCTCACTTCGCCGATCGTGAAGTAGCGCTTCGCCGGGATCGGCGGCAGCGGCACTTTAATGTGGTTGTGGCTGCTCTGTTCCATTCGCGTCGCCGTACTTCTCTTCGACCATCGCTTTGAGCTTCTGGGAGGCGTGGAAGGTGACCACCCGGCGCGCGGTGATCGGGATCTCCTCCCCGGTCTTGGGGTTGCGGCCGGGCCGCTGGGGCTTGTCACGAAGCTGGAAATTGCCGAACCCGGACAGCTTGACGCCTTTGCCGGCCTCGAGCGCGGTGCGGACTTCCTCGAAGAACGACTCGACCATGTCCTTCGCTTCGCGCTTGTTGAAGCCCACTTTCTCGAAGAGCAGGTCGGCCAGTTCGGCCTTCGTTAAGGTCATCATGTCCCTTGTCAGCGAAGCTTGGCGTCGAACCGCTGACGCAGCACGTCTCGGAGCTGGGAGACCGCCGCTTCCACTTCAGCGTCGGTCAGAGTCTTTCGAGTATCCTGCAATAACACCCTGAATGCAAGACTTTTTCTCCCTTTTTCCAGGTCCTTTCCGCGGTAGACATCGAAGAGCCTGACGTCGGTAACGATGGCCGGCGCGTGCGCTTTGAGCGCTTCGAGAACGGCCTGGAACGGCACCTGTTCATCGAACAGCGCAGCCACGTCGCGGCGCACCGGCGGGAATTTCGGGATCTCGTGATACACGGGGACGAGCGCTGCCGCGAGCGCGTCGTACTCGACCTCGAAGAGCACCGGCGCAAGCGGCAGATCGTATTTCTGCTGCCACCGCGGATGAAGCTCGCCGATCCAGCCGACCACCTGCGTGCCGACGATGAGGTGCGCGGACTTGCCCGGATGCAGCGCCGGGTGCTCGGCTGCTTCGAAGCGTGGCTCCCGGGGCGCAAACAGCGCTTCGAGATCGCCTTTGACGTCGTAGAAGTCGACGCGGCGCGATGGCGCCCCCCACTGCTCCGGGTGCGCATCCCCGTATGCGGCCGCGCCGATGCGAACCGGCTGCGCGTAATCGTCGCCGGCTTTACGGAAGCAGCGGCCGATCTCGAAGACGCGCACTCGCGACTGCTTGTGGCGCACGTTGAACGCAACCGCATCGACGAGCCCGGGAATGACGCTCGAGCGCATCACGCTCATCTGGCTCGCGATCGGATTGGCCAGTGCGACCGGATGGGTGTTGCCGCAGAAATCGGCTTCCCAGCGGCTGTCGATGAAGCTGTAAGTGACGACTTCGGTGTAGTCGCGCGCGGCGATGAGCGCGCGCAGCGCAGCGCGCGTGCGCGTGGCCTCCGGTGCGCGCAGCATCGTCGCCGGCGCAACGGGCGCGGCGGCCGGAATGTTGTCGTAACCGTGGATACGCGCGATCTCCTCGATCAGGTCTTCCTCGATCGCGATGTCGAAGCGCCAGGTCGGGGGCGTGACGACGAATACCTCGTCATGGCTTTTCACGGTGAAGCCGAGACGATGCAGGATGTCTTCGACGTCGCGCGCTTCGAGCGCGATCCCGAGGACGCTCTCGGCTCGCGCGAGGCGCAGCGTGACCGGGTTGCGCTCGGGCAGCGCCGCCAGCGCTTCGGTCACCGGCCCCGCGTCGCCGCCGCAGATCTCGCGCACGAGCTGCGTGGCGCGCTCGAGCGCGCGCGGCGTCCCGCCGAAATCCACGCCGCGCTCGAACCGGAACGAAGAATCCGAGCCGAACCCGAGCAGCCGCGACTTGCCGGCGATCGCTTCGGGCGCGAAATACGCGCTCTCGAGGAAGATGTCGCGCGTGCAGTCGTCGACCGCGGTCTGCGCGCCGCCCATGATGCCCGCGAGCGCCACCGCTTTTTTCTCATCCGCGATGACGAGATAGCCGGGACCGAGCGCCGGAGTCTGGCCGTTGAGGAGCTCGAGCTTCTCACCGGGCGCGGCAAACCTCACGTGGATGCCGCCTTCGAGCGTCAAGGCATCGAACGCGTGCAGCGGCTGGCCGAGCTCGAGCATGACGAAGTTGGTGATGTCGACGATCGCGCTGATCGAACGGATGCCGCTGCGCTCGAGCCGCGAGCGCATCCAGCGCGGTGTCGGGGCCGTGGCGTCGACGCCTTTGACGAGCCTGCCGCAATAGCGCGGGCACGCGTCGGGCGCATCGAGCGTGACGCTCAGCGCGTCTTCTATCGCAGCGGCGGCGGGTTTGATCCGCGGCGCATTCGCCGGCGCACTCGTGATGGCGGCGACTTCGCGCGACATGCCGAGTATCGAGAGGCAGTCCCCGCGATTGGGCGTCGGCTTCGTCGTGAGTATGTGGTCGTCGAGGTCGAGCAGCTCGCGCACGCTCATGCCGACCTGCGAGTCTTCCGGCAGAACCATGAGCCCCGAGGCTTCCTCGGAGAGACCGAGCTCTTTCTCAGAGCACAGCATTCCGTGCGACTCGACACCTCGGACTTTGGCGGCCTTGATCTCGATGCCGGGAAGCTTGGCGCCGACGAGCGCCGTCGGCACTTTCATTCCCGCGCGCACGTTCGGTGCGCCGCACACGATCGCCAGCGGCGCGACGCCGACGTTCACCTGGCACACCGAGAGCCGCTCGGCGTCCGGATGCTTTTCGACCGAAAGGACTACACCCACCACGACCTGCTCGAACGGCGGTGCAGCCGGGTCGATCTCTTCGACTTCGATCCCCGCGAACGTGATCGCGTCGGCGAGCTCGTGGGTCGAGAGCGGCGGGTTGACGAAAGTGCGCAGCCAGTTTTCGGAGAATTTCACGTGAATTGCTTCAGGAAGCGCAGGTCATTTTCGAAGAACAGCCTGAGATCGTTCACGCCGTAGCGCAGCATCGTCAGGCGGTCGAGGCCCATGCCGAACGCGAAGCCCTGATGCTTCTGCGCGTCGATGTTGACGTTCTTCAGCACCGTCGGATGCACCATGCCGCAGCCGCCGATCTCGAGCCAGCGGTCCCCGAAGCTCATGTCCACTTCGGCCGAAGGCTCGGTGAACGGGAAGAACGACGGGCGAAATCGCACTTTCAGGTCCTCACGCTCGAAGAAGCGCTTGAGGAACTCACTCACCACGCCTTTCAGGTCGGCGAAGGTGATGTGCTCGTCGATCCACAGGCCTTCGACCTGGTGGAACATCGGCGAGTGGGTCGCGTCGGAGTCGACGCGATAGACGCGGCCCGGCGCGATGATCTTGATCGGCGGCCGGTGCTGCTCCATGTAGCGGATCTGGATCGGAGACGTGTGCGTGCGCAGGAGATGCTTGCCGTCGGCCAGATAGAACGTGTCGTGCATCGAGCGCGCCGGATGGTTCTCGGGCTGGTTGAGCGCGGTGAAGTTGTAGTAGTCGGTCTCGATCTCGGGACCGTCGGCGACTTCGAATCCGAGCGAGTGAAAAAGCGTTTCCACGCGTTCGAGCGTTCGCGTCACCGGGTGCAGCGCGCCGACGCCCTGCCCTCGTCCCGGCAGCGTCACGTCCAGCGCCTCTTCCTTCAGGCGCGCCTCGAGCTTCGAGGACTGGAGCGCCTCGCGCTGCTGGCGCAGCGCGTCCTCGAGTTTTTCTTTCGCCGCGTTGATGCGGCTGCCCATGGCGGGACGATCGGCGGCCGCGAGCTTGCCGAGCGTTTTGGAAAGTTGGGTGAGCGCGCCGGCCTTGCCGAGGTAGCGCGCCTTGACCTGCTCGAGTTCGTCGGCATCGTCGATGCCGCTGAAGATCTCGAGCGCTTCACTGACTATCGTGTCGACGTCTTGCATAAAAGGTCTACGCCGCTCCTCCGCTACGCCAGGGGCGCAACAGCCCTTCTCATGCGGCTACGGCCGCTATTCAGCATTCGTGCGCCACGGGATCGCCCTTCGACAAGCTCAGGACAGGCTCGGTCACGGTGCTTCCTCGCAATGACAACCCGAGGCGGTACGTAAAAAAGGAGGCTTTTTGAGCCTCCTTTTTGTGTGCGCCGCGGCTCTTATGCGCCCAGACTGGCTCGCGCTGTCTCGACGAACTTCGCAAAAGCCGGTTTATCCAGCACGGCGATGTCCGCCAGCACTTTGCGGTCGACCTCGACCTGCGCTTTCTTCAGCCCGTTCATGAACACGCTGTACGACATTCCGTGCTCGCGAACCGCGGCGTTGATACGCGTGATCCACAGGGCGCGAAA
>JAQGMV010000236.1 GCA_028292225.1 Betaproteobacteria bacterium
TGAAGCTGCATCTCGATCATCCATCGGCGGAGCCGAAATGACCCCGAACCCGTTGACGCACTGGACCGGTGGTTTCTCGTGCAGCGCTTGCTGCGGATATCTCCGAACGTGAGAGGCTATTCTGAAGAACGATGACAACCCTGGAATGTGCTTTAACTTGCTGCCGCGGACGGCGAGGCATCAGTTAGGTCCCTCTAGGAGGCGCCCGCAGCCTGCGCACCCGTGAGCCTGCCGCCAGGCAGACGTGCGAAGCCATAGCACCGATGCCGGGGTCCAAGAAGGGTTTGACTCTTGCAGGACACCGGGCCGCCGGCGCGGCTCAGGCGGCGCCCGGCGGTCTTGCTACAATTGCCGTCCTTTCCAGTAGGAAGCTCCCGATGAGCGTACCCAGACTTGCCACCGCGCTGACCGGTCCCCTCCCCGAGCTCGAGCGTCACCTGCTCGGCGCGACGCCGGCCATCGAGCACTGGATGCGCACGCGCTGGCAGGAGCACGAGACCCCGTTTTACTGCTCGGTCGATCTTCGCAACAGCGGTTTCAAGATCGCGCCGGTGGACACGAACCTCTTCCCCGGCGGCTTCAACAACCTGAATCCCGAGTTCCACCCGCTGTGCGTCCAGGCGGCGATGACGGCGCTCGAGAAGGTCTGCCCCGACGCCCGCGGCGCGGTGCTCGTGCCCGAGAACCACACCCGCAACCTGTTCTACCTCCAGAACGTCGCGACCCTCGCCAAGATCCTGCGGCACGCCGGCATGGTCGTGCGCATCGGCAGCATGCTTCCCGAGATCGACAAGCCGACCGACATCGACCTTCCCGACGGCTCCAAGCTGAAGCTCGAACCGCTGGAACGCAGAGGCAACCGGCTCGTCGTCGGCGACTTCGACCCGTGCGTCGTGCTGCTCAACAACGATCTCTCCGCCGGAATTCCGAACATCCTGCGCGGCGTCGAGCAGTCGGTCCTGCCGCCGCTGCACGCCGGCTGGGCGGTTCGCCGCAAATCCAATCACTTCGCGGCGTATCGCGAAGTCGCGGAGGATTTCGCGGGCGAGATCGGCATCGACCCGTGGCTGATCAACCCGTACTTCGAGAAGTGCGGCCGCATCGATTTCCACGCGCGCAAAGGCGAGGAGTGTCTCGAAGGTTACGTCGCCGAGATCCTCGACGACATCCGCGCGAAGTACAAGGAATACAAGATCGACGCCGATCCTTTCGTGATCGTCAAGGCGGACGCGGGCACCTACGGCATGGGGATCATGACCGTGAAAGACCCCTCCGAAGTGCGCGGACTCAACCGCAAGCAGCGCAACAAGATGTCGGTGGTCAAGGAAGGCCTGGAAGTGCACGACGTCATCGTGCAGGAAGGCGTGTACACCTTCGAGACCGTCGATGACGCGGTCGCCGAGCCGGTCGTCTACATGATCGATCACTTCGTCGTCGGCGGCTTCTACCGCGTCCACACCGCCCGCGGCAAGGACGAGAACCTGAACGCGCCCGGAATGCATTTCGCCCCGCTCGCATTCGCTTCGCCGTGCTCTTCGCCCAATCCCGACGATCCCGGCTGCCCGCCGAACCGCTTCTATGCATACGGCGTCGTCGCGCGTCTCGCGCTGCTCGCCTCGGCGATCGAGCTCGAGCGCACCGAGGACGCGGCGGACGCCGTGCCGTCGCCGGCGGCGGTGAACGGGTGAAGCTGGCTTTCATCGTCGACCCGCTCGACGAGTTCAAGCTCTACAAGGACAGCACCTACGCAATGATGCGCGAGGCCGCGCAGCGCGGCCACGAGCTGTATGCGCTCCATCAGCACGATCTCGCATGGCGTAAGACCGGTGTGACCGGCAACGCCTCGCGCCTGCATCTCACGGGACAGGAAACCGAGGCGTGGTACGTACTCGAGCCCGCCGCCGAGCAGCCGCTGACGGCGTTCGATGCGGTCCTCATGCGCAAGGACCCGCCTTTCGACATGGAATACGTGTACAGCACGTATCTGCTCGAGCTTGCGGAGACGCAAGGCGCGCGAGTGGTCAATCGTCCGCGCGCGATCCGCGACCACAACGAGAAGATGGCGATTGCGCGCTTTCCGCAGTTCACCGCGCCGACCTTGGTCGCCCGGCGCGAGACCCCGATCCGCGATTTCATCGCCGAGCACGGGGACGCCATACTCAAGCCGCTGCACGGAATGGGCGGCGCGTCGATATTCCGCGTGCGCCACGACGATCCCAACCTGAGCGTGATCATCGAGACCCTCACGCTGCACGGGGCGCAGACGATCATGGCGCAGCGCTACATCCCGGAGATCCGCGACGGCGACAAGCGCGTGCTGCTCATCGGCGGCAAGCCCGTGCCTTTCGCGCTCGCGCGCATCCCCAAGCCCGGCGAGACCCGAGGCAATCTTGCCGCTGGCGGCACCGGTGTCGCACGGCCGCTGACCGCGCGGGATCGCGAGATCGCCGAGACGCTCGCGCCGCAGCTCTTCAGCGACGGCCTCAGCCTCGTCGGCCTCGACGTGATCGGCGAGTACCTGACCGAAGTCAACGTCACCAGCCCCACGTGTTTCGTCGAGATCACCGAGCAGACCGGCTTCAACGTCGCAGGGATGATGCTCGACGAGTTGGAACGCACAGGGGTTGGCGCGTAGATGGTACCTAGCGGCCATAGCCGCCTAGGCGTGCCTTGTGCGCCCGAAGGCATCGCGGCCGAAGGCCGGGATGCTGCAGGAGCGGCGTAGAATTATCTTATGGTAGGTATTCTGATCATCGCGCACGGAACGCTCGGCGAAAGCCTGATCCATTGCGCCAGTCACGTCCTGAACAAACGCCCGCCGCGATTGAGACAGCTCGGCGTCACCGCGCAGGACGACCCGCTCCTCATGCTTCCGCAGGCGCGCGCCCTCGTGAAGGAGCTCGACGACGGGGCCGGCGTGCTCATCCTGTCCGACATGTACGGCGGATCGCCCTCGAACATCGCGGCAAAGCTGCTCATCCCGGGACGCGTCGAAGGTGTCGCAGGGGTGAACCTGCCGATGCTCATCCGGGCGCTGACCTATCGCGAAAAGCCCCTCGCCACCCTGCTGATCAAAGCGGTCAGCGGCGGCTGCGAAGGCGTGCTGCGCATCCCACCGCTGACCCTGCACAATGCTGCAACGGGAAGTTGAGATCATCAACAGGCTCGGGCTGCACGCCCGGGCTTCAGCCAAGCTCACCCAGGTCGCCGGCCGCTTCGAAGCGGACGTCTGGATGAGCCGCAACGGCCGCCGCGTCAACGCCAAGAGCATCATGGGCGTCATGATGCTCGCCGCAGCCAAAGGCACGACGGTGGTCGTCGAGACCGACGGCGCGGACGAGGAAGAAGCGATGCGGGCGATCGAGGCGCTCATCGCGAACCGCTTCGACGAAGAGGAATAGGCTTCGCGAGTGTTTAGTGTTAAGCGTTAAGTTGTGAGTGACGTCGCACCCGCTGGGTCTTCACTAATCACTAAACATTAAGCACTCAACACTGCAATGACCTTCGCGTTACACGGCATCCCGGTCTCCGGCGGCATCGCGATCGGGCACGCGCACCTGATCTCGCACGCGCAGCTCGAGGCCGCGCACTACCTCGTTCCGGTGCACCAGATCCCGGACGAGGTGAAGCGCTTCGACAACGCGGTCGGGAGCGTCCGCGCCGAGCTCACGCGCCTGAGGGGAACGGTGCCGCTCACGGCGCCTGCCGAATTCGTCGGCTTCATCGACGTGCACCTCATGATCCTCAACGATGCGATGCTGTCGGTCGCGCCGCGCAACATCATCGAGAACGAGCAGTGCAACGCCGAATGGGCGCTGAAAGTCCAGATGGACGCTCTGCTCGCGCAGTTCGACCAGATCGAGGACACCTATCTGCGCGAACGGCGCAACGACGTCATCCAGGTGGTTGAGCGCGTCATGAAATCGCTGCTCGGGCACCCCGGCTACATGCCCCCGCAGACGGGAGACGACCGCAAACCCATCCTCGTCGCGCACGACCTGTCGCCTGCCGACGTGGTGCAGTTCAAGCAGCACCACTTCGCGAGCTTCATCACCGACCTCGGCGGCACGACTTCGCACACCGCCGTCGTCGCGCGCAGCCTGAACATCCCCTCGATCGTCGCGCTTCACCAGGCGCGCCAGCTCATCCGCGAGAACGAGCTCATCATCGTCGACGGGACGCAGGGTGTAGTCATCGTCGACCCGGACACCCAGACCCTCGCCGAGTACGAGCTGCGCCAGCACCAGTTCGACCTCGAGCGGCAGAAGCTGAAGCGCCTGCGCTACATGCGCGCGACGACGCTCGACGGCCTGACGGTCGAGCTCCAGGCGAACATCGAGCTCCCCGACGACGTGACGCAGGCGAGGGAAAACGGCGCGACGGGAATCGGCCTTTTCCGCAGCGAGTTCCTGTTCCTCAACCGCTCGCAGCTCCCCGACGAGGACGAGCAGTTCGAGGCCTACCGCAGGGTCGTGCGGGAGATGGAAGGGCTGCCGGTCACCATCCGCACCTACGACCTCGGCGCCGACAAGGGGCCCGCGGAGGCGCAGCGCTTCGTGACCAATCCGGCGCTGGGACTGCGCGCGATCAGGCTGTGCCTCATCGAGCCGCAGCGCTTCGTGATCCAGCTTCGCGCGCTGCTGCGCGCGTCGCACCACGGCAAGGTCAACATCCTGATCCCGATGCTCGCGAGCGTGCGGGAGGTCGAGCAGACCCTCCAGCTCATCTCGCAGGCCAAGGCGAGCCTCGACGTGCAAGGCGTGCCCTTCGATCGCGAAGTGAAGGTCGGCGGGATGAT
Organism: Betaproteobacteria bacterium; assembly: GCA_028292225.1. GTDB lineage: Bacteria > Pseudomonadota > Gammaproteobacteria > Burkholderiales > SG8-41 > JAQGMV01. The sequence goes on from JAQGMV010000236.1 coordinate 4,799, forward strand.
CGAAATACCCGCGGCGGCGCTCGCGCTCGGCATCTTCACGAGCAAGCTCGACTTCCTCTCGATCGGGACCAACGATCTGATCCAGTACACCCTCGCGGTCGACCGCACCGACGACGCGGTGGCGCATCTCTACGATCCGCTGCACCCCGCGGTGCTCTCGCTCATCGCGCACGTCCTGAAAACGGCCGACAAGGCGAACGTGCCGGTCGCGCTGTGCGGAGAGATGGCCGGCGATCTCTCGCTGACCCGGCTCCTCCTGGGGCTGGGGCTGCGGCAGTACTCGATGCACTCGGCGCATCTGCTGGACGTGAAGCAGCGCGTGCTCCAGTCGAGCCTCGCGCACGTGAAGCCGCTGGCGCTGCGCATGCTGCGGGAAAGCGATCCCGACCGCTTGAGGATGATGCTCGATCGGCTGAATGCTTGAGCCGGGGTGCGTTGACAATGGCAAGGCCGGCCGGTAAGGTTGACCCCAGTTTGTCGCGCCGATTTGAGATCAGCTTGCGGGCGCGTAATAAATCCGGCTAAAGAGATGCCCAGCAGTCTCTCGAACCCGGTGCAAGCGTAACTCGCTCACCGGGTTTTTGTTTTTGGAGCCTCTCATCCCCTTGGACAGCGTCAACGACAACGCGCCTGACAGCCGCTCGGTCGGCATCGTCACGCCGCGCATCGCGCGCTTCACCGAGCCGCTGCGGCTGAAAAGCGGCGCGGTCATCGAAGAGTACGAGCTCGCCTACGAGACCTACGGCACGCTCAACGCCGACCGCTCGAATGCAGTGCTGATCTGCCACGCGCTCAACGCGTCCCACCACGTCGCGGGCGTCTATGCCGACGACGTCAAGAACGTCGGCTGGTGGGACAACATGATCGGCCCCGGCAAACCCGTCGACACCGACCGCTTCTTCGTGATCGGAGTGAACAACCTCGGCGGGTGTCACGGCTCGACTGGTCCGTGCAGCGTGGATCCGGGGACAGTCAAGCCTTGGGGCGCGCGCTTTCAGCTGGTGACGGTCGAAGA